>NZ_JBVHZJ010000018.1:108500-143362 GCF_055574655.1 Streptomyces sp. NPDC029956 | reverse complement strand
GGGTGGGCCCCACACCGCACCCCCCCCCCCCGCCCCGCCCGCAAACACTAGTAGGACCAACAACCAACCACCCCCCCCCCCCCCCAACGAGAAACACCTCCCCCCGCAACACCCGCCCGGCCCCCGCTCTCGTACGCCGTCTCCGCCGCTACAGCTTCTCGACCGGCGCGTACCGCAGCAGCAGCCGCTTCGGCTTCTCGTCGCCGAAGTCGATCGTCGCCTGGGCGTCCGCGCCCGCGCCGGTCACCGTCATGACCGTGCCGAGGCCGAACTGGTCGTGCGTGACCCGGTCGCCGATCTGGAGGGAGATCACCGGCTTCTCCCCCGCACGCCGGGTCGCGAAGCCCGAGGGGCCGGAGCGCGAGCGCGAGGAGGACAGCGAGGAGGTGATCCCCGAGGTCGGCCCGGCCGGCTTGGCCATCGGACCGGTCCGCTTCCACTCCAGGTAGGCGGCCGGGATCTCCTCCAGGAAGCGCGAGGCCGGGTTGTACGAGGGCTGTCCCCAGGCGCTGCGCATCGACGAGCGCGTCAGGTAGAGCCGCTCCCGCGCGCGCGTGATGCCCACGTACGCGAGGCGCCGCTCCTCCTCCAGCTCCTTCGCCTGCCCCAGGGCCCGCATGTGCGGGAAGACGCCGTCCTCCATGCCCGTCAGGAACACCACGGGGAATTCGAGGCCCTTGGCGGTGTGCAGCGTCATCAGGGTGATGACGCCCCGGCCCTCCTCGTCCTCGTCCGGGATCTGGTCGGAGTCGGCGACGAGCGCGACCTTCTCCAGGAACTCGGCGAGGGTCGCGGGCTCCTCGCCGCGCTCCTGCTCGAACTCCAGGGCCACGGCCGCGAGTTCCTGGAGGTTCTCGATCCGGGTCTCGTCCTGCGGGTCGGTCGAGGCCTGAAGCTCGGCGAGGTAGCCCGTGCGCTCCAGGACGGCCTCCAGGACGACGGCCGGGCCGGCGCCGGACTCGACGACGGTGCGCAGCTCGTCCATCAGGGCGTTGAACCGCTTGACGGCGTTCGCCGAGCGGGCCGCCATGCCGTACGCCTCGTCGACCCGCTTGAGGGCCTGCGGGAAGGTGATCTTCTCGCGCAGCGAGAGGGCGTCGATCATCGCCTCGGCGCGCTCGCCGATGCCCCGCTTGGGCACGTTGAGGATGCGGCGCAGCGGGACGTTGTCCTCGGGGTTGGCGAGGACGCGCAGGTACGCGAGGACGTCACGGACCTCCTTGCGCTCGTAGAAGCGCACGCCGCCGACGACCTTGTAGGGCAGTCCGACGCGGATGAAGATCTCTTCGAAGACACGGGACTGGGCGTTGGTCCGGTAGAAGACGGCGACGTCTCCGGCCTTGGCCTCGCCCGCGTCCGTCAGCCGGTCGATCTCGTCGGCGACGAACTGGGCCTCGTCGTGCTCGGTGTCGGCGACGTATCCCGTGATCTGCGAGCCCGCGCCCGCGTTCGTCCACAGGTTCTTGGGACGGCGGGACTCGTTGCGCTCGATGACGGCGTTCGCGGCGGAGAGGATCGTCTGGGTGGAGCGGTAGTTCTGCTCCAGGAGGATCGTCGTCGCGTCCGGGTAGTCCTCCTCGAACTGGAGGATGTTGCGGATGGTGGCGCCGCGGAAGGCGTAGATCGACTGGTCGGCGTCACCGACGACGCACAGCTCGGCGGGGCCGAGGTCCTCGTAGCCGGTGCCGACGAGCTCCCGCACGAGGGTGTACTGGGCGTGGTTGGTGTCCTGGTACTCGTCGACGAGGACGTGGCGGAAGCGGCGGCGGTAGTGCTCGGCGACGTCCGGGAACGCCTGGAGCAGGTGGACCGTCGTCATGATGATGTCGTCGAAGTCCAGGGCGTTGGCCTCGCGCAGCCGCGCCTGGTACATCCGGTAGGCCTCGGCGAGCGTCTTCTCGAAGCCGTCGACGGCCTGGTCGGCGAAGGTCTCCTCGTCGATCAGTTCGTTCTTGAGGTTCGAGATCTTGGCGCTGAAGGACTTCGGCGGGAACTTCTTCGGGTCGAGGTCCAGGTCGCGGCAGACCAGGGACATCAGGCGCTTGGAGTCGGCGGCGTCGTAGATCGAGAAGGAGGAGGTGAAGCCGAGCCTCTTCGACTCGCGGCGCAGGATGCGGACGCAGGCGCTGTGGAAGGTCATCACCCACATGGCGTTGGCGCGCGGTCCGACGAGCTGCTCGACGCGCTCCTTCATCTCGCCGGCGGCCTTGTTGGTGAAGGTGATCGCCAGTATCTGGCCGGGGTGCACGTGCCGCGTGCCCAGCAGGTGGGCGATGCGGTGGGTGAGCACCCGGGTCTTGCCGGAGCCGGCTCCGGCGACGATGAGCAGCGGGGTGTCGGTGTGGACGACGGCGGCGCGCTGCTGCTCGTTCAGCCCGTCCAGGAGCGCGGCGGGGTCCACGACGGGGCGGGGGGCGCCGTCGCGGTAGTGGGTGTCCCGGGCGGGCGGGGGCACGTCGAAGTGCTCCCCGAAGAGGTCGTGCGGGACATCCTCCGCGGCCGGGGAGCCGTGGTGGTCGTCCTCGGGGTGGGGCGGGGGCTCCTCCGAGGAGTGGTTCATCTGGAGACCGGCCAGGAAGCTGTCGTCAAAGAGGCTGCTCATCGCCTCACGAGTCTAGGACGCCCCACCGACATCCGGGCCCGCCTTCGGGACCCGCCTTCCTCACCGGGCTGCGGTACCGGTCACATCCGCGCGGTCGGCCGGTCCCCGAAGGGGCCCGGGTCACGGCCGGAGGGTCACGTCCAGAGGGTCGCGATGAAGATGTTCGCCATGGTCAGACCGCCGACGGCGGCGAAGAGGCCCTTCTCGACCCGCTCCTCGTCGCGCTTGACGTAGACGAGGGCGAGGATCACGACGAGGATCCCGAGCTTGATGCCGATCTTGAGGTTGTCGACGCTCTGGTCGTCCGCCTGGTTCAGGCCGACCAGCGCGACGCCGGTGACGAGCATGGTGAGCGCGCCGTGCAGCATCGCGGGGCTGAAGCGGGCCGTACCGGCCCCCATCGCCTTCATCTGGGTGAGGAATCCGCCCAGCAGGGCGGCGATACCGATGATGTGCAGGGCGACGAAGACATTGATGAGTACGTCCATGGGCCGGAGCCTAACCGGGGCTCTAGCACCGGCTTCCGCCCGGGTCCACCCACTCCGTCGCTTCGGTCGGACGGCTGCCGGAATGCCTCTCGGCCCGGCGCCCCGGGCGAAAGACATCGGTCGCCGACCGCCAATGGCCGCCAATAGCGGTCATCCCGCCGCCCGGGCGTGACCCCAGGTTTAGCGTCCTTCACCAGGTGGCCGGCTCCCCACCACCGCCGGCGATCCGGCGGTTGTCGGTCACCCCCGCCGAGAAACCCGGCGGCGGTCCGTCTCCCCTGTGCGGCCCGCCGTCGGCCCGGCGGGCCCGTTCCCCCAGGCAGAGGATGTGACCCGCCTTCGTGGCAGCACACCGAAAACCCAAGCAGTCGCCCCTCGGTGGTCAGGCGGGCCGCACCGCCGCCACACTCGCCCTCGCCTCCGCCGCGACCGCGACGCTCTTCGAGGGGTCCGGGCACGCCGAGCCCCGTCCCACCACCGCCCAGGTCAAGGAGAAGGTCGACCGGCTGTACGAGGAGGCCGAGGTCGCGACGGAGCGGTACAACGGCGCGAAGGAGAAGGCCGACGAGGCCCGCGCGGCGTTCGACCGGCTGCGCGACGAGGCCGCCCGCAGGACCCAGCGGCTCAACACCGCGCGGGACGGGCTCGGGGCCATGGCCGCCGCCCAGTACCGGTCCGGGGGCCTCGACCCCGCCGTCCAGCTCGCCCTCACCTCGAACCCGGACCAGTACCTGGAACGGGCCGCGCTCGCCGAGCGGGCCGGGGACCGGCAGGCGGCCGCCGTCAGTGCCGTACGCCGCGAGCTCGCCGCCGTCCGACAGCTGCGCGCCGAGTCGACGGGACACCTGGACGCGCTGCGCACGCACGAGACGGAGCTGCGGCGGCAGAAGGCGGCCGTCCTCGGCAAGCTCCAGGCGGCACGGACCCTGCTCGCCCGGCTGACCGCGGAGGAACGCGCCCGGTACGAGGCCGCCGAGGCGGGCCGTGACGGCTCCGGCACCTCGGCCGGGAACGGCGGCACCGGAGGTACGGACACGGCGACCGCCGCACCCGCCCCCGTACGCGCCGACCGGTCCTCGGGCGGCGACCGCGGGCCGGTGACCGCGCCGAACGGCCGGGCCGCCGAGGCCGTCTCCTTCGCCCGCGCCCAGCTCGGCAAGCCGTACGTGTGGGGGGCGACGGGCCCCTCGGCGTACGACTGCTCGGGCCTCACCCAGGCGGCCTGGCGCGCGGCCGGCGTCTCGCTGCCGCGCACCACGTACACCCAGATCAACGCGGGCCGGCGGGTCTCCCGCTCCCAGCTCGCACCGGGCGACCTGGTCTTCTTCTACTCCGGCATCAGCCACGTCGGGCTCTACATCGGCGGCGGCCAGATGATCCACGCACCCCGCCCCGGCGCACCCGTCAGGGTCGCCCCCCTCGACGAGATGCCCTTCGCGGGAGCGACCCGGGTGGGCTGACGAGGCCCACCGCGCCGCACGCGCCCGGCCCGGACCGACGGATCAGACCGGAGGTCCGGACCGACCGGCCGCCGGCCCGGACCGGCGGACCAGGCCGGACCGGTGCCGGGCTCAGACCAGGCGGCGGGCGGTGGCCCAGCGGGTCAGTTCATGGCGGTTGGACAGCTGGAGCTTGCGCAGCACCGCCGAGACGTGCGACTCGACCGTCTTCACCGAGATGTAGAGCTGCTTGGCGATCTCCTTGTACGCGTAACCGCGGGCGATCAGCCGGAGCACCTCCCGCTCCCGTTGGGTCAGCCGGTCCATGTCCTCGTCCACCGGCGGCGCGTCCGTCGACGCGAAGGCGTCCAGGACGAAGCCGGCGAGCCGGGGGGAGAAGACGGCGTCGCCCTCCTGGACCCGGAAGATCGAGTCGACCAGGTCGGTGCCGGTGATCGTCTTGGTGACATAGCCCCGGGCGCCGCCGCGGATCACCCCGATGACGTCCTCGGCCGCGTCCGAGACGGACAGGGCGAGGAAGCGCACCGGGTCCTCCGCCGCGCTCATCAGGCTCGCGCAGCGCCGCAGCACCTCGACCCCGCCGCCGCCCGGAAGGTGCACGTCGAGGAGGACGACCTCGGGGCGGGTCGCCGTGATGACGGTGACCGCCTGGTCGACGTCGGCGGCCTCGCCGACCACCTCGACGCCGGTGACGTCGGTGCGGCCGATCTCGGCCTGCACTCCCGTACGGAACATCCGGTGGTCGTCGACGAGCACCACCCGCACCCGGCGGTCCGTGCCCGCCCCCGCCTCGGCTCCGGTCGCTTCCCCGGTCTCGTCGCTCATCCGTCCGCCCTCTCCATCTCAAGCTCCACTTCGGTGCCCCCGCCCGGCACGGACCGCAGCCGGGCCGTGCCGCCGTTGCGCTGCATCCGGCCGATGATCGATTCTCGTACGCCCATCCTGTCCTCGGGGACCGCGTCCAGGTCGAATCCCGGCCCCCGGTCGCGGACCGAGACGAACACCGTGCGGCCCTCGACCTCCGCGTACACCTGCACGGCCCCACCCTCGCCACCGTACTTCGCGGCGTTGACCATCGCCTCGCGCGCGGCCTGCATCTGCGCGACCAGTCCTT
Organism: Streptomyces sp. NPDC029956; assembly: GCF_055574655.1. Lineage (NCBI taxonomy): Bacteria > Bacillati > Actinomycetota > Actinomycetes > Kitasatosporales > Streptomycetaceae > Streptomyces > Streptomyces sp. NPDC029956. Next base: position 137,698 of record NZ_JBVHZJ010000018.1, on the reverse strand, counting down.
CGTCGAGCGGGCAGTCGCCGACGACGACCACCTCGATCGGCACCCCGTGCTTGTCCTCGACCTCGGCCGCCGCCTTCTTCACCGCCTCGGCGAGGGTCTCGGGCTCCTCGTCCCTGCCGGTGCCCTCGGGCTTGTAGAGCCAGTTCCGCAGCTCCCGCTCCTGGGCGCGGGCGAGCCGGCGGACCTCGCCCGCGTCCTCGGCGTTGCGCTGGATCAGGGTGAGGGTGTGCAGTACGGAGTCGTGGACGTGGGCCGCGACCTCGGCGCGCTCCTGGGCGCGGATGCGCATGGTCCGCTCCTCGGTGAGGTCCTGCGACATCCGGACCAGCCAGGGGCCGGAGAGCAGGGCTATGCCGGTGAGGACGGCGACGGCGGCGGTGAGGGCCGTGCCGAGCTGGGCGACGGAGCCGCGGACCACGACGAAGACGGCGAGGCCGGTGCCGACCAGTGCGACGCCGACGAGGCCGCGGGCGAGCTGGAACGCGCGCGTGCGACGGCCGGGGTCGGTCCAGCTGGCCCGGCGGGCGTTGTCCGCCTGACGCCAGACGAGGGCGACGCCGACGCCGACGAGGAGCAGGGGCCAGACGTACCGGCCGGACTCGCCGTCGACGTTGATGTTCCCGATGAGGAGCGCGGCGCCGATCGCGAGCACGATGAGGGCGAAGATCTGTCCCCGGTCGGGCTTGCGCAGTCTGCGGCGCCCGTCGGGGGTGGTCTCGAAGACGGGGCGGGGGGCGGTCCGGCCGCCGACACCGAGCGGGACGACGATCCAGAAGGCCGCGTAGAGCAGGAGACCGAGGCCGTCGAGGAAGCACATGACCACGAAGGCCATGCGGACCCAGACGACCGGCAGCCCGAGGTGGCCGGCGAGACCGCGCGCGACACCGCCGAGCCATCGCCCGTCGGCGCTCCGATAGAGCCTGCGCACGGGCGGTTCGTCGGTCTCGGTGACACGAGCGGCTGCGGACATGCACCGATCGTCACACGTTCGGCCCGCCCTGGACATCAGGGTCGGCCCTGAGATCGTCCCCGGTACCGCCTCGGGGACGGAGGGGCTCCGAATATCAGGGTCGGGCCAGGGTCCGCCCCGGTGCCGCTCGGCGTCACGGCCCGTCACCATGGACGCATGACGAGTTCGATGCCCTCGCAACACGAGGCCCCGCCGTCGGCGGAGGCCGTCCCAGCCCCTCCTCTGCGGCGCTCGCGCGGCAGCAGGGTCGTGGGCGGTGTCTGCGGTGGTCTCGGCCGCTACTTCGACCTGGACCCGGTGATCTTCCGGGTGGTGGTCGGTGTCCTCGCGGTGCCGGGCGGTCTCGGGCTGATCTTCTACGGCTTCGCGTGGCTGCTGATCCCGCTCGACGGCGAGGAGGAGAACGACGGGCGCAGGCTGCTGACCGGCCGTGTCTCCGGGGGCACGCTGGCCGCGATACTGATGGCGCTGGTGGGCTGCGGGGTCTTCCTGACGATGCTGCACAGCGGGTCGATGCTGGGCTCGGCCCTCCTGGTGGCGTTCGCGCTGTCGTCGGCGGCGGTCTGGTCGCGGCACCGGCAGGCCGGACCGGCGGAGGCGGAGGGCAGGGCGGACGCGGCGACGGCCTCCCGGCCGGTCGCCGAGGCCCCGCCCGAGACCAAGGCCCCGCCGCTCGTCGAGTTCCCCTCGTGGTGGCGGGACCCGATCGTCAAGGACGGCTCGACGGGCAAGGTGGCCATCGGCTACCTGTGGGGGCCGCAGGGCATCGTGGACCAGGACGGTCTGGTGGACGGCGAGGTGCCCAAGCCGGGCGCCCGGTGGAACGGCGGCCGGAACGCTCCCGGGCGGCCGGCACCCTCGATCCGGCGGAGCCCGTTCTCCATCGGTGGTCTCGTCTATCTGCTCGCCATGGTCGCGGCGGTGGTCGGCACCTCCCTGACCTGGGAGAGCGAGCCGCTGGGCACGAGCCTGCAGATCGGTCTGGTCGCCGCCCTCGCGGTGTTCGGCCTCGGCCTGGTCGTCAGCAGCTTCCTCGGCAGGACCGGGTTCGGCACGATCTTCCTCACCGTGGTGACGGCGGGCCTGCTCGCCCTGACCACGGCGGTGCCGGACCGGATCACCACGGAGTGGATGCGCGAGACGTGGAAGCCGGCGTCGGTGGCCGCCGTGCAGCCGCGCTACGAGCTGGGGACCGGGGTCGGCACGCTCGATCTGTCGACGCTGGCGGTCCCGGCGGGCACGACCGTGTCGTCGTCGATCGAGGTGGGCGCCGGCCGGCTGGAGGTGATCGTCCCGAAGAACGCCGTCGTGAAGCTCCACGCGCAGGTGGGACTCGGCGATCTGCAGCTGCCGGGCGAGCCGGCGGACGACATCGACATCGCGCCGGACCGCGACGTGACCCGGACGCTGAACCCGCCGGCCGGGACCGCCCCGGCAGGCATCCTCGACCTCTCTCTCAAGGTCAGCATCGGACAGGTGGAGGTCACCCGTGCTGCTTCATGAGTTCCGGCCCGGCAGGATGATCGCCGGCCTCACCGCCCTCACCCTGGCCGGGCTCTACGCGGGCGACGCCACCGGGGCCTGGACGACCCCGTGGTACGCCGTGTTCCCGGTCCTCCTCGGCGGCCTGGGCACGGCCGGCCTCGTGACCTGGATCGTCTACCGCGTCCGGCGCCGTTCGGCGAGGAGCCGGTCGAGCGACAGCACCGACGCCCCGGCGAGCACCAGCGGCAGCCAGGCCATCAGATAGGCGAGGTCGTTGCCGAGGTAGTACGGGTTCACCTGCCAGCTCACGGTCAGCCAGAGACTCAGGGAGATCAGGGCACCGCCGAGCGCCGCCACGCGGGCGAAGAGACCCACCAGGGTCCCGATGCCGACGGCGAGCTCTCCGAAGGCGATCGCGTAGCCGAAGCCGGCGGGGTTCTTGAGGGCGAGGTCGACCAGGGCGGGGATGGCCGAGCTGTCGCGGACGCCGGTCATCATCTCGCCGATGGAGCCCGTGCCGGAGTCGGCGAAGAAGGCGGAGTCGGTGAGCTTGTCGAACGCGGCGTAGATGAAGGTGACACCCAGGAAGACGCGGAGCGGGAGGAGGGCGTAGCGGGAGCCGAGCGCCTTCCACCGGTCGAACCGACCGGCGGCACCGGCCCGGCCCGTGCCGTCGGTGTCGCCCGCGCCCCGGGCGCCGTCCGGGCCGCTCGTACCGCCCGCGCCTCCGGCCGCGCCGTCCGCTCGGTCCGCGTGTCCCGTCATCGTCGGTCACCTCTCCTCGCCCCGTACGACTGCTCGCGGAACGATTCTCCTCGCCCCGCCTGTGAAGGGATACGGGAAGGACGGCCGGAGGGATCAATCCACGACGTCGATCGTGACCCGGTTGGTCTCGACGCCCGCCGCCGTCACGACCGAGACCTCCACCCGGCCCGGCTCGACGTCCGCCGGGAGGGGGACGGTCAGGGCGGCGTCGGCGGGGTTCGCGAAGCCGCCCGGAACCGGTACCAGCGGCACATGGGCGTGGACCGGGCCGATACGGACGACCAGACGGGTCAGCGGGTCGGGAGCACCGGCCCCGGGCGGGACGAAACCGCAGCCGCGGATCTCGATGTCGTCACCCGTGCGGATCGGGGCGTCGAGGTCGCCGGCCTCCCGGGACCTGACCACGGAGAGGATCGTGGGGCGGACGCCCTCGGTGTACTTCGCGGCCAGGTGCCAGAGGGCCGAGACGCCGACGAGGAGCACGAGGGACCAGGGCACCCCGGGGAGCCCGGCCGGATCGTGGGCGAGGGCGACGGCCGTCAGGACCAGGACGGAACCCGAGACGAGGACGTACTGGACGTCGGCGAGCGCGGCCCGGCCGCTGTCGTCGCAGAGCAGATCGGCGGCGCGCGGCCGGTCGGCGCGCACCTTCTGCAGACGGCGGGACGCGATCCCCGCCGCGACGACCAGCCGGGCGGTCACGGTGACGGCCGAGACCAGGGCGAGGACGGTCAGCAGACCGGCGCCCCGGGCCAGGCCGAAGGCGGGCGAGCCCGGTGACAGGAAGGCCAGGAGGACCAGGGCGTAGCCGAGCAGGAGGAGCCAGGCCGCGGCGACGGCGCGGCCGGTGGAGAGCCGGTTGTCCTCCCCGATCAGCGGGGCGAGCAGTCCGCCGCGGGAGCGGTGGGCGTGGCCGGCGGCGCTGAGCAGGGCGGCGAGGACGACGGCGGTGCAGAGGCCGGCCGTCCGTGCGCCGGTCCAGCCGTCGCCGACGGCGGTGAGCGCCTGGCCGAGGAGCAGGACGACGACGGCTCCCCAGACCGCGGCGAGCCCCCCGCGCCGTACCCGGTCGAACCAGGCATCGCCGGCCTCCCGGCCGTGCACGGCCACCGCGCGGGCGGACTGGGCGAGCTCGTCGGAGACCCACTGGCGGGCGGCGACCGGGGAGTGGGCGACGGCCGCGGGGACACCGTGCCCGGCGGCGAGTTCGTCGCGCCGTGCGAGGAAGGCCGCGACGGCACGCCGGTGGCCGGTCTGTCCGCAGTGGGCGCAGCCCGTGCAGGCCGTCGCGTGCTCGCCGTACTGTCTCGCCTCTTGAACCGCCACGGTGCTCTCTTCCCGAGCTCACTTCACGACACGTACCGGTGCGTCCCGAAGGGTCAACCATCCTTTGTTTCCAGGGAATTGTGTCGCACCGGCGGCTCCCGTGCTGCCGCGTGCGCCCCGCCGGGGGGTGATTGCCGCGCCATCGCATTGACGTACAGAAGGGTGAAGCGATGGTGTTACGACAGGAGTTCGGGCTCCGTGCGGCTGATCCTGCGCCAGAGGGGCTGGTAGTTGATCCAGGCCACCAGGTCGCTGCCGAGCTGTTCGCGGGTCGCGACGGCCTCGCGGTGGTCGATCAGGACCGGTTTCCCGGCCGCCCGCGCGGCCAGCTGCACCTGGGCGCAGCGCTCCAGGGCGATGAACCACCAGGCGGCCGCGTCGACGGAGGCGCCGACGGTGAGCAGCCCGTGGTTGCGGAGCACGATCGCCTTGAACGTGCCGAGCGCGAGGGCGATCCGGCGCCCCTCCTCGGGGTCCACGGTGACGCCGGTGTAGGCGTCGTAGAGGGCGTGGTCCTGGTAGAAGGCGCAGGCCTCCTGGGTGATCGGGTCGAGGAGTTCGCCGAGCGAGGCGAGGACCCTGCCGTGGAGGGAGTGGGTGTGGGCGACGGCCACGGCGTCGGGCCGGGCCCGGTGGACCTGTGCGTGGACGGTGAACGCGGCCTGGTTGACGTACTGCCCGCCCCGCACGACCTGCCCGTCGCCGTTGACCAGGATGAGGTCGCTCGCGGTGATCTCCTCGAACGGCGCCCCGAAGGGGTTCACCCAGTAGCAGTCGGGGAGTTCGGGGTCGCGGGCGCTGATGTGGCCCGACACGCCCTCCTCGTAGCCCAACCGCCCGAAGACCCGGAGCGCGCCGGCGAGCCGCTGTTTGCGGTGGGTGCGTTCCTCCTCGGCCGTCGCGTGGACGGGCGGCATGGCGAAGTGGAGCCGGTCGACGGGAACGGGGTCGGGTATCACGCTCATGCGCCGGAAGGTAGTGCCCGGCCGAGCAAGTCACCAGAGTCCGGACGCCATGAAAGGCGCGGTCGCGAGGGTCGGACACGACGAAGCCGCCGCCCCCGGGTGGCGGGGCGACGGCTTCACACGTCTACGGGAGCGACTACTCCCACTCGATGGTGCCCGGCGGCTTGCTGGTGACGTCGAGGACGACCCGGTTGACGTCCTCGACCTCGTTGGTGATGCGGGTCGAGATCTTGGCGAGCACGTCGTACGGCAGGCGCGACCAGTCGGCCGTCATGGCGTCCTCGGAGGAGACGGGACGCAGCACGATCGGGTGACCGTAGGTGCGGCCGTCGCCCTGGACGCCCACGGAGCGGACGTCGGCGAGCAGGACGACCGGGCACTGCCAGATCTCGCGGTCGAGACCGGCCGCGGTGAGCTCCTCGCGGGCGATGGCGTCGGCCTCGCGCAGCAGGTCCAGGCGCTCCTTGGTGACCTCGCCGACGATGCGGATGCCGAGGCCGGGGCCGGGGAACGGCTGGCGCTGGACGATCTCCTCCGGCAGGCCGAGCTCCTGGCCGACCATGCGGACCTCGTCCTTGAACAGCTGGCGCAGCGGCTCGACGAGCTCGAACTCGATGTCGTCGGGGAGTCCGCCCACGTTGTGGTGGGACTTGATGTTGGCGGTGCCGGTGCCGCCGCCGGACTCGACGATGTCCGGGTAGAGGGTGCCCTGGACGAGGAAGGCGACCTCGGGGCCCTCTTCCTGGAGGATCTCCAGCTGCGCCTGCTCGAAGACCCGGATGAACTCGCGGCCGATGATCTTCCGCTTGGTCTCGGGGTCGGAGACGCCGGCGAGGGCGGTGAGGAACCGCTCCTGCGCGTCGACGACCTTGAGGTTGACGCCGGTGGAGGCGACGAAGTCCTTCTCGACCTGCTCGGTCTCGCCCTTGCGCATGAGGCCGTGGTCGACGTACACGCAGGTGAGCTGCGAGCCGATGGCCTTCTGCACGAGCGCGGCGGCCACGGCGGAGTCGACGCCGCCGGAGAGGCCGCAGACGGCGCGCTTGTCGCCGACCTGGGCGCGGATGGCCGCGACCTGCTCGTCGATCACGTTGCCCGTGGTCCAGCTGGGCTCGATGCCGGCGCCGCGGTAGAGGAAGTGCTCCAGGATCTGCTGGCCGTGCGTGGAGTGCAGCACCTCGGGGTGGTACTGGACGCCGTAGAGCTTCTTCTCATCGTTCTCGAAGGCGGCGACCGGCACGACGTCGGTGGACGCGGTGACGGCGAAGCCCTCGGGGGCGGCGGAGCAGGCGTCGCCGTGCGACATCCACACGGACTGCTCGACCGGGGTGCCCTCGAAGAGGGTGGAGCCGGCCTTGGAGACGTGCAGCGGGGTCCGGCCGTACTCGCGGGCGCCGGTGTTGTCGACGGTGCCACCGAGGGTCGTCGCCATCAGCTGGAAGCCGTAGCACATGCCGAAGACGGGCACGCCCGCCTCGAAGATCGCGCGGTCGAGGCGGGGGGCGTTCTCGGCGTACACCGAGGACGGGCCGCCGGAGAGGATGATCGCCTTCGGGTTCTTGGCCAGCATCTCGGCCACCGGCATGGTGGACGGGACGATCTCGCTGTAGACCCGGGCCTCGCGGACTCGGCGGGCGATGAGCTGGGCGTACTGGGCGCCGAAGTCGACAACGAGGACTACGTCCGGGTTGGTGACGTCGGGCGCGGCAGCGGGGGTCGCTGATGACACTACGGCGGCCTTCCGGCGGTAGGAGGAGGGTCCCCCGAAGGGGGGTGCTATTTGTCGATTCTACCGGCGCGCCGGTGGCGCTTTTCGTCTCACCATCCGAACCCGGGTTGGCTCCGGTCCGTCACGTAGGTCCATACTGTCGCCATGCGCGAGCTCACGACCTTCGTCTTTACCTATGGCAACCGGCCCACCGGCTGCCATGGTCGTGCTGCTTGAGCAACTGACAAGCGACTTCCCAGGCGCCCCGGGCTGACAGCCCGGGGCGTTCTGTCGTTCCCGGGCCGGTTCGCCCCGGGGCATCCGACACCCCAGGAGCCCCGCCATGACGACGAACACCGCCACCCCCGAGAAGACGGGCGCCCGCACCGACGAGGCCGCGACGCTGATCGGCGACGCCCGTGGGCGCATCGACGCGCTCGACGACCGGATCATCGGTCTCATCCAGGAACGGATGGCCGTCTCGGCCGTCATCCAGGAGGCGCGGATCTCCTCCGGCGGCCGCCGGGTGAACCTGAACCGGGAGATGGAGGTCCTCGGGCACTACAGGGACGCCCTCGGCAAGCCGGGCACGGCGCTGGCGATGACGATGCTGGAGCTGTGCCGGGGCCGCATCTGAGCGCGGGCGCGTGTCCGGGTGCGTCCTGCGGCCGAGCGTGCGCCTGCGTGTCCGGGTGCGTCCCCGGATCTGAGTTCGGGCCCGCTCTCACCCGTACGGCGCGTGACCGGCTCCGGCCCGGCTTCGTTGGTCCGGGTGTCCGTGCCAGCCAGGGGCGGGCCCGTGAAGAAACCACGCGTGGCTTCGCTGGGGCGTGTGGCGTACCTCCGGTACGTCGTGGGACCTCGCACCAGCGCTTGTGACCGGACAGCAGGGGACAGCAGCCCGGTCACCCAGAAGGAGCGGTCGGCCCCGGGGACGCTCGGGGCCGGCCGCAACCGGCTCTTCCGGTCACGGCCCCCGCGACCGCCAGCACAGTGCGCACCTCTCGGGGTCTCGGGGCTACCCGAGACCCCCGAGACCCCGAACCCGTCTCGTCCCCCTCAGAAGCCTCTCCCACGCGGCGCAACCCCCCGGCGCCGCCCCGCTCGGCACCGCCGCTGCCCTGACACCGGTGCCGCCCCCGAGGGCCCCGTGCCGCGACCGGAATCGCGCCACGGGGCCCTTGTCCGCGCCCACCCGCACCCACCCCGTCGAAGTGACGCGCGTCACACGAAGATCCTGTGCAACCGCTACAACCTTCCCCACGGGTCGCGGGTCTCCTATGCAGCAACACCAAAGCTGGTGGGGGCGCTGCACTCGGAGGGGGGTGCAGCGCCCCTTACCTGTGTCGGCCGCGGGCGTGCCGACCGCGCCGGTTCAGGACGCCTTCGGCGGGACCACCGGCATCCCGAGGAACGGCAGCCGCAGCGCGCCGAAGGCCTCGGCCGGGACCGCGGGGGACTTGGGCTCGACCGCCGCGATCCGTTCGTACGACTCGCCCTGCCGCGGCCGCGGGTCCTCCTCGCCCTTGTTCGGCCAGAAGGACATCGCCCGCTCCGCCTGCGCGGTGATCGTCAGCGACGGGTTCACACCGAGGTTCGCGGAGACGGCGGCGCCGTCGACGACGGAGATCCCCGGGTGTCCGAAGAGCCGGTGGTACGGGTCGATGACACCGGACTCGGCGTCCGCGCCGATCGGGCAGCCGCCCAGGAAGTGGGCGGTCAGCGGGGTGCCCATCAGCTCGCCGACGTTGGAGCCGGCGAAGCCGTTGATCTCCTCGGCGAGGAGGCTCGCGGCCTTGGTCGCCGCCTCGATCTGCGTCGGATTGGGTGCCCCGTGGCCCTGGCGGGCCGTGAGCAGGCCCTTCCCGATGCCGCCCGGCTTGCGGTAGGTGGTCAGCGAGTTGTCCAGGGACTGCATGACGAGGCCGATGATGGTCCGCTCCGACCAGCGCCGGTTGGACAGCGAGCGGGCCGCGAGCGCGGGGTGCTTGACGATCTCGAGCAGCCACCTGCGGACGCGGTGCGCGCCGTACGGCACCTGGAGGATCGTCAGCGCGCCCATCGAGTTGGAGCCCTTGCCGTACCGGACGGGCTCGATGTGGGTGTTCTCGTCGGGGTGGATCGAGGAGGTGATGGCGACGCCGCGGGTGAAGTCGGCCCGCTCCTTGCCGTGCCTCTTGCGGTAGCGCCGGTCGGTGGTCTGCGAGCCGACGAGGCCCTCGGAGTTCGTACGGGTCAGCTCGCCGAGCCGGGCCGAGATCCGGGGCAGCAGGCCGGTGTCCTTCATCCGGTGCAGCAGGGTCTGGGTGCCGTACGTGCCGGCGGCGATGACGACCCTGCGGGCCGTGAAGGTACGGCCCCTGCCCTTCCTCCGGTTGTCGGAGGGGAGGGTCTTGACGGCGTAGCCGCCCCGCGAGTCCTCGGTGACCGCGACGACCGAGGTCATGGGGTGGACGACCGCGCCCGCCTTCTCCGCGAGGTGGAGGTAGTTCTCGTTGAGGGTGTTCTTGGCGCCGTGCCGGCAGCCGGTCATGCACTCGCCGCACTCGGTGCACGCCTTGCGGGAGGGTCCGGCCCCGCCGAAGAACGGGTCGGGCACCTCACCGCCCGGCTTCGCCTTCGCCGTCCCGTCGCCGTCCTGCCCGTCCCCGAAGAACACCCCGACGGGCGCCATGTGGAAGGTGTCGCCGATGCCCATGCTCTGGGCGGTCGCCTTGAGGTGGACGTCCGACGGGGTCATGGTCGGGTTGATCCGGACACCGAGCATCCGCTTGGCCTGGTCGTAGTAGGGGCCGAGTTCCTCGCGCCAGTCCGTGATGTCCTTCCACTGCGGGTCGTCGAAGAAGGGCGCGAGCGGCTCGTAGAGGGTGTTGGCGTAGTTCAGGGAGCCGCCGCCGACGCCCGCGCCGGCCAGCACCATCACGTTGCCGAGCAGGTGGATCCGCTGGATGCCGTAGAGGCCGAGGGCGGGGGCCCACAGGAAGTTCTTCACGTCCCAGGAGTTCTTCGGCAGGGTCGCCCGGGTGAAGCGGCGCCCGGCCTCCAGGACGCCGACCCGGTAGCCCTTCTCGGTGAGGCGGAGCGCGGTGACCGAGCCGCCGAAGCCGGAGCCGACGACGAGGACGTCGTAGTCGTACGCCTCGTCCTCCGTCTGCTCCTGATTTTGGGTAGGGGGTACCGCGGTCATGGCTCTCCTCGGACGAAAATCGGACGAAAAGGGGACGGTGGGGAGGGGGAGGCGGAGCGCCGGATCAGCGCAGACGCAGGGCCTTCATCGCCTTCAGGGACACGCTCATGAACGCGGCGTACTTCTCGTCGTCCATCCCGAAGGAGGGGGCGAGCGGGATCAGCCGCTGCTGGGCGACGGTCTGGGCCTCGGTGTACTTGAGGATGCCCTCGGAGCCGTGGCGACGGCCGAGCCCGGAGTCCTTCATGCCGCCCATCGGGGACTGCACGCTGCCGTAGGCGGGGGCGTACCCCTCGTTGATGTTGACGGTGCCGGTGCGCAGCCGGGCCGCGACCGCGTGGCCCCGGCGCGAGTCCTTCGTCCAGACGGAGGAGTTCAGACCGTACGGGGTGGCGTTGGCGAGGTCGACGACCTCGTCCTCGTCGCGGAAGCGGTAGATCGAGACGACCGGGCCGAAGGTCTCCTCGCCGCAGACCGCCATCGGGGCCTCGACGCCGTCGAGGATGGTCGGCTCGAAGAAGAGGGGGCCGATGTCGGGGCGGGCGACGCCGCCGGCGACGAGCGTGGCGCCCTTGGCGACGGCCTCCTCGACGTGCTTCGTGACGGTCTCCAGCTGGCGGTCGCCGACGAGCGAGCCCATGTCGGCGCCGTACGCGAGGGAGTTGCCCAGCCTCATGGCCCTGGTGCGGGCGGCGAAGCGGTCGAGGAAGGCGTCGGCGATCGACTCGTGCACGTAGAGGCGCTCGATGGAGATGCAGAGCTGGCCGGCGGAGGAGAAGCAGGCGCGGACGGCTCCGGCGGCGGCCTTCTCGATGTCGGCGTCCTTCAGGACGAGCATCGCGTTCTTGCCGCCGAGTTCGAGGGAGACGCCGACGAGCCGGGCGGCGGCGCCCTTGGCGACCTCGCGGCCGGTACGGGTGGAGCCGGTGAAGGAGACGTAGTCGGCGTGCTTGACGACCTCGGGGCCGACGACCGGGCCGTCGCCGAGGACGACCTGGAAGACCTCGGCGGGCAGCCCGGCCTCGATGAGCAGGTCACGGGCCCACAGCGCGGTGAGCGCGGTCTCCGTGTCGGGCTTCATGACGACGGCGTTGCCCGAGACGAAGGCGGGGAGCGCGTCGCCGACGGAGAGTTCGAGCGGGTAGTTCCAGGGGGCGATCTGGCCGACGACACCGCGCGGCTGGCGCAGTTCGGTGACCTTGGTCAGGGTCGGCACGACGCCGGTGTGACGGCGGGGCTTCAGGTACGAGGAGGCCTTGCGGCCGTAGTGGCGGGCGGCGACGGCGACCGCCTGCACCTCCTCGTGGGCGTGCAGACGCGCCTTGCCCGTCTCCAGCTGGATGAGGTCGAGGACCTCGGACTGACGCTGGAGGACGAGGTCGTGGAAGCGCAGGAGGACGGCGGCGCGGGCCCTCACCGGGGTGGCGGCCCAGGCGGCCTGGGCGCCACGCGCACGCGTGAAGGCCTCGGCGACGTCCTCGGGGGTGGACTCGGGCAGGTCCGCCAGCTTCGCCCCGGTGAAGGGGGTGTGGTTGGCGGTCCGGCCGGAGCCGACGACTCCGCGCGTGAGCCGGGCGACCACCTCGGGCGTCACGACGTCGGCGGCCGTGCGGGCGCCGGCGGGCGCGGGCGCGACCGGATTGGTCGCCCCGGCCGGCGCGGCTCCGGCCTGCGCGGCTCCGGCCTGCGCGGCGGGGACGTCGGGAACCGAGGGGGCGGCGGGGGCCTGCGAGTCCGTCATGGGCCCGAGCGTAGGCGCCGTTCCGTCCTTTGGGTACCCGTCGGTAACGCGTTTTCACCGGGTGCGCACATCACGCCAGCGATCACTGGCACATAAGCCCTGATCAGGGGCTTATGGCTGCGGAGAGGCCCGTGCCGGAGATTCTCACCGGCTTCAGTCGCCCGGGGCCCGCCAGTGCCGGAGGACGACGTCGAACTGCTCGCGGGTGGTCTCCCAGCTGGACTCCGGGGACGACATGTAGATCGCGTACTCCGTGCCGTCGTCGGCGTAGTACATGAGGTCGATCGCGTGCCGCGGCCCGGGGAAGTCCCGCTTCTCCGTCCAGGTGAACTCCCACAGGCTGGACCGGACCTGGTCGCGATAGGTGGTCTGGCCGAGCTTGACCCGGGTGTACTCCATCCGCTTCGCGACGATGCGCTCCAGGTCGAGCGCGTGCATGTACGGGTTCTCGAAGTCGGGGCTGGGGTCGATGTTGATCCGGATGCGGTGGCGGCCGTTGTCCGGGGTGTAGTCGATGTTGTCGCCCTCCGTCTGCCGCTTCCAGCCCTTCGGCACGACGAGGCTGAAGCCCTCCGGGTCGTCGACGCGGTGCCAGCCTTCCGGGATGTCGCTCACGGCGCCCTGGGTGGCGGCGGTGGGGGCGGGGGCGCTGGTCGTGGTCCGTCCGCCGGTGTCGCGGTCGCCGCCCGTGCCGTTCATGGCGGCGAAGACCGCACCGCCCGCGACGAGACCGGCGAGCAGCGCGGCCAGGACGGCCGTACGCCAGCTCTTGCCGCGGCCCGAGCCCGAGCCGGAGACGGCGGGGCCGGCCGGCGGCACGATGGTGGGCGGGGAGGACTGGCCCTGGGCCCCGTGAATCCCCTGGGTCCCATGGGAGGGCTGGGACTGGTGAGCGATCTGAGGCGAGTGGGACGGCTGGGGCTGGTGAGCGAGCTGGGGTGAGTGGGACTGGTGGGACTGGTGGGACTGCTGAGCGAGCTGGGGTGAGTGGGACTGGTGCGGCTGGTGGGATGACTGGGCCGCCTGAGGCCACGGGGCGGTGGCGGACGGCTTCGTCTCCCGGGCCGTACCCGTCGGCCCCGGCCCGTCGGGCTCCTCCCCCAGCGTGACGAGGTCATGGCTGGAGACGGAACCGTCCCCGGTCGGATCCAGGTCCTCCCTCACCACCCGCTGGGTCGGCACGTACGCCTGCGCCGCCGCCGGGGTACGCCCCTCCATCGCGTCGAGCAGCATCCGCCCGGTCTCGTCGGCCTTCGGCCGCTGCGCCGGGTCCTTGCGCAGCAGGGCCACGATGACGGGGGCCAGCGGCCCCGCCTTCTCCGGGTACGGCGGCTCCTCGGCCACCACGGCCTGCATGGTGCTGATCGGCGAGGTGCGCCGGAACGGCGAGGTGCCCTCCACCGCCGTGTACAGGGTGGCGCCGAGCGACCAGAGGTCGGAGGCGGGACCGGGGTCGCCGCCCCGCACCCGCTCGGGGGCCAGATAGTCGATGGAGCCGACGAGTTCACCGGTCCGGGTGATCGTCGCATCGCCCTCGATCGCCGCGATCCCGAAGTCGGTGATCAGGACGCTCCCGTCCCGGGCGAGCAGGACGTTGCCCGGCTTGACGTCCCGGTGCAGCACCCCCGCGGCGTGGGCGGCGCGCAGCGCGCCGAGGACGTGCAGACCGATCCTGGCCGCCTCGAGCGGGTCGATCGGGCCCTTCTCCTTGGCGGCGTCGGCGAGCGAGGGCCCGTCGACGTACTGCATCACGATCCAGGGCCGGTCGTCGTGCTCCAGGACGTCGTGGACGGTCACCACACCCGGGTGCGTGATCCGGGCGGCGGCCCGCGCCTCCTTCTGCGTACGGGCGTGCAGCACGAGGCGGTCGGCCTCCGCCACGAACCGGCCGGCCGTCAACTCCTTCACCGCCACGACGCGGTGCAGCACCTCGTCGTGTGCGCGCCAGACCTTGCCCATGCCGCCGCGTCCGATGGACTCGCCCAGCCGGTAGCGCCCAGCGAGCAGCAGCCCCGTGCCTGTGCTCTGAGAATGTTCCACTTGCCCCCGCCCGTTCCTTCGGATGCCAGGTTACGGAGGGGGGCACGGGTGGCGGAACCTCGGGGGCGCCATAGGAACAGCACTGTGACCGGGGGCCGATGGGCATTCCGGGCACCTCCTCCCGGCACGGTCCCGCTCAGCGGCCGGGGCGGAACCCCTTCGTGGCCTCGTCGAAGATCTCGGAGACCTTTCCGCCCCGGTCTTCCGGGCCGATGACCTGCACGATGTGGTACCTGCCCCCGTCGATCATCGCGAGGTTACGGACGAACACCTGGCGGCCCGTGCTGTCCAGCCACCAGTAACTTCCCGTGGCCGTCGCCGTCGTACCGATGTCGACCCGGCGCGTGTCGTCCGACCGCGACCAGCTCGATCCGCGGAACGGCTCCAGTTCGCGCTCCTTGGAGTTCTGGTACTCCAGCGGGTCGGAGCCGTTGTCGGCGACGCTGTCGCGGCCGGGGACGACGATCATCGTGAAGTCGCCGCTGGTGTAGCGCACTTGACCGGCGTCGTTGATCGGGCTGCGCCGCCAGCCGTTCGGCACCCCGATCCGGAAGCCCTCGGGGTCCTGCCGCAGCGTGTACCCGGCGGCGAGGGCCGGAGCCGAGGGGTCCGCGGCGGGCGGCGTGGTGCGCGGGGTGGCCGACGGCGCCCCGGTCGGCGGAGTCTCGGTCGGCGGCTTCGTCCCCGGCGGAGGGCTCGCGGGGGCGGTCGTACGCGGAGCCTGCCCGCCCGTGGGAGTGGACGGCGCGGTGGGCTCCTCCCCGTCGCCCGGCATGAAGAGGACGGCGTACGCGACGGCCCCGCCGAGCAGCAGGAGGACGAGGACAAGGAGCGTACGGCCGAGGGCTGTCGGGGAGCCCGGGGGCCGCGAGGACGACGGCCGGCCGCCGCGGGGCACCTTGCTCGCGCGGGGGGCGCGGGGCGCTCTGGGTGCTCTGGACGCGCGCTGCGGGATCTCCTCGTGGAACGACTCCTGGAAGTCCTCGCGGAACTCCTCCCGGACATCGCCGGGCACGGGGTCGGACCCGTACGCGCGCGTGGGGAGGTCGTCGTGACGGGCGTGCGCCTGGGGGCGCGGGTCCTTGCCGCGCTTGTGCCGGTGCCGCCCCGCTCCCGCCCCCCCGCGCCGACGGCGTACGAGCTCGCCGCGCCGGCGCACGATCGGCAGCCGCTTCTCGTCGAAGGACGGCAGCGGTACGACTCCGACGCCGGCCTCCGGCTCCGGAGCCGAGCGCACGAGGGAGCGCAGCCAGCCGCGCAGCTCCTCGAAGTCGGGCCGCTCGGTGGGGTCCTGGCGCAGCAGGGACTCCACGACCGGGCGCAGCGGGCCGCACTCCTCCGCGAAGGCGGGCGGCTCGGCGCAGACCAGCTGGACGAGCTCGGCGGCGCTGTCCTCGGGGTAGGGGGCGTGGCCCTGGACGGCCCGGTAGAGGAGCGCGCCGAGCGCCCACAGGTCGGTGGCGGGGCCGATCGGCGGGGCGAGGCGCCAGTTCTCGTGGACGGGACCGGCCTGTTCGGGAGCCCAGCGCTCGGTGACGGCGCCGACGACCGCGATCCGGGTCTGCCGGGCCCGCTCGGCGGCGAGCCGGGTGGTGGGGCCGCGGTCCTCCCTGGCCTGAGCCTGGGCCGGGATCCTGGCAGGCTCCAGGGCCGCCTCCCGGGCACCTGCGGGAACCGGGAGGCGGGCGGGGTCCGGGGTCGCGGCCGTGTAGCCCGCGGGCAGGGCCGGACGGCCCGAACCGGGCAGCACGGGGCCTCGGCCGGGACCCGAACCGCCACCGGCCGAAATCGGCGGCGAGCCGTCCCGCGAGGCGTGCGGGCCGTCGCTCCAGGTGCCGGCCAGCATCACGCGCGGCGGCGGACCCGCCTGCGGGCCCGCGCCGTACGGATCGTCGCCGTCGTCCTCGTCGTCCTCGTCGTCGTCCGCCACCCGCGCCCACCACTGGGGCTCGGGTGCACCCGCCGCCTGAGCGGTCGGCGCCGGGGGCGGCTCGGGCGGATCCGCCGGCGCGGGGCGCTGCACGGGCAGGGCGCCGGTCTCGCCGAGTCTGGCGGCGGCGCGCGCACCGGCCCGGTAGGCGGCGATGGCCCCGGCGCGGGCGGCCCGGACGTCGGCGGTGGGCGGCGCGGGCGCGGGCTGCGTCCCGGCGGCGGGCGCCGCCGGCAGCGCCCGCCCGTAGGGGTCGGTGCCGTAGCCGCCGGGGGCGGTTCCGTAGGGCGAGGAGGAGTCGGCGTCGTCCGGGCCGGGTTCGGGGGCGTGCGGGTCCTGCTCGCGGACGTACGAGCCGGGGTCGGATACGTACGAGCCCGGCTCGGAGCCGTCCGGGTCCGAGGGGAGTACGTACGGGGCGGGTTCGGGGACGTACGGGGCGGGTTCGGGGAGGTACGCCCCGTCAGCGTGGCCGTACCCGCCACCATGACCGTCGCCGTACCCGTATGCGTATCCGTAGCCGTAGGCCGGCCCCGACTGCTCGGCCGTCTCCTCGGCGGGCTCGGGGAGCAGCTCGTCGACCGACTCCCCAGGCGGCTCCCCAGCCTCCCCAGCCTCCCCGGTCGGCTCCTCGAACTCGTCGGCCTCGTAAGCGAGGTGCTCGTCGCCCTCCTCGTAGACCTCCGCCTCGTACAGCTCGGAGCCGTACTCCTCGGAGCCGTACTCCTCCGCGCCGTACTCCTCCGCGCCGTCCGCCCCGCCCCCGTACTCCTCCACCGGCGCCTGCCACGCCGTCGCGTCCGGGTCCGGCTCCGGTACGGGCGCGTATCCGCAGAGCGCCTCCTCCGCGGCACCCACCGCGAGACCGGTGAGGACCACCCGGCCGTCGTCGCAGACGAGCACGGTCCGGGCAGTGATGTTCCGGTGCACCCACCCGTGGGCGTGGAGCGCGCGCAGGGCGGTGAGGACGTCGGCGCCGATCTCGGCCGCGCGATAGGGACTGAGCGGCCGCTCGGCGAGCATGGCGGCCAGCGGCCGGGCCTCGATGCGCTCGCTCACTATCCAGAGCGAACCGGCCTCCGCGAAGACGTCGAAGACCTGGTCGAGCAGGGGATGGTCGGGGATCTGCGCGGCGGCCTGGGCCGCCTCGATCGCGCGCCGGACGACGGGCTCGGCCGGGCGGCGGGTCGCCCGCCCCGCGGCGCCGTAGGGACCGGCCTGGCCGCCCTCGCCGTCGAGCAGCTCGGCGTCGACGAACTCCGGCAGCGGCACCTGGCGGACCAGGACCTCCTGCCCGCTGTACGTGTCGAAGGCGCGCGTCCCGGCCGGGTCGTACGCATCCGCGTCCGTGTCCGCGTCCGCGTCCGCCGGCAGCGGCAGGCGGTAGCGGTCCGCGAGCACCCTTCCCGCGTAGTCGTCCACGACGCCTCCCCACGCGCGCACGCTGTCCCCCGTGGACCCGCGGACCCCTCGGGATCGGGCGGGATCACGCGAGTCCGACAATTCCGGTCCGGCAGCGTGCAGTTATCGGCTCTGTTCGGCTGCGTACGGTCCTCGAACTCTCACGATACGTGCCGTCGGTCAGTCCTTGGGGCTGAACGTGGCGAACGCCGTCTCGCGCAGCGTCTTGCACTCCGCGCCGTTCCACTCCTCCGCCTTGCAGCTGACCATGATGGAGTAGCCGTGCTGGGCGTCCACCTTGAAGCCCCGGTTGAGCACATGGACGCGCATGCCCTGCTGGGTGCGCTCGAACTCCCAGTCCGCGACGGTCGGGTAGCCCTTGTAGGAGACCGTCCGGATGCCGAGGTGCTTGTAGTTCTTGCTGGTGGCGGCCACGCCGATCTTGCCGAGCTCCCAGGCGGCCGCCGCGTTGTCCTTCGGGCTGGAGTTGAAGTCGACCTGGATGCGCGGGAAGCCGCCGCTCTCGCTGAAGATCCCGCCACCGCTGTAGCCCGGTATCGAGCGGACCTTGAACGTGGCGGGCATCGCCATGGAGAAGTGGAAGCGGTCATTGGTGACGAGGGTGTAGCCGGCGGGCAGCTGCGTGCCCGTGCCGCCGGGCTTGCCGGTCGGCGTGGCGCCGGTGCCGTTCGACCCGCCGGAGCCGTCCGTGGAGCCCGTCGAGCCCGTCGAGCCCGTCGTGCCGTTGCCGTCGGTCGACCCGTTCGAGCCGGTGTCGCCGGGCTGCGCGCCGCCCTGCTGGCCGGCGCCGCCGGTCGACTGGCCCTTGCCGCCGTCCGATCCGCCGGAGCCACCTGAGCCGTCACCGCCGGCGGAGGCGCCGGCCGAGGCCGTGGTGCCCCCGCTGTCCTTGCCCTGGTTGCCCTCGTCGCCGCCCTTGAGGGAGACCGCGAGGATCGTCCCGAGCAGGGCGAGCACGGCGACCGCGGCGATGATCACCAGGGTGCGGCGCGGTACGACGTCGGTCAGCGACGCACGGGCCGGAGTCGGTCTGCCACCGCCGTGCCGCGTCGCGGAGGCGGCCCCGGCCGCCGTCCCTGCGGCGGGCGTCGACGACGCCTTCGGCTCGGCCTTCACGGAGGCCGCCGCGTTCCGTACGGACTTCAGCGCACCCCGCATCCGGTCGGTGGGCGCCTCGGGCGCCTTGACCCGGTCGGCCGCCGGGGCCACCGGAGGCTGGTCGGGGCGCGGCGGCAGCGGTACGACCCTGGTGACCTCGGGCGAGATCGGGGGCGCCGGTTCGGGTGCGTCGAGCACGGCGCGGAGCAGAACCCGCGCGCGGGCGTCGTCGAGCCGCTGGGCCGGGTCCTTGGCGAGGAGGCCGTAGATGACCTTCTCCAGCTCGGGTCCCGCGTTCTTCGGCGGGTCGACGGGCTCGATCATCACCGCCGTGAGGGTGGCGATGGCGGAACCCTTGTCGTACGGCGGGCTGCCCTCGACCGCCGCGTAGAGGAGTCCGCCGAGCGACCACATGTCCGCGGCGGGGCCGGGCTTGTGGCCGCGGGCGCGCTCGGGCGAGATGTACGAGGGGGCACCGACGAGCATGCCGGTGGAGGTGATCGAGGGGTCGCCCTCGACCTGGGCGATGCCGAAGTCGGTGAGGACGACCCGGCCGTCCTCGGCGATCAGCACGTTGGACGGCTTCACGTCGCGGTGCAGGATGCCCTCGCGGTGCGCGGAGCGCAGCACGTCGAGGATGGCCAGCCCGACCTCGGCGGCGCGCCGGGGGGTGAGCGTGCCGTCCTCGCGGACGGCGTCCGCGAGGGACTTGCCCTCGATGAGCTCCATGACGATCCACGGGCGGTCGTCCTCGTCGACGACGTCGTAGACGGTCACGGCGCCGTTGTTGCGGATCCGGGCGATGGCCTTCGCCTCGCGCAGGGTCCGGGTGATGAGGCGGCGCTTCTCGTCGTCGTCGATGCTGGTGGGGAAGCGGAGTTCCTTGACGGCGACGGTACGGCCGAGGGTCTCGTCGACCGCGCGCCACACGGTGCCCATGCCGCCGCGGCCGAGGATCCCGCCGAGCCGGTAGCGGCCGGCGAGGAGGCGGCCCTCGTTCACCGGGACCTTGCGTCCCCGGTCGCCACCGGTGCCCCGCGCGGAACCCCGCGCCGGAGGACGGTCGCTCTCGCCGTCACCGTCGCCCGCGCCGAAACCGGCCCGCCCGGTCGACGGCTCGGTTCCCCGCAGCCGCCCGCCGGACGCGCCCTGAACGTCCTTCACGTCCGGACCGCCCGGGGCGTCCTGAACGCCCTTCACGTCCCCGGCGTCCGAGCCCTTCACGCCCCCGGGACCCGAGTGCCTCGCGCCCGCCGGGTCCGTGGACCCCGTGGGCTTCACGAGGTCCGCCGGCACGGCGGAGTCCGCGGGCGCAGCGGCGGCCGCCGCCGATGCCCCGGCTTCCTCCGCACCCCGCGCGACCTGCGCGTTCTTCGCGTCCTGTGTGTCCTTCGCGTCGTCCCGCTCCGGCTCACGCGCGGCCGGGACCGCCCCTCGGTCGCCGTCGGTCGCGGCCCCCGCTGCGGCGTCCCGCCCGGGGTCCTTCGCCGTGTCCCGCGACTGCTCCGCCTCCGACATGCGTCCCCTCTGCGATCCCTGATCTTCGCCGCGTCTGCCGCTTCCCGCGCGATGCGGTAACCCGCCCTGGAAGAGAGGCCATTGTCCCTCACCTCAGGACGGGTGGCGTCCCCGGGTCCGTACTCCGGGATGACGACGCCCCCGCACACCCCCCAGGTTCCCACCCGCCGCGGGCGAGCCGGTCGTTCTTCCACCGGCCCGCGGGGCGCCCGCGCGTCGACGGACGTCCTGTCAGATCGGCACGATGTCCGGTGCCCCGAGCCGGGCGGCGTCCGCCGTCAGGTCGTCGGGCTGACGCTGCGACTCCCGCTCGGCCTCGACCCGCTTCTCGTAGTGCTCGATCTCCTTCTCGATCTGGTGCTCGTCCCAGCCGAGGACCGGCGCCATCAGTTCCGCGCACTCGCGGGCGCTGAGCGTGCCCCGGTCGAAGGTCTCGATGGAGATTCTGGTGCGCCGGGTGAGGACGTCGTCGAGGTGCCGGGCGCCCTCGTGGGAGGCGGCGTAGACGATCTCGGCGCGCAGGTAGTCGTCGGCGGCCGGGAGCGGTCGGGCGAGGGCGGGGTCCGCGGCGATCAGGTCGAGGATCTGCTCCGTCAGGGAGCCGTACCGGTTGAGGAGATGCTCGACCCGGACCACGTGGAGGCCGGTACGCGCCGCGATCCTGGCCCGCGCGTTCCACAGGGCCCGGTAGCCCTCGGCGCCCAGCAGCGGGATGTCCTCGGTGACGCAGGGGGCGACCCGCTGGTCGAGGGCGTGCACGGCCTCGTCGACGGCGTCCTTGGCCATGACGCGGTACGTCGTGTACTTGCCGCCGGCCACGACGACCAGGCCGGGCACCGGGTGGGCGACGGTGTGCTCGCGGGAGAGCTTGCTGGTGGCGTCCGACTCGCCGGCGAGCAGCGGGCGCAGTCCCGCGTAGACCCCCTCGACGTCGTCCCGGGTGAGCGGGGTGGCGAGCACCGTGTTCACATGCTCGAGGAGGTAGTCGATGTCGGCGCTGGACGCGGCGGGATGGGCCTTGTCGAGGTCCCATTCCGTGTCGGTGGTGCCGACGATCCAGTGCCGGCCCCAGGGGATCACGAAGAGCACGGACTTCTCGGTGCGCAGGATGAGCCCGGTGGCCGAGTGGATGCGGTCCTTGGGGACGACGAGGTGGATGCCCTTGGAGGCGCGGACGTGGAACTGGCCGCGCTCGCCGATGAGGGCCTGGGTGTCGTCGGTCCACACCCCGGTGGCGTTGACGATCTGCTTGGCCCGGATCTCGTACTCCACGCCGGCCTCGACGTCCTGGACGCGGGCGCCCACGACCCGCGCGCCCTCGCGCAGGAAGCCGATGACACGGGCCCGGCTCGCGGCCAGGGCGCCGTAGGAGGCGGCGGTGCGCACGAGGGTGGTGACGAAGCGGGCGTCGTCCATCTGGGCGTCGTAGTACTGGAGGGCGCCGACGAGGGCGTCCTTCTTGAGACAGGGGGCGACCCGCAGTGCGCCCCGCCGGGAGAGGTGCCGGTGGACGGGCAGGCCGCGGCCGTGCCCGGAGGAGAGGGACATCCCGTCGTACAGCGCGACGCCGGAGCCGGCGTAGAACCGCTCCCAGCCCTTGTGCTGGAGCGGGTAGAGGAAGGGGACGGGCTTCACCAGGTGGGGCGCGAGCCGCTCCAGGAGCAGTCCGCGCTCCTTGAGGGCCTCCCGGACCAGGGCGAAGTCCAGCATCTCCAGGTAGCGCAGGCCGCCGTGGATGAGCTTGCTGGACCGGCTGGAGGTGCCGGAGGCCCAGTCGCGGGCCTCGACGATGCCGGTGGAGAGCCCTCTCGTGACGGCGTCGAGGGCCGTCCCGGCGCCGACCACTCCGGCGCCGACCACCAGCACGTCCAGCTCGCGCTCGGCCATGGCCGCGAGCGCCTCGGCGCGCTCGGCGGGTCCCAGTGTCGCTGTCCTCACGGCTTGCCTCCCGTCGTCCCCCGTCGTTCCCCGTCGGTCCAGCACGCGAACCGGGCCATGTGGTCCGGCTCACAGCTCGATTCTGTCCCTCCCCGGCGACTTCAGCCACCGCCTCGCCATCGACCTGTGGATAACACTCGGCGACCTTCGACCCCACAATGCAAGATATCGGTCATATTTACGCCTAGTCTGACATTGCGCTCGACCCGTTCTGTCCACCGGGCTTGCGCGTCGCGTTCCCTCCGGCTATCGGGAAGGACGGCCCACCCCCATGCCCGCTGATCTCGCCGTCGTCGGCCTCGGCCACCACGGACTCCCCCTGGCCCAGGCCGCCGTCGCCGCAGGCATCGACACCATCGGCTACGACACCGATCCCCACCCCGTCGCCGAACTCGCCGCCGGCCGCTCCCCGGTGGAAGGCTCCCTCACCGTCCCGGAGATCCGCCGGATGCTCTCGGGGGGCTTCCGGCCGACCGCCAACCCCGCGGAACTCGGCCGGGTCCGCACCGCCGTCCTCTGCGCCCCTACCCCCCTGGGCCCCGACCACGCCCTCGACCTCACCGCCGTCACCGACGCGGCCCGCGCGCTCGCCGCCCGGCTGCGCCCGCACACCACCGTCCTCCTCGAGTCCCCGGTCCCCCCGGGCACCACCGAGGGCCTGCTCCGGGACCTCCTCGAAGAGGGCTCAGGACTGCGCGCCGGACGCGACTTCCACCTCGCGTACTCCCCCGGCCGCCTCGACCCCGGCAGCCGTACGCACGGCTTCGCCGGCACCCCCAAGGTCATCGGCGGCCTCACCCCGGCCTGCACCGAGGCGGCGGCCGCCTTCTACGGCCGGCTCACCGACAAGGTGGTACGCGCGCGTGGCCCCCGCGAGGCCGAGACGGTCAAGCTCCTGGAGACCAACTTCCGGCACGTCAACATCGCCCTGGTCAACGAGATGGCGGTGCTCTGCCACGAACTCGGCGTCGACCTGTGGGACGTCATCCGCTGCGCCGAGACCAAGCCCTTCGGCTTCCAGGCCTTCCGCCCGGGCCCCGGGGTCGGCGGCCACGGCGTCCCCGTCGACACCGTCGGCGCC
This sequence comes from Streptomyces sp. NPDC029956, assembly GCF_055574655.1. Taxonomy (NCBI): domain Bacteria; kingdom Bacillati; phylum Actinomycetota; class Actinomycetes; order Kitasatosporales; family Streptomycetaceae; genus Streptomyces; species Streptomyces sp. NPDC029956. The sequence continues at coordinate 114,524 of NZ_JBVHZJ010000018.1, read as the reverse complement.
CACCGTCCGCTCCGGCTCGTCGAACTCGCGGGCCAGGTCAACGAGCGCATGCCCCAGTACGTCGTCCAGCGCGCCGCCACCCTCCTCAACGAGCACGGCAAGTCGGCCCGCGGCGCCCGGGTCCTGCTGCTCGGCATCACGTACAAGCCCGACCTGCCGGACCGTCAGGGCTCCCCCGCCGACGAGATCGCCCGCCGTCTGATGGACCTGGGTGCGGCCGTCAGCTACCACGACCCGCACGTCCCCGACTGGCGCGTCCGCGAACTCCCGGTCCCCCGTGCGGACTCCCTCTACGAGGCCGCCGCCCACGCCGACCTGACGGTCCTGCTCCAGCACCACCGCACGTACGACCTGCAAGGACTCGCGGTGAAGGCCCAACTCCTCCTGGACACCCGCGGTGCCACCCCCACGGGCACGGCCCACCGTCTCTGACCTGGTGACACCGGCCGAAAGTGTTGTGCCCCTGTCATAGGGGGGTGTTCATCTCCGGGCCTCTCGCATGCACGTACGCGCGTGCTGCTTCCGTCCCTGGGGGGATACGCACCATGAGCCAGCCCGTTCCGCCGCCCGGCAACCCGTTCGCTGGCGGCGCCGCGCCCGAGCAGTACCCGGTCGCGCCGCCTCCGGCGCCCGCCCGTGACAACGTCGCTCTCGGCCTGGTCGCCGCGCTCGTCGCCGCCCTCGTCTCGGCCGGCGTGTACGGCGCCGTCCTCGGCGGCACCGAGCGCCAGATCGGCTGGGCCGCCGTCGGCGTCGGCTTCCTCACCGGTTTCGCCGCCGGCAAGGTCGGCGGCCGCAACCCCCTCCTGCCGATCGCGAGCGCGGTGCTCGCCCTCGGCGCGGTCTACCTCGGCCAGCTCCTGGGCATCGCGATCTTCCTCTCCAAGGAGCTGGACGTCTCCGCGACGGAGCTCTTCTTCCAGGAGTTCGGCCTGCTCACCGAGGGCTGGAACGCGACCAAGGACGGGCTGACGTTCCTGTTCTTCGGCATCGCCGCCTTCGCCGCGTTCTCCGGCGCCAAGAAGGCCTCGTAGCCGTCGTACGTACGAGGAGGGGGCCCGCCCCAGGGGGGGGGGGGGCCCCCCCGCCTGCCCTCTGAACCCGTCCCGCCCCGGGCCTCCTGACCTGGTGCCGCTCGCCGTCAGGCGCCGGTCAGGACGACGAGCTGCCTGGTCGCGCGGGTCATCGCCACATAGCGGTCGACCGCCCCCTCGATGCCCACGCCGTACGTCTGCGGGTCGACGAGGACGACCAGGTCGAACTCGAGGCCCTTCGACAGGCTCGGCGTGAGCGACTGCACGCGGGGCCTCGGCCGGAACCGGGGATCGCCGATGACGCACGCGGTCCCTTCGGCGTGGGCGCCGAGCCACTCGTCGAGGATCGCGTCCCGTTCCGCGACCGAGCCGTGGACGACGGGGAGACCGCTGCTGCGGACCGACGTCGGCACGTTCGCGTCCGGCAGCGCGGCCCGGATCGCCGGCTCGGCCTCCGCCATCACCTCTTCCGGTGTGCGGTAGTTGATGCTCAGCGACGCCACGGTGATCCGGTCGAGCCCGACCCGCTCGAGCCGCTCCTGCCACGACTCCGTGAAGCCCTGCCTCGCCTGCGCGCGGTCACCGACGACGGTGAAGCTGCGGGACGGGCAGCGGAGCAGCAGCATCTGCCATTCGGCGTCCGTCAGTTCCTGCGCCTCGTCCACCACGATGTGCGCGAACGGGCCGGCGAGCAGATCGGGTTCGGCGCCGGGCAGTGCGGCCTCGTCGACCAGGCTGTCCTTGAGGTCCTGCCCGCGCAGCATCGTCACCGCGCCCTCGCCGTCGACGTCGGCGGCCAGGACGTCGGCGATGACATCGGCCATCCGTGCGCGGTCGGCGGCGACCTCGGCCTGCTGCCGGCGCCTGCGCCGTGCCGCCTCCGGGTCGCCGAGCCGCTGCCGCGCCGCGTCCAGGAGCGGCAGGTCGGACACCGTCCAGGCCTGCGCGTCCTCCCGCTGGAGGGTCCGGACCTCCTCGCGGTCCAGCCACGGGGCACACTTCCGCAGGTACGCGGGGACCGACCACAGGTCGCCGACCAGGTCGGTCGCCTCCAGCAGCGGCCAGGCGCCGTGAAGGGCCCCGGCCACCTCCTCGTCCTGCCGCAGCGCCCGGCGGAACTCGTCCTCCGGGATCTCGTCACCGAGCTTGCCCAGCAGGATCGAGCCCAGCTCCTCCCAGATCTGCTCGCGCGCCTCGTTGTGCGGGGTCCCCGCCTCCGGCGCCTCGAACGCCTCGGCCCAGTCGCCGGCGGTCAGCCGCACATCGGCCCAGTCGGTCGAGACCGTCATCCCGTGGGCGGGCGGCTCCTCGTAGAACCGGACGGCCGCCTCGATCGCCCGCACCAGGCCGGCGGACGACTTCAGCCGCGCCACCGCCGCGTCGCGCTCGGTCGCCGCCCCGGCGCCCTCGGCGACGAGATCCCGCACGGTGCAGGTCTGTACGCCCTCCTCGCCGAGGCTGGGAAGGACGTCGGAGACGTACGCCAGGTACGGCTGGTGCGGGCCGACGAACAGGACGCCGCCGCGACGGTGCCCGAGGCGCGGGTCCGCGTACAGCAGGTGCGCGGAGCGGTGCAGCGCCACGACGGTCTTGCCCGTGCCCGGTCCGCCGTCGACGACGAGGGTGCCGCGGGAGCCCGCCCGGATGATGGCGTCCTGGTCGGCCTGGATGGTGGCGAGCACGTCACGCATCCGCGGCGAACGGCTGCCGCCCAGACCGGCGATGAACGCGGACTGGTCGTCGAGCGCCGCGTGCTCCTCCAGGCCGTCGGCGGTGAACACCTCGTCCCAGTAGTCGTTGATCCGGCCGCCGCTCCAGCGGTACCTGCGGCGGCTCGACAGCCCCATGGGGTTGGCGTGGGTCGCCGCGAAGAACGGCTCGGCCGCGGGCGAGCGCCAGTCGACGAGGAGACGACGGCCGGTGCTGTCGGTGAGGCCGAGACGCCCGATGTACACGGGCTCGGCGCCGTCGCCGCCGCCCACCCCCTCCGTGCCTTCCGTGCCTTCCGCGGCGACGATGCGCCCGAGGCACAGGTCCAGCCCGAAGCGGCGCAGGGTGCGCAGCCGCCCGGTCAGCCGGTGGATCTCCGCGTCGCGGTCCATCGCCTCCCGGCCGGCGCCGCCGGGGGCCTTGCGCGTGGCGTCGAGCCGGTCGGACAGTTCGGCGATCGTCTCTTCGAGGCTCTTCGCGATGGCCGCGAAGTGCCGCTCGTCACCGGCGATCAGAGCCGGGTCGGCCTTGGGGGAGAGGCGGTCGGGAAGGTCGAAGGCACTGGTGCCGTACGACTGGTCCACCGACGAAAGCACACGCACGAGGTGAGTCTCATTTCTGCAGGTCCGGGGCTGAGGAGAGTGATTCTGCGGTACGGCGGGGGCCTTGCCGCAAGCCCCCCTGTGCGCTATAAGTTGTAAGTGGCGAGAGGTGACTGCACCTTCTCGCCCTTCTTGTTCGGGGAGAGGCCGGGAGCCTCAGGGAGCGGCCGGGAGCGGCGCGGAGCCCGCCCCCGGAGCCCGGAGGCAGGTGCGCGCGGCCCGACCGCGGTGCTGCAATGGCGGCATGGCCGAGACAGCGTCCAGCCCGGGAGCACCCGCCCCCACGCGCACACCCGCCCCGGGGTCCGACGCCGAACCCGCGAGCGAGGCGACCGCCACGACCGCCTGATCGTCGTCGGCGGTGGCCCGGCCGGCTGCGCGGCCGCCCGAACGGCGGCCGGCGTGGGCATGCGCACGATCCTGATCGAGCCGGACGGGCTGTGCCACACCCTCCACCGGATCCCGGCCCTGGACAACGTCCTCGGCGGCTGGACCGACGGCCGGGAACTCGCCGACTCCATCGGGGCGGAACTCAGGAGCACGGAGCTGTGCCGCCTCGAACTGGGCACTCGCGTCACGGACGTTCACGCCGACGACGACCGGGTCACCGTCGGTGTCACCGGCACGCCGGACACCGGCAGGAAGGTGATCACGGCCCCGTACGCGGTGGTCGCCACCGGCGTGGCCTCCCTCCAGCCCGGCGACGTCGCCTGGATCACCGCCCCGGGCGGACCGACGCTGCCCTCCCTCTGGCAGGCCGACGCGGCCGCCGACGCGGCGCCCCGCACGATCCTCGTCCTCGGCGGCGACCGGCCGATCGGCACGTTCCTCCGCGCCCACCCGGCCACCGGGACCCGCCTCCTCGTCGCGTACCCGGAGACGGACACGTACAAGATCGAGGAGATCCGCGACGACCCGCGCGTCACGCTCCTCCCCGTCGAGCACGTGACGCTGACCCGGTACGGCGGCCCGGACGGGGCGGCGGCGGAGCTGACGGGCCGGAACGGGGAACGGCGTACGGTCACGGCGGACGCCGCGTACGTGAGCATCGGGAGCGCACCCGCCGCCCCGGGCGGCGGCCTCGTCCGGGGCGAGGACGGCTACTGCCGGCCGGCGGACCAGCACCCCCGCGTCCTCGTGGCCGGCGACCTGCGCGCCGCCCGCTTCCAGCGGATCATGACCGCCATGGGCTCGGGCAGCGAAGCGGCTCTGCAGGCGTACTACGCGTCCCTGACGCCGGGGCCCTATCGCGGGGCGATCCCACCGTCGTAGACGTGGTCCGGGGTGATGACCGCCGTGATCGCCCGGGCGAGCAGAGTGGACGGCTCCTGGCCCCCGACCTGGGAGTCGGTGTTCAGCATGAGGACCATGGTGGCCTTCTGCGAGGGCAGATAGACCGTCACGGTCTCGTAGCCGGGGATCGAGCCGTTGTGCCCGATCCAGCCGTCGGCGTCGAAGATCCCCAGGCCGTAGCTCACGCCGGGGAAGCCGGTCGGCAGCGTCTTGAGCCGCTGCGCCTGCGTCTCGGGGCTGAGGAGCTCGCCGGTGGCGAGGATCTTGGCCCAGCGGCGCAGGTCGTGCAGGTCCGAGATCATCGCACCGGCCGCCCAGGCCCAGCTGGGGTTCCAGTCGGTCGAGTCGGCGGTCGTGCCGTCCAGCGTCTGGTCGGTGTACCCGCGGGCGTGCGGCTCGGGGAACTCGTTGCCCTCGGGGAAGAGCGTGTACCGCAGACGGGCCGGGCGGAGCACCCGCCGCTCGATGACCTGGTCGAGGCGCTGACCGGTGACCTTCTCGATCACCAGGCCGAGAAGGACGAGATTGCTGTTGGAGTACTGGAACCGGGCACCGGGCTCGAAGGTGTTCTTGTGCCGGAAGCCGTACGCGAGCGATTCCCACGGGGTGAACGAGCGCTGCGGATCGCTCAGCAGGTCGTGGACGAAGTCCTCGTCGGCGGTGTACGGGAAGAGGCCGCTGCGCATCTCGGCGAGGTGACGCAAGGTGATCCGGGGGCCGTTCGGGACGCCGCGGACGTAGGTGGAGATCGGCTCGTCGAGGCTGATCCGGCCCTCGTCGACGAGCTGGAGCAGCGCGGTGACCGTGAAGGTCTTGGTCTCGCTGCCGATCCGGACGAAGGAGTCGGTGAACATCGGCGCACGGGTGACCTTGTCGGCGACCCCGGTGGCGCGGACGTAGCTGCCCTTGCCGGGCATCCAGATCCCGACCACGACACCCGGGATGCCGGCCTGCTTGCGGACGTCCGCGATCGTCCGGTCGAGCCGGGCGGTCAGCTCGGGCCCCAGCCCGCCGGGCGGACAGTCCTCGTCACCGTGCCGGTCGACGACGTCGGCGGCGACTGCGTGGACGGGCGTGGCGGGAGTCGCCGCCACCGGCGCGAGCACGGAGGCCACGAGGACCGTCGCGGCGAACAGCCGGCGATAGGAGGTACGTCTCATGTCGGCAGACCTCTTCCAGGGTCACGGTCAGGGACGGCCACATCACCACCGCCACCCCGCACGGCGGCTCCCCGCCCCGCCCCGCCACCCGCCAAGTCCACTCGTTCGGCGCCCCCGGCGTCACCGGGGCGGCCCTGGGGGGGGGGGGGGGGGGGGGGGGGGGGGGGGGGTCGGCCCCACCGACGAAGCATCCAAGTCCGTGGGCGAGAGAAAAAACGGGGACGG
>NZ_JBVHZJ010000018.1:91927-108490 GCF_055574655.1 Streptomyces sp. NPDC029956 | reverse complement strand
GACTGTGGGCACCCCCACCCCCGTCTCCACCCGCGGGCGCCCCCCCCCCCCCCCCCCCCTCCCCCCTCCCCCCCCCCCCCCCCCCCCCCCCCCCCCCCCCGGCCCCCGTCCCCGGGACCGTCCGCCCCGCCTCGGCGGAGCCACGGAAACGCGCGCGCGGTGGAGGGCGGGCGGCTCCGCCCCGAGGGGGGCCGCGCTGACCCTGCGCACGGCGATGAACCCCATCCACCTGTACGCGGTGGTCTCCGAGCCCTTCGTCCCGGCCACGGCCGCCGCCATGCGCGGCTCCTTCGCCCTCGCCGACGACACCGCGACCCGGGTCGGGCCGACCGGGCCGGATCCCTGGACACCGTCCCGGCGGGCGCCCCCTTCACCGTCCCGCCGGTCCTCTTCGCCAAGATCACCGACGAGGACATGGAGTCCTGGCGCAACCGCTTCGGGGGCGCCTGACCGGAGCCGCCCGCCCCGGGCGGAGGGAACTCTCGAACAGGCCCGAATTCTCCCGGGGATTCCGCCCCGACGACGGGTCCTCGCCTGGCACGCTTGCCGACGTGAGCTACGTCGTAACAGTGGAAACGTGCCTGCCCGACGGTGCCGACGAGTTGGACGCGCTGCAGCAGATCGGCGCGTCCGCACTCCTGGAGCACGGCTTCGACGCGGTGGAGGGGATCGAGGGGCCCGGCGGGGTCGAGGTCGACGTCCTCGAGACGATCGTCGCCGTCCACCCGCGCGGGTCGATCGTCAAGGTGTTCGTCCACGCCCCCTCCCTGGAGACCGCGGAGAACGCCGTCGGCTCCGTCGCCGCCGAGGTCCTCGAACGTTCCGAGCTCCTCGCCGACTGGGTGGTCGAGAGCAGCGAGGTCAAACTCCACATCGACCTGACACGGGAGAGCCTGGCTGCCGCCGACGGGCCGGACGCGCCGCCCAGCGACCTCCGGGCCCGTCGCGCCCGCCACGCGGCGGGGGCCGGCCCCGTCGACGTCACGGACCCCGCCCACCCCCTCGACGGTGCCGACGACGGCAGCGGGGACGACGAGGACCGGGCCGACCTGGAGGCCCAGATCCGCGCCCTGGCCCCGCGCCTGGTCTCCCTCGGTCGTCTCCTCTCCGGCGGCACCGACCCCGATGAACAGCAGGAGCCGGCGGAGCAGGCCTCCGAGGCCGCCGAACTGGCCGCCGGCGCCCTGGTCTACGCCTCGGAGGTCCTCATCGACGAGCTGTACGACGACGTCCAGACCCTCGCCGAGGAGGAGACCAACGTCGCCGAGTGCCGGGCCGAACTGTGGCTCCTCACCGAGCTCCCGCCCCGCTACGCCCTCGCGTACGACGAACTCTTCGCGCGCCGCCTCCTCGTGACCGCGATAGCCCTGACCACCCGGTTCACCGACGGGAGCTTCCGTGCGCTCGGCTGCCTCGCGGAGGAGCTCGTACTGAAACTGCTCCTGCAGCAGGCGCACTCCACGCTCGACCTGTACGGGCTCCTCTCCGACGAGGTCACGGAAGCCCTGGAGCGCTTCGCCGACGAGGTCTACGAGGACATGGACTTCGAGTGGCTCTACGGCGACGCGCGGGACGGCGTGGACCAGGACGGCCCCGGCGGCATCGACGAGGACGGCCCCGAGGACGTCGACGAGGACAGCGTCCAGGACGACGACGAGTACCCCGCCCTCGCCGGCACGGGCGACACCCCGCCGGCGATCGGCATGTGGTTCACCCCGTTCGACGACGAGCGCTACGTGCACCCGTACGCCGTCGACGAGGAGGCGGGCGGCGGGAGCACCCAGGACTGACCCGCCCCGGCGGGACGGCCCCGGCCCGCTCACTCGATGGTGTGAACCCCGGGTGCGGACGTCCGAGGCGCGCACGCGTACAGGCGCGCGCTCCGGCGGTCGCGGCGGAGAACGGGCGCTCCGCGCGCGCCGGGCGACGGGTGGCCGGATCCCTAGACTCCCCGCACATGTCGCTCTGGCTGCTCAATCAATTCAGCACCTTCACCCTGGCCGTGGTCACCGTCGGCGGAACCGTCCTCGTGGCGGTGGCCGGCAGCGTGCTGCTGCGCCGCAGGCACCCCTCGCTGTCCGACGGCGAGCACAACGACATGGTCGGGGTGACCCTGGGGATGTTCGGTGCGATCTACGGGATCATCCTCGCCTTCGTCATCGTGACCCTCTGGACGCAGCTGGACAGCACGCAGACCATCGTGGCCTCCGAGGCCACCGACGTCGCCCTCATCGCCCGCGACGCCGCCGCCTTCCCGCCCCCGGTCCGCGCCCGCGTCGACGAGGCACTCAGCGACTACGTCCACTCCGTCGTCGAGGTCCAGTGGCCCCGGATGCGGGAAGGGCAGCCCAGTTTCGGGGCCACCGCCGAGAAGCTCCAGGTCGTCTACGACGTCCTCCAGGAGTACGACCCGAAGACCCCGCGCGAGGAGGTCTTCTACGCGGAGGCCGTCAGCCACCTCAACGGCGTGGCCTCGCAGCGCCGGGCCCGCCTGACCATGGCCGAACAGGATCTGCCCCCGCTCCTCCAGGTCCTCGCCTTCGGCGGCGCCTTCGTCCTGATCCCGCTCACCTTCCTGTACGGCATGCGCAAGCTGCGGATCCAGCTCCTCTTCGTCGCCTCCGTCGCCGCCCTGATCGGCTTCAGCCTGCTCCTCGTCTTCGTCCTGGACCGCCCCTTCGCCGGCGAACTCAGCGTGAGCCCGGCTCCGTACAAGGAAGGGGCCCTGGAGCGCTACTGGTAGGAGGTCGGGGCCGGTCCCGTGTGAAGGACGCGGAAACGTTCGGGCGCCGCCGGGTCACGGTCGACGACCTGGACGGGCGGCCACGCCCACTGCCACACGCCGATGCCCGGCGTGCGGGAGAACCGGATCCGCCCCCGGGTGCCCTCGACGTCGACGTCCGGCCAGGATGCGGCGATGCCCGCCCGGTCCGTGCCGTGGGAGCGCAGCAGGCCGGCGAGGACGGTGACGGTGTCGTAGCCCTCGAAGGCGACGAAGGAGGGCGCTTCGCCCAGCCGTTCGCGCAGAGCCGTCCCGACGCGGTCGCCGAGCGGGCCGAGTTGCCCGGGCAGGTAGCGCAGGAACGGGATCGCGGCGCCGTCGTCGGCGAGCGTCGTCGCCCACGTGGCGAACTCCGGCTGCCCGGCCGGAGCGCCGATCAGGACGTCGGCGAGACGCCGGTCGCGGCGGACGGCCCGGACGAGCGGCACGGCCGGCTCCGGATGGCCCACCAGCAGGAGGAGGGCGGTGGCACGCCGCTCGACGAGGGCGTCGCACACCGCCGTGGGCGTGAGCCCGTCCATGTCGAGCGGGACGACGGTGCCGCCGTGCGGAGCGAGGTGCTCCCGCAGAATGCGGGTCCCGGACGCCCAGTAGACGCTCGGCTGAGCGGCGACGGCGATACGGCGGTGACCCGCGGCGAGGAGGAAGTCCGCGTAGATCCGCCAGCCGTGGGACTGCGCGGGGGCGAGGCGCGCCACCCGGTCCGTCGGCTCGTCGGTGAGCGCGTCGAGGACGGCCGACGAGCAGAGGTACGGCAGACCGAGGGCGTCGGCCGCGGCGGCAGCGGCGCGGGCGACGACGCTGTGGTACTCACCGGCCAGGGCGGCCACACCGAGCCCGGCCAGTTCCTCCACGGCTGCCGCGGCCCGTCGAGGATCGGCCGCGGTGTCCCGGACCACCAGTTCGAGCGGCCTTCCGCCGGTCGCGCCGGCCCCACCGGCGTCGTTGACGTGCTGAACGGCCAGCTCCAGGCCGGCGAGCAGGTGCCGGCCGGCCTCGGTCCAGCCGGGCGGAGTCAGCGGCACGAGCGCGCCGATCCTGACCGGCGATCCGTCGGTCCGCGCTGCTCGGGGCGTCGAGAGGGGCGTACTCATGCGGTGGCGTCTCCCGTGTGACGAGGCGGTCTCAGGGTGCCCGGACCGCGGAGTGCCACGGTGAGGCGGTCCGCGCCCGTCTTCTCCCGCCGGGGCGGGCGCACCTGGGCGATCATGCCGGTCATTGCACCCACCACCGCGGCCCACGGGCAAGCGATCATGCGACCACCGACAGGACGGGGAACGGGTGGTCCTGCCAGATCAGACGGGACGCCTCCTCCGGGTAGGCGACGACGGCGGGCCGGGAGTCGAAGACCTGCACGAGCCGCTGCCCGCTGTCGTAGGCGGGCCAGCCAGGGTCGCCGTGGGCGGCGAAGGACGTCCACGCGGCGCGCATCCGGGCGGACAGGGCCTCCGCCTCCGCGGACGGCTCCTCGCCGATCAGCACGGCGGGCTGCCCACGGTCCAGATTGCCGAAGACGAGGGGTACGTCGAGGCCGTGGCAGGCGCCGAAGGCGCCGCCCATGCCGGGGGCCTCCCACGTCAGCTCGTACACATGGGCGCGGCCGCCGGCGCCCGCCCGGGCCTCGGCGAGACGGAGCGACGGCATGCGGAAGAGCCAGTCGGAGTGGACCAGTTCGTACAGCGCGTCCGGGTCCGCCGTCGGAAAGGCGTCGCGATACCGGCGCGCGCCGTCCGGGCCCGGAGCGAGGAAGCGGAGGGCGGCCGCCGCCTGCTCCTCGCTCACCTCTCCGAGCAGGCCGGTGACCGCGGTGAACAGGCGCTGCTCGTCGCGGGTGTGGCCGACGAGGAGCTCGACGTCACGGCCGGCGCCTTCGGAGAGGGCCTGCCACGGCGTGGTGGGCAGGATGTCGCCGTCGACGACCGGCGAGAAGGGGATCGTCCGGTACGCGGGCCGGCCCCAGCGGTCCGCCCGCTCGTCCATCCTGGCGCCGAGCGCGTCGCCCGCCACCGGCAGTTCGTGCGGGGGGACGTCGGACAGGTCGGTGACCGTGGGCCGCAGCCCCAGTTCGGCGGCGCAGGCCGTGGCGATGTCCGAGGCGAGCTCGGGGGAGAAGTACGTGCCCTGCACGCTCTGCGCGACGGCCCGGCGGAAGAGCTCGGCCGCCCGGTCCATCGCGAGCAGGGCGGCGACGGACCCCCCGCCCGCCGACTGGCCGAAGACCGTGACCCGCCCGGGGTCGCCGCCGAAGGCCCGGATGGTGTCGCGCACCCATTCCAGGGCGGCGACCTGGTCGAGCAGACCCCGGTTGGGCGGAGCCCCCTCGATCTGCCCGAAGCCCTCCATGCCGACGCGGTAGTTGAAGGTCACCACGACCACGCCGCCGTCCCGGGCGAGGCGGCCGCCGTCGTACTCGGGGAGGCCGGACATCCCGAAGACGTACGCACCGCCCTGGATCCAGACCATGACCGGCAGCCCGGCGCCGGGGGTCGGCTCGGGCGACCAGACGTTGACCGTCAGCCAGTCGTCGCCCGGCGTCTCCCGGGACTGGGCGTCCATGCCGAAGTGCCCGCCCTGCGGGGGCGGAGGCCCGTACGCGACGGCCTCGCGCACCCCGGTCCAGCCGCGAGCGGGCCGGGGCGCGGCGAAGCGCAGCGCGCCGACCGGGGGCTCGGCGAACGGGATGCCCCGGAAGACCGCGACACCCGCCTCATGCGTACCGCGGACCACACCGGCGGCGGAGCGGACCTCGGGCGGGGAACCGGACAGCTGGGGCGACTGGGAGGTGTGGGGTGCCCGGGTCGGCCGGGAGGGCTCGGGGGGTTCGGGCGGGGTGACGGCCATCGCGACTTCTCCCGGACGGGTGAGCGGGCTCGTGACGAGCGCGGACCCTTCGAATGATCCGCCGGGTCCGGACGGCACGCCAGCCGTTTACGGACGGCTCGGGTGCGGGCGGGAGACTCCGCGTGAACGTCACGGGCAGGGCCGCCGGTAGGCTCACCGACCGTGACCGTCGCTCGTTCCCTCGCCCTGTTCGTCGTGGCCGCCCTCTTCGAGATCGGCGGCGCCTGGCTCGTCTGGCAGGGCATCCGCGAGCACAGGGGCTGGGTCTGGATCGGCGCCGGGGTCATCGCCCTCGGCCTGTACGGGGTGGTGGCCACGCTCCAGTCCGACGACGACTTCGGCCGCGTCCTCGCCGCGTACGGCGGGATCTTCGTCGCCGGGTCGATCGCCTGGGGCACGGTCGCCGACGGCTACCGCCCCGACCGCTACGACGTCATCGGCGCGCTGGTCTGCCTCGCCGGCATGGCCGTCATCATGTACGCGCCGCGCGGCAACTGAGCGCGCTCGTGCTCCCCGGGCTCGGGTGACGGGTACGGGGGCCGCACGAAGGGCGCGGGCTCGGGCAGCCGCGTCAGGGATCCGACGGGGATCCCGCTCCCCGCGTCAGGGGACCGTCAGCACCACCGTCACACGGATCCGGCCGGGTCTTCCCTGGTACCCGACGCGCCGCGAACAGGTCCTGGCCGGTTCGTGCCGCAGGGTTCAGGGCGTGGCGCGGACGATGACGAGTGAGCCCTCGTACGTCGGTCGTGTGCGCAGCTCACCGAAGCGCTCGTCCCAGGTGCCGGTCGTCAGATCGTGGCGCAGGGTGCGGTCGAAGCGCTCGCGGACGCCGTCGTCGACGAAGCTCCAGGCGGAGCAGGCCTGACGGGCCGCCGGATCGAGGAGCAGCTCGGGGCGGCCGTAGTACGCCTCGTTGAAGCCGTCGGTGCAGTCGAGGGGGATCGGGACGGCGTCCACCGTGCAGGTCCCGCCCAGCGCGGCCGCGATGTCGTCGACGGGAGGGTAGCGGCGGGCTTCCGTGTCGAGGACCTCGGGTGCGTAGTCGTGCAGCCAGAAGTCCCGTACCGACGCGGGGGCGCAGGTGAGGACCACGACGGGGCCGCGGGTCACCCGGCGTGCTTCCCGGAGGCCGGCGGTCACGTCGCTCCACTGGTGCACGCTGAACAGCGTCATCGCGGCGTCGAACTCCCCGTCCGCGAACGGCAGGTCCTCGGCGACCGCGTCGACGGCCCGGGTGAGGCGGGTCGGCCGCAGGGCACGCATGGACGCGGACGGCTCGACGGCCGTCACGTCGTCGGCGACGTTCTCGTACGATCCGGCGCCCGCACCGACGTTGAGCACGTTGCGGGCCCCTCCCAGGGCCTCGGCGACGAACCTGGCGACGCGTTCGTCCGGCCTGCGGTAGGCCGACGTGCCGGGTCCGGTCGTGCCCTGGTCGACATCGTCGGCGCCGCCGTGGAACGTACGTGCCTTCATGTGTGCCATACCTCGCCTCGTGAGCAGGAGCAGCGGGGCGGGGAGGAGCGTGGGCGTCCGTGTCGTCGCCCGGCCGCCGGCGCTCCGCCAGCCGCTCGCCCCATCCTGCATCTGCTGGCCTGATCGCACAATGAATCCGCGAATGCTTGGGTGATCGCCCGTATCGCCATGCAAATGTGATGTGGATGATTGGAGGTACAGACAGGCTCGACGGCCGCAGCGGCGGCGGGGCCGGTCCCGGTCACCCGCCGGTCCCGATCGCCCGCCGGCGTCGGTCACCCACCGGTCCCGATCGCCCGCCGGCGCCGATCGTTTCACTCGCGGTCGAGGGGGCGCCCCAGGCGCCGGATCGCAGGCGGAACGCCTGTCCAGGGTTCCTGCGCGCCGAACACCGCGAACAGCGCGCAGGACCCTCCTGGCCCGGTGTTCCCGGCGGCGGGAGCCACTCCGTCGCCGGGGCCGGTGCGAGCAGTGAACCAGTCGTCACCCTGGTGTGACGACTGGATGCAGGCACGGAAACAGGCCCCGATGGTCGAAGCTCGGACGGCGGATCATCCAAGAGTGGATCATGCCTCTGCAGATCACATCTGCAAGGTGAGGGTGGGATCCGGTCTCGCTGATGCGGCGACGTGATGCTCCGGGCCGGAAGAGGGCCCGCCGCGGCCCCGCGAGGGAATGTGGCGGCGCGTGATGCCCGTACCCGCGCGCACCGGGAAGTCGCCGGACGGAATTTCTCTTCCGGTACGGTCGGCCGTGACGCAGGTCACAGAAGTGACGACTGTTCCGTTCCAGCTTTGCGAGGCGTGTTCTCCATGACCCTGTCCATTCGGAACCAGCTCCCCGGCACCGTCACGTCCGTCACCGCCGGTGAGGCGATGGCGTCGGTGAAGGTGCGCCTGGCCGGTGGTCAGGACGTCACCGCCGCGATCACGGCCGACGCCGTCAAGGACCTGGGCCTGGCCGAGGGCTCGGCGGTCAAGGCGCTCGTGAAGTCGACCGAGGTCGCCCTCGCCTCGGCCTGACCCGGCGCCTTGCGGCCTGGCCCGATGGCCGGCGCCCGATGACCGGCGCCCCATGACCGAGGGGCGGTGCACCGCCCCTGGTGCGTCCGCGGCTCACACGCGCCCCGCGCCGGGGGGTGAACCGATCGGTGCGCGAGGGACATCCGGCCCGCGGCGACCGGAAACACCGGGCGCCGACAGTCGGACGCATGCTGCACGCCACTCGTACGGCCCCGGTGGCCGCGCCCGCCCTGCCCGTTCCGCCTCCGGTCCCCACGGCGTCACCGGCAACGGACCCGCCCCGCGCGGTGTCGTGGGAGGAGGCCCGGACCAGGGCGCACGGCGCCGCGCGCCCCTCGGCCGGCCGGTCGGTGCCGCTGCGGGAGGCCGTCGGACGGACACTCGCCGAGGACCTGCGCACCCGCCACCCCCTCCCGGCCTTCGACACGGCGGCCATGGACGGATTCGCCGTCACCGGCGGACCGGGACCCTGGACCGTCCGCGGGGCCGCCCGGGCGGGAGCGCCGTGGCCGGGTGAACTCGGGCCGGGCGACTGCGTGGAGATCTCCACCGGCGCGTGCGTCCCGCCGGGGGCGCACGCCGTGCTGCCCCTGGAACGCGCGTCGCTCTCCGGCCTCCGCGTCACGGGAGACCTGCCGCCCTCGGGCCGCCACATCCGGAGGGCCGGCGAGGACGCCGGAACGGGGGAGTGTCTGGCCCCCGCCGGAACCCCGGTCGGTCCGGCGCTGATCGGGCTGGCCGCGACCTCCGGTCACGACGCACTCGTCGTGCGACCCCGGCCGAGGGTCGGCATCCTCGTCACGGGCGACGAACTGGATCACGAGGGCGTCCCCTCGGCAGGGCGCGTACGGGATGCGCTCGGGCCGCTGCTCCCCGGCCTGATCGACCGACTCGGCGGTGAGACGGCCGCGTTGCGGCACGTACCGGATCGTCCCGCCGATCTTGTGGCCGAGGCGTCGGAGGGCCTCGGCGACGTGGACGTCGTCGTGGTCACCGGTTCCACGTCGGTCGGAGTCACCGACCTACTGCGGCGGTCGCTCGCCGACAGCGGAGCCCGCATGGTCGTCGACACGGTCGCCTGCCGGCCCGGGCACCCCATGCTGCTCGCCGAACTCCCCACCACCGGCTGGGTGGTGGGCCTGCCCGGCAATCCGTACGCGGCCCTCGTCGCCGCCCGGACCGTCCTCGGCCCGCTCCTCGCGGGCCTGTCGGGGCGCACGCTCGGACGGCTTCCCCGCATGCCCGTACGGGGGCCGGTGCGGGTCGCACCCGGACTGACCCGCGTCGTGCCCGTGTCGTGGGCCGGCGGTCACGCCGGGATCGTCGAAGGCCATGGTGCGGCCTTCCTGCGCGGAGCCGCCGTGGGCGACGCGCTGGCCGTGATCGGTCCGGGGTGGACCGACGGGGACCTCGCGCCGCTGCTGCTCCCGGGAGCGTAGAGAAGCACCGGGACGACACCGGGACGACACCGGGACCGGACGGCCGTCGGTACGGCGCCCGTCACAGC
Source organism: Streptomyces sp. NPDC029956 (assembly GCF_055574655.1). Taxonomy (NCBI): domain Bacteria; kingdom Bacillati; phylum Actinomycetota; class Actinomycetes; order Kitasatosporales; family Streptomycetaceae; genus Streptomyces; species Streptomyces sp. NPDC029956. The sequence continues at coordinate 98,859 of NZ_JBVHZJ010000018.1, read as the reverse complement.
GGGACGATCGTCGCCTCCGTGGCCTTGACGCTCGTCCAGACGGACACCCCGTCGGCGAGGCCGAGTTCGGCGGCCGACTGCGGTGTGATCTCGGCGACGAGGTCGGGGGCCCGGTCGGAGGTGATCAGGATTCTGAGCCGGCTGCCGCTCGCCGTGATCTCGCGCACGGTGCCGGGCCAGACGTTACGGGGGCTGCCCGCGGGCCGCTCACGGTGGACGGCCACCGCCTCGGGCGCGACGATCGCGAGCGCGGGGGTCCCGGGCGGCGGCGGGTCGGTCGCGACCAGGGTGCCGCCGCCCTCCAGCGCGAGGCCCTCCGGGGTCGCCGTGCCCGGCCAGGCGTTGCGGCCGAGCATGCGGGCGACCCAGGGGGAGCGGGGGTGCCGGGTGACCTCGACGGGCGCCGCGTCCTGGAGGGCCCGGCCGTCGTCGAGGACGAGGACGCGGTCGGCGAGGGAGACCGCTTCGACCGGGTCGTGGGTGACGATCAGGCAGACGCCGCCGAAGCCGGTCAGGTGGGTGCGCAGGGTGTGGCGCACATGGGCGCGGGTGGTCTGGTCGAGCGCGGCGAGCGGTTCGTCGAGGACGAGCAGCCGGGGCCGGGCGGCCAGCGCCCTGGCCAGGGCGACGCGCTGGGCCTGCCCGCCGGAGAGCTGGGTCGGCCGGCGGTGGGCCAGCGGGCCGACTCCGAGCCGGTCGAGCCAGATCCGGGCCTCGCGCCGGGCCTCGGCGCGCGCGACGCCCTGGGCGCGGAGTCCGTACGCCGTGTTGGCGAGGGCGCTCATGTGCGGGAACAGCGCGCCGTCCTGGGGGACCCAGGCGACATGCCGTCGGTGCGGGGGCAGCGCGGTGACGTCCTCGTCGCCGAGCCGCAGCTCGGCGTGGGCGCGGGGGGTGAGGCCGAGGAGGGCGCGGAGCAGCGTGGTCTTGCCGGCGCCGTTGGGGCCGACGACGGCGATGGTGGTGCCGGGTTCGGCGTCCAGGGTGAGCCGGGTGAAGCCGGTGACCTCGGCGTGCAGCGCCCAGCGCTCGGTGTCCGTGCGGTCGGTCTCCCCGCCTTCGGCCCCCTTCGTGGCGACGGGCGCGGCGGACGCGGCCGGAACCGGCACCGCCACCGGGTCCTCGCCCCCGGCCTCCGGGGCGGGCCGGGGCCGGCGGTCCGAGGGCGTCCCCGTCCAGCGGCCGCGCAGGGCGATCAGTACGCCCATGGCGATGGCGAGCAGCAGGAGCGAGACGGAGGTGGCGGCCTCGGGCTCGTCCTGGAGCAGGAGGTAGACCTGGAGCGGCAGCGTCTGGGTCGTTCCCGGCAGGTTCCCCGCGAAGGTGATCGTGGCGCCGAACTCGCCCAGCGCCCGCGCCCAGGTGAGGGCCGCGCCCGCGATCAGTCCGGGCGCGACCATCGGCAGCGTGACGGTGAAGAAGACCCGTACCGGCGAGGCGCCGAGCGAGGCCGCCGTCTCCTCGTACCGGGGCCGCAGCCCGCCGAGCGCGCCCTCCAGGCTGATCACGAGGAACGGCATCGCGACGAACGTGGCCGCGATCACGGCCCCCGACGTGTGGAACGGGAAGACGACGCCGAAGGTGCTCTCGAGCCAGGGGCCGAGCAGCCCGCGCCGGCCGAAGGCGAGCAGCAGTGCCACACCGCCGACCGTCGGCGGCAGCACCATCGGCAGCAGGACGAGGGAGCGGACGAGGGCCTTGCCGGGGAACGGCACGCGGGCCAGCAGCCATGCGAGCGGCACACCGAGCAGCAGGGAGAGCCCCAGCGCCCAGAACGACACGACGAGGGAGAGCCGCAGCGCCTCGACCGTGCCCGGCGAGCGCAGGTGGTCGGCGAGTTCGCGCCACTCGGTCCGGACGAGGATGCCGAGCAGCGGCAGGGTCAGGAACGCCACGGCCAGCAGCGCGGGCAGCGCGAGCGTCAGGGGCGGCCGGGTGCCGGCCGCGCGTACGCCTGCTCGTTTCATCGATGACCCCGAAGACATGAGGAGGAGGGCTGCCCGTTCCCCCGGGGCGGGCAGCTCTCACGATCTGGTGATCCCGGCCGCGACGGCCCGGATCCGGTGATCCCGGCCGTTACGGCTTCTGGAAGCCGGCGTCCTGGAGGATCTTCTGGCCTTCGGGCGAGGAAAGCCAGGCGACGAACGCGGCGGCGGCCTCGGCGTTCTCGGAGTCCTTGATCGTGGCGGCCGGGTACTTCGCGATGGCGTTCTGGTCGTCGGGGATCTCGACGGCGTCGACCTTGTCCGCGCCGCTCGCGGCGTCCGTCTTGTAGACGAGGCCGGCGTCGGCCTCGCCGAGCTCGACCTTGCTGAGGACGGCGCGCACGTTGGGCTCCTGGGAGACCGGCTTCACCGTGACCTTCCGGGCGTCCAGGATCTGCCTGCTGTACTTGCCAGCCGGGACCTCGGGGGCGGCGAGGACGACCTTGAGCTTGGTGTCGGCCAGGTCCTTCAGGTCGTCGACCTTGAACGGGTTGCCCTCGCCGGTGGCGATGACGAGCCGGTTCTTCGCGATGATCGAGGGGGTGCCGGTGTCGGCCTCCACCTTGTCCATGCTCTTGGTGTCGGCGGTGACCAGGACGTCGGCGGGCGAGCCCTGCGAGACCTGCGCGACGAGCTCCTGCGAGCCGGCGAAGGAGAAGGTGAGCTTCGTGCCCGGGTGGGACTTCTCGTACGCCGCGCCGGCGGTCTTGAAGGCGTCCGTGAGCGAGGCGGCGGCGAGGACGGTCAGGTTCGCCGCGGGCGCGCCGCTCGCGGAGGCCGAGCCGGAGGGGCCGGCGGCGTCCGCCTTCGTGTCGTCGCTGTCGCCGCAGGCCGCGAGCGGCACCAGCAGGGCGGCGGTGAACACGGCGGCGGCGGTACGACGTCTGGTGGGGGTGAGCGTGAGGGACATGAGGGTCTGGACTCCTTGACGGGAACGGAAGGTGCGGTGGGAGGCGGCCGCGCCGACGGCGGAGATGCTCGGTTCTGCGTGAGGGGTGGTCAGGTGCGGTCGATGTGCACGCTGGTCGACTTCACGCGGGCGGTGGCCTGCATGCCGACTTCCAGTCCCAGTTCCTCCACGGCCTCACGGGTGAGGAGGGAGACGAGCCGGTGCGGACCGGCCTGGAGGGTGACCTGGGCCGCGACGTCGCCGAGCTTGATCGCCGTGACGATCCCCGGGAACGCGTTGCGTGCCGAGGTGTACGACGCGTCGTCGTCGTCGCCCTGCGCGATCTCCACGGAGAACTCCGCGAGGGACTTCCCGTCGATGACGCGCCGACCGCTCTCGTCGCGGTGGGTCGCGACCCTGCCCGCGTCCGCCCAGCGCCTGGCCGTGTCCGGGCTGACGCCCAGCAGCCGAGCGGCCTGCCCGATCGTGTAGGACTGCATATGCGACACGGTAGGCCGTGCTCGATCTCATCTGCAACAACGTCGTGGGACTCTCCATTGCGGATGAGAGGTGCCTTGGAGGAAGTGACGACCGTCGCCATCGGTGTCACCGGGTGATACGGGGATCTCAGACCCCGGACTTCGCCCGGCGGTCGAGGGCGAGCCAGACGCGGTCGCGGGTCACTCGCGGGTCACCGGCAGCTCGGTGAAGCGGATGCCCGTGGCGTCCCGCAGGACGTCGGCGAACGCGGGGCCGACCGGATTGAACGGGCTCTCGCTCATGGACTTCGCCCCGAGCGGGCCGATCGCGTCGGAGGTCTCCGTGAAGTGGACCTCGGTAGGGGGGACGTCCGCGTACTGCGGAAGCCGGTACCGGCGGAACGCGGCCGTGGTGACCTCGCCGCGCTCGTCGAGCCGCACGGTCTCGAAGAGGGTCGCGCCCAGTGCCTGGGCGACTCCGCCCTCCACCTGGCCGCGGCACTGCATCGGGTTCATGACCTTGCCGGCGTCGGCGGCGTGCACGCTGCGCAGGATGCGGATCTCGCCGGAGCCGGGATCGACCGCGACGCGGAACCACTGGGCGTTGAAGGCCACCGAGCGCGGCGAGCCGCCCCAGTGCCCGTCGGCCGCCAGCTGGTGCGCAGACACTGGCCGGAGCGCGGCTCGGTGTCGAACGGGCGGCCGTTGACCCGGAACGCATCGAGACCCTCACCGGCCGGGACCTGTCCCGCCTCGACGACCGGGTGGACCTGAGCGCCGCACCCCTCTGCCGCTGACTCCGCGCCCGGCCGCGGCCGTCACGGCAGGTCGATGTGCACGCTGGTCGACTTCACGCGAGCCGTCACCGTGACTCCGACGTCGAGCCCCAGCTCCTCGACGGCCTCCCGGGTCACCAGGGACACCAGCCGGTGCGGCCCGGACTGCACCTCCACCTGGGCGGCCACGTCGTCGAACCGCACCCCGGTGACGATCCCCACGAAGGAGTTCCGCACCGAGGTCGGCACATCGTCCTCAGGGACGGCGTGCAGCCCGGCCCCGCGCTCCTGCGCGAACCGCGCCAGCCCCACCCCGTCGATCACCCGGTTGCCCGAGCCGTCACGGTCCATGCGGAGACGACCGCCGTCCGCCCCACCGGCGAACGGTCTCCGAACTCACTCCGAGCAGCCGCGCGGCCCGCCCAATGCTGTACGACGGCACACCCGCACTCTACGGGCCCCGGTCCCGAGCGACCCGCCACCGGCCGTTCCCCCCGCGCGGGCCGGCACACCACGCCGGCTGTTCGCCCGGGAGGAGCGGCAGCTTCGGTCCACCCCCGTGCGACTACGCTGGTGGAGCTGTCACACATGAACGAAGGACGCCCATGGCCCGCCCCTACCACCCCGGACCGAAGCGGTTCGTCTTCGCCGTCGGTGACGGCGACGACCACCGGATCTCCGTGAGTGACCCTCAGGAGGCCTACGTGGCGTTCTCCGCGTTCTTCCGGGGGCGGGACTCCGACACGTACACCATCAGTGACGAACCGGCGGAGCAGAGGCTGGTCCTCATGCCGGGTCAGGGCGTGATCTCCCGGATCAAGGACGCGGACCCGCCCCGGTCGGAGCATCTCCGGGTCGACAGGGCCAATCGCTACCTTCCGAGCGCGATGCTGTTCTTCGAGAACGGATACGCCGGCCTCGACCACTTCGGCCAGTGGTTCTCCGACCTCGCCGACCTCGACGCGTCACCGGAGACGCGCGGTGCCGCCCGTGCCGCCACGTTCACGACGGAGGCGGCGGCGATCGCAGAAGTCGGCCGGATCTGGGCGGATTCGGGCTACGTGGACCCGAGCGACCGGTACTACGTCTTCTTCGACTCGCGTGATGTCGACGACGACCGAGCAGAACGAGCCGAACTGCTCAGGTTGATCGCATTCCTCGGTATCGAACGGGTCGACGCTCCGGCCGGCGCCGCCGGGGGCGAAGTCTGGGTGCGCACCGACGCACGCCTCGTCGCCGAGTCTGCACGGTGGTCATGAGCAGCCGGTGCGGGGTGGGGCTGCGGCATCGCCGTGATGCCTGCCGTGGATCCGAGTCGACCGTGCAGCAGGTTCCGTTCCAGGGAGATCTGAGTCCATGAGAGACATCGTCTTCACGCGCAGGAGCGGCTGGATCCCGAGCGTGATCCGCGAGGACGGCGAGCTGAGGCTGATGCTCGGCGCCGGGGCCGACGCCAACCACGAGCCCCGCACGTTCACGTTCGCGATCGGGGAGGCCCATCGTGCGGTCATCCAGGAGGACCTGGCCAGGCACCTGCTGCTGTGGAGTGCGATCCTTCCGCTGTGCGACGCCGCCGGAACCCGGGGCCGGCTCGACGAGAACGCCGCTGTCGCACTCCTGGACCCGGTCCTCCTCTCCTCGCCCGCGGACGTCGACGCGCTCTTCCGGCGCATCCGGTGGGACAGGAGCCGACTCGTCGCCCATGGGGCCGACATCACGCTGCTGGAGAGCGGTCAGGTCTGCGCGGCGATGCGCTCGGCGACCGAGACGCCGAACGAGAAACGTGCTCAGGAGCACCACGCGAACCGCCGTCGCGCCGCGCGCGGAACGGTCCTCGGTCCGCTCGACACCGCGATTCTGAAGTACACGGGCCGGTATCTGCACGGCGCGACGGTTCCGAGGCGGATCCCCGACGCCGTCGACCCCGCGCTGCTGCCCGGGGTCATGCGGGTGATCGCCACCGCGGAGCAGGCGTGCGCGGGGATGCGGATCGGCCTCGATCCGCGGCGGGGACACCGCGCCACGGACAAGCGCGCCTGGGACCGGATGGCGGCGACGGCCGACGCCGCCGTGCGCCGCGTACACCCCGAACTCGTCGACGACGCGGTGCGTACGGTGGGCTTTCTGATCTGCTCGGAGGCTGCGGGCCGCTCCAGGAACACACCCGTGGACGACGACGCGGACGCTGCCGACGACGGTGCCGACCTCGGGGGGCGGGGGAGGAAGACGGCCCTGTCGTTCACCGACGACAAGGGCGTCGAGAAGAAGTGGCGACGGGGCGGTCCTCGCTCTGCCTCCGCGGAGTTCTGGGAGTTCGTCGCCGATCGCTCCGCCGCGGACAACGAAGTGTTCACCATCGAGGACGAGGAGATGGGCGAGGGGATCCAGCTCCACTTCTACGCGGACTCCCTCGCCCGGGTCACGACGGCGCGAGAGGGGGACGGCACGTCGGAACCGGAGTACCGGGTCGAGTACAGCCTGGTCGACGGGATCGACGGGTACCGGAAACTGGTGAGTGCCTTCGTCCGCGGCGGCTGCGCCGGACTCGAACAGCACGGTCCCTGGATGTCGGACGTCGCCGAGTTCGAGCGCGCGCGACGGCGACGCGGCGCCCCGTAGCGCCGGCGCGAAGCCCCTTGGCGCCGACGGGAAGCCCTGCCCCTCCCGCCGAGACCTCTGCCCGGCGGGTCGGGGGGGGGGGGGGGGGGGGGGGGAAGAGGGGGGGGGGGGGGGACGAGGAACAGACTGCTGTCGGGGCGGGGGAAAAACATGGAGTCTCGAGCGCGGGGGCAAACCAACACAT
>NZ_JBVHZJ010000018.1:30665-91917 GCF_055574655.1 Streptomyces sp. NPDC029956 | reverse complement strand
CCCAGGAGCGTCGGCGCGAACCCCCGTGGCACCGACGGAAACCCCTGCCCCTCTCGCCGAGACCTTTGCCGGGCGTGTTGGGTCCGGTCGGCGTCCCGCCCGGACCCCGGGGAGTCCGGCACCGTCCGGCATGTCGTCCGCCGGGCGCGACACCCCCTGGGTTCCAGCGGTCGTCGCAACACCCCGGCTCAGGGGATGCGATGGACGTCGAGATTCGCAAGGAACGGTTGAGGCAAGGGCCGAAGACGCCGTACCGGGAACGGGAGGCATACGTCGAGCTCGTGAACCGGGGCGTGAGCGATTCGGAAGCATGCCGGATCGTCGGAGTGAACCGACGGACCGGGAAGCGATGGCGTCATGGCTCCCGGCCGGGCAGCCGCAGAAAGTGGGTGCCACCAGTCACGATGGTGCCCACTTCTGGGCCGTCTCGGCATCTGCGCGAAGCGGACCGGATCTACATGGCCGATCGGCTGCGGGAGAAGGCTTCGGTCCGTGCGATCGCAGCCGAGCTCGGGCGCAGGCAGCACCCGCTACCTGATGCTCGTTCACCTGCCTCAAGGCCGGACCATGGAACGGGTCCACGACGCTCTCCTGGACACGGTCAGACACCTCCCACCGCATCTGGAACGATCCCTGACCTGGGACCAGGGCAGCGAGATGGGCCGCCACCACGAGTTCGCCATGGCTGCCCGGATGCCTGTCTACTTCTGCGACCCTGCCGGCCCTTGGCAGCGCGGCTCGAACGAGAACACCAACGGCCTGCTCCGCCAGTACTTCCCCAAGAGCACCGACCTGTCCCAGCACCCCCGCGAGCAGCTCGACGCCGTCGCCGCGGAGCTCAGCGGCCGGCCACGCAAGACGCTCGGGTGGAAGACCTCCGCCGAGCGCATGGGTGAGTTGCTCCTTCAGGGTGCCGACACGCCCCCGCCGGCTGGGGCGGGTCGTGTGTGGTCGCATGACGGCACCCTCGTCACGTTGACGCCTCTGCCTCGTCAGGTCGGCCTTCTGGCGGTGGCGCCCTGCGCACGAGGGGCGCGCGGGAGGGAGTGAATAGGGCTGATTCGTGCCCGGGAGAGTGATCTCGCCGGATTCTGTTGGGGCGCGGGTGCTCGTGTCGGGACGATGGCTGTGTTCGGCATGATCGCCGCGGCACAAGGGAGACGTCGAAGTATGTCCAAGCCTGTCGTCAATATCTGGGGTACCCCTCCGGGGTCCGAGCGCGCCTCCGTGCAGTCCGCCCCCTGGGACACCAAGTGGGATCTGCGCACCCCGACCGCCAGCGGAACCGCGTGGGTCTTCAGGTCACCCGGCGAGGAAGTCCTCAAGCGACCGGTGATCCTCGCCGACGGCTTCGCTCCGGCAGGAACCAACGTCGACATCCTGTACGACGGCCTGGAGAACGGGGAGTACCCGTTCGTCTCCACGCTGCGCCAGGCCGGCTTCGACGTCATCGTCCTGGGCTTCACCGACCGCACCGCCTCCGTCCTCGACAACGCCGAGGTCGCGATCCAGTGCATCAGGCGGACGCTCGCCGAGCGCGAGGGCAGCAGCCCGCTGACGGTGGGCGGCTTCAGCATGGGAGGCCTGGTCACCCGCTACGCCCTGGCCAAGATGGAAAGCAACATGGAGCAGCACGAAACCTCCACCTACCTCTCCTACGACACCCCGCACCACGGCGCGTGGCTGCCCCTGGGAGTCCAGGCGCTCGCCCACTTCGTGAAGGCCCACTGGGGGGGAGGCGAAGACCAGCAGCTCTTCAACCTCTACTCCGACCTGATCAACAGCTCCGCCGCACGCCAGATGCTGCGCTGGCACCTCGCAACGGGAACCAACACCACCCTCGACGTCGCCGCCGGCCAGGACAAGGCACGGACCGACTTCCTGGACGCACTGGAGCAGATGGGCGACTGGCCCCAGAGGCCCCGCCTGCTCGGTGTCGCCAACGGAACGGGCACCGGCGTCGGGAACGACATCCCCGCCGACAGCTCCGCGATGGACGCCTCCGGTCCTGAGCTGGCGGCGCAGCTGCTCACCCAGGGCGAGGGGCGCCAGACCGTCGCCCGGATGCAGAAGGGGGGCCAGGATGAGGTCTCGATCAACACCACCGGCTTCCCCGAAATCGACGGCGCTCCCGGTGGTCTCTTCCCCGAGCTCCTCGGCGGCGCCTCCAACTTCGGCGTGGCCGCATTGCTGGCCAACGTCATCAACCACCCCGACACGTCGGAACTGACCTACAACACGTCGACCTTCGTCCCCACCATCAGCGCCGTCGCATCGGCCGACATCGCCAACCACGACGCCCTCTACAGCAAGGTCGACCGGGAGCGCAGCGAGCTCCACGACTTCCTCTGCGCCACCACCAACGAAGGCCACACCGTCATGACCCGAGAACTCGGCGAGTGGATCGTGACCAAGCTCAAGGACGCGTAGCCCCAGCCGGAACTCGAATACGCAGCCTGAAGGGGTCTGCGGCCCGAGGGCCGCAGACCCCTTCTGCGCACCGACGCCGTCGCACCAGATTCCCATGGTCACGTGTTGCGACGATCGCTGGAATCCGCCCCCCCCGGGGGCGGGGCACAGTCCGTCACGTGCGCGGCGTGGAGCGCTCCGGGATCGCCGCCGGGCTGGCGCTCCCCGCGGTGCTGGTGGCGGCGGACCACGTGCGGCAGGGGGCCGACGGTGGTGGTGTGCGCGGACGAACCGCAGCCGGTACGGGCCGGGCGGCGGGAGCGTGGACGGTGACGGGCCGCCGGATGGCGGGCCTCGGAGGGGCCCTCCTCGCGGAGGGAGGGGACGGGGAGGGCTCAGTGGTGGAACAGCCGCAGGCCGGTCCGGGCGAGGGCGATGCCGAACTCGCGGCAGGCGTCCTCGACATCGCCGGAGCGGATCGAACCGCCGGGCTCGGCGATGCTCGTCACCCCGTGCCGGCGGGCGTGGTCGACGTTGTCCCGGAACGGCAGCGACCCGTCCGACACGAAGGACACCCCGGTGAGCTTCGCGAGCCAGGCGGCCCGCTCGGCCGCGTCCAGGGTGCCGGGCTCCGTCACGACCGCCTCGCGGAAGCGGGCGCGCTCGTCGTCGGTCAGGTCGCCCTCGACGAAGCGGACCTGCCAGTTCACCCGGTCCTGGCGGCGGACGCCCGGCCGGAACTCCAGCGCCTGCGCCAGCGGGTGGCGGCGCAGCCACCAGGTGTCCACCTTGCCCCCGGCCAGCCGGGTGCAGTCCACCCGGGACTGCTGGCCCGCCCCGATCCCCAGGGTCTGGCCGTCCCGCACGTAGCAGACCGAGTTGGACTGGGTGTACCGCAGCACGGCCAGGCCGAGCAGCAGGTCGCAGCGGGTCTCCGTGGAGAGCGCGCCGACGTGCACGTCGGCCAGCACCTCCTCGGAGAGCTCGACCCGGTCGCGCTCCTGGACGAGCCGCAGCCCGAAGACGTCCCGGGACTCCTCCGCCGGCGGCTCGAAGGCCGGATCGGCCTCCATCACCAGGAAGGCGCCGTTCTTCTTCCTCGCCAGGACCTCCAGCACCCCGGGGGCGTACCCGGGGGCCACGATCCCGTCCGAGACCACCCGGGTGAGGAACTCGGCCAGTTCCACGTCCACCTCGTGCGAGACGGCCACGAAGTCGCCGTACGAGGACTTCGGGTCGGCGTCCCGGGCGCGCAGGTAGGCGCTGGTCAGCTCACCGACGGTGCGTGCGTCCACGTCGTGGAGCCGGGCGGTCGCCTCGTCGACCGGGCCCGCGAGCGCGGCGCCGGCGGGGGAGACGTGCTTGAACGACGCGGCGGCCGGCCGGCCCAGGGTCCGCGCCGCCTCCCGCACCAGCTGCCAGGAGTTGAGCGCGTCGAGGAGGTTGATGTACGAGGGGCGGCCCTGGAGCAGCCGGAGCGGGACCCGCTCCGGGTCCACCGGTACGGCCCTGGCCGCCGCCTGCTGGGGGTTGATTCCGTAACGCATGTCCACGCCGGGTCTCCTCGGGGTGCTGGGGAGGCTGGGGGAGGACGCCCAGGCGGTCGGCGTCGGATCCGGGGAGGGGCCGCTTCCCTGTGGTGCTCCACTCTCGCCAGTCACGACCGGGGGCGATCGTAGCCCCGCCTGCCGAGCACCGGCAACGCGCGTTCGAACAGCGGGCGTTCACCCCTTCTCCCGGGCCGGTCGCGCCCGGCCGGCCTTCCGCCTCCCTCATGCGGCTTCGACCGGCGGGCCATGAGCCCGGGGCCACCCGCAGCAGCCCGATGAGATCCGCGATGCGTTCGGCTCTCCTGTCAGACATCACGGTCAGCCTTCTCCGGTCGGGCGGGCAGGGCCACTCTCGGCGCCCCCGACGGCAGCGGTCCGTCACGCACTGCTCAGGGGCACTGGAGCGGTCGAGGCCTCCGTGACTCGCTCGTGCGGCTCCGGGTCGGGAGGGGGGTGGTGGCTCGCGAGCTCCTTGAAAGACCGCCCCCTGAGGCAGGGGGGCCGACCGGTCCCTTCACGGAGCGGACCGTTCGGCCCTCCTCGGCGGCCCGTTGGGCACTCCACCGTGCGAGGGCACGGCGGAAAGGTGGGTTACGGAGTCGGCCTCGGCTCCTCATCCGTTCGCGGGATCAGACGAGTCCCAGGACCACGGACCAGGAGGGAACGATGTCCGGAAGCAAGGTGGAACGCAGGCGCAGCCTCTTCCCCGACTTCAACGACCTGTTCAACAGCGAGTTCCCCGGCCTGCCGGGATGGCGCCCCGCCACGGCCGCCCACTCCATCCCGGTCGAGATGTCCACCGGCGGTGGCGAGTGCGTGCTGCGGGCAGAACTGCCCGGGATGGACTTGGAGGACATCACCATCACGGTCGACGACGATCTCGTCACGGTGAGTGCGGAGCACAGCGGGAGCGAGCAGGACAAGGAGCATTCGGAGTTCCGTTACGGAGCGTTCCGCAGGACCGTGCGCCTTCCGGCGACGATTCCCGCAGATGGTGTCGACGCCTCGTACAAGGACGGCATTCTCACCGTCCGCGTCCCCATGCCCGACGAGGAGACCACGCGCGGGCGGACCATCCAGGTCACGCGAGGAGGAAGCACCGCCCAGGGTGAGACCTCGTGAATCCGCAGCGAGTTCTCGTCGCCTACGGCAGCAACGGCCCGCAGCGAGTGCTCGTCGCCTACGGCAGCAACGGCGGTGGCGGCCCGGACGTGGCGCTCACGGCGCCACCGCCGGAATCGCCGACGAGATCGGCCGGACACGGCAGGCCGACGGTATCGACGCGGTCGTCGTGCCGGCCGAGACCGTCACCGACGTCAGTGACCACGACGGAGTCGTCCTCGGCGGAGCCGTCTACGCCGGGCACGGGGACGGCGGAGCACGCCGGCGTGCCCGGCGCGATGCCGAACGGCTGCGGGACCGGCCCGTGTGGCTGCGGAGCTCCCGAGCCCGGCGACGAATGACCACGCCGAGGCCGACCAGGGTTCGGCACACACGCGCTCCGTCTTTCGACGCCGGCGAGCCGTTGCTCGCCGACCACCCGGAACCGCGGCCGGTCCGCGCCCGCCCCGCACCGGGGACTACACCTCGGAGTCGGCGGTGAGCTCGCACCGTACGTCCACCACGCCTTCGACCGCTCGTGTCAGTCGTGCTGCGACGGGGACCAGGGAACTGTCGCGGACCCGGCCGGACAGGATGACGACGCCTTCCTCGACGCGGACGTCGATCCGGTGGTGACAGGAGGGGAACAGATGCTCGACGACGTCATGGCGAACCTCGGCCGCGAGGTCCTCGTCCGGGCGGAGGAACACCTTCAGGAGGTCGGATCGGCTCACGATCCCCTGGAACGTGCCGCGTGTGTCGACGACCGGCAGCCGTTTCACGCCGTGGGCGGCCATCAGGCGGGCGGCCTGCGGCAGGGTGGCGTCGGGGGCGACGGTGATCGCGGGCGAGGTCATCAGATCCGCCGCGCGTCGGGATCCGGCCTTCGCCGTGGCACCGAGCCGCCGCATCTGCTCGATGAGCCCGAGGCGGTGGTCGTGGAACTCCTCCTTCAGGAGCAGGTCCGCCTCGGAGACCACGCCCACGACACGGCCCTCGCCCTCGACCACCGGTACGGCGGTCACCTTCCACCGCTCCATCGCGGCGACGATCTCCTTGAACTCCGCGCCGGGCCGCACGGCGACGACCTTCCTGGTCATCACATCGGCGACGGTGAACGGCTGGGTGCTCATTGCTTTCTCCTCACCGGGCGCAGGCCAGGGGTTCCGCGCCCACGCAGGGCATCAGGTCGTCGATGCGCGGCTGCGGGCCGACAGGATCCCGCGTGCCATCGCCGTGGCGAGGCGTGCGAGCACCGCCTCGCCGAGGCACCGACCGGTTTCGCCTCCGGTCCTTCTCCCCGAGATCCTGGCGCAAGGGGCAGCTGAGCCCCGAGCCGTTCCAGGCGGCACGCGCGCAGCTCCGCCGAACGCTCGGCCACCGCGTCCTGGTAGACGTCGAGGGCGGCGAGGGCCATGGGGCTGTCCACGTACACGGGGACCGATCGGGGCAGGATGCCGCTCTCGCGCAACCGGGTCAGTTCGTGCAGGACGACCTCGGTGCGGTCGATCGCGAAGGAGGGGATGACGACGGTGCCGCCCCTGGTGACGGTCCGCTCGATCACTGCGGCGAACTCCGTCCGTGCGGACTCCCGGTCGTGCCGCCGGTCGCCGTACGTGGACTCCATGAGCAGAACGTCCGCGCCGGAGAACGGCTCCGGCGGCAGCAGCAAGGGGTGCCCTGGTCGGCCCAGGTCCCCGGAGGCGGCCAGGGTGTGCCCGTCCTCCAGGGTCAGGTGCGCCCACGCGGACCCGAGGATGTGCCTGCCGTGGTGGAGCCTCAACCGGGCGCCGGCCATGATCTCCACGTCCTCCCCGACGGGGACCGTGTCGAAGAACGCCAGCGTCTTCTCCACGTCGGAGTCGTCGTACAGCGGCTCGGCCGGACGGTGTCGGGACCAGCCGTGTTCGTTGGCGTGCCGGGCGGCCTCCATCTGGAGCCGCGCGCTGTCGCGAAGCACGATTCCGGCCAGCCGGGCGGTGTGCGCGCTGGTCAGGATCGGTCCCCGGAAGCCCTGCCGGACCAGGCGCGGCACGTAGCCGCAGTGGTCCAGATGAGCGTGGCTGACGACCACGGCGTGGATGTCGGCGGCGTCGCGGGCGAACCGCTCCCAGTTGCGGCGACGCAGGTCCGCGAAACCCTGGAAGAGACCGCAGTCGAGGAGGATCCGCGCATGGTCGCTCTCGACGAGGAACTTGCTGCCGGTGACCGTGCCCACGCCGCCCAGGAAACTCAGCAGAGCAGGTCGCAGGTCGGTGGGAGCCGGGTTCGGGGCTGCCTCGGACATGGCCGGCCCTCCTTCGGAACGTGATCCGGACTCCACGCTCGCATGGGTGGCGGCCGGGTCGCGAGAGCCCGACCGGCCCCTCCTCTGGGCCGATCGGCACATGCGTGGTCCTGGGCCGACGGTCGAGCCTGGACGAGGGAACACCCGAGTGCGCGAGAGGAAGTGGGTGGACGCCATGAAGGCAGCCGTCTTCCATGGACCGGGCAGTGTCGTCTGGCAGGACGTACCCGATCCCGGGATCGGGGACCCCGGCGACGCGATCGTGCGGGTCGACGCCGTCACCATCTGCGGCACGGACCTGCACATCCTCAAGGGCGACGTGCCGGAGGTGACGCCCGGCCGTGTCCTCGGCCACGAGGCGGTGGGCACAGTGGCCGAGACCGGCCGGGACGTGCGCACCGTGCGGCCCGGGGACCGCGTCCTGATCTCCTGCATCTCGGCCTGCGGCCGGTGCCGCTTCTGCCGCGAGGGCCGCTACGGCCAGTGCCGCGGCGGGGGAGGCTGGGTCCTCGGCCACCTCATCGACGGCACACAGGCGGAGTACGTCAGGGTGCCGTTCGCGGACCTGTCCGTCCACCCGCTCCCGAACGCGGTCGACAGCTTCGACGCCGTCCTGCTCGCCGACATCTTCCCGACGTCGTACGAGGTGGGCGTCCTGAACGGTGCCGTCCGGCCGGCCGACACGGTCGTGGTGGTCGGCGCCGGTCCCATCGGTCTCGCCGCCATCGCCACGGCGGGCTTCTACAGCCCAGGACGGATCGTCGCCGTCGACCTCGCCGAGTCCCGGCTGGCCGCCGCCCGCAAGCTCGGCGCCGACGCCACCGCGACGGCCGACGAAGGCCCGGAGCAGCTGGTCGCGGATCTCACCGACGGTCTGGGTGCCGATGTCGTCATGGAGGCGGTGGGCCTCCCCGAGTCCTTCGAGATGTGCACGCGCATGGTCCGTCCCGGCGGGCGGGTCGCCAACATCGGCGTCCACGGCAAGCCGGTGGCCCTCCACCTCGAAGACCTGTGGATCAAGGACGTCACGATCACCACGGGCCTGGTCGACACCTCCTCCACCCCCATGCTGTTGCGCATGATGGCGGCCGGACGGCTGCCCGCGGCGGAACTGGTCACCCACCGCTTCGAACTCGACCAGATGGAAGAGGCCTACGACGTGTTCGGCCGCGCGGCCGACACCGGCGCCGTCAAGGTCGCACTCGGCGGCCCGCAGCACGCGGCCGTCCAGGTGCCCGACACTGCGGCCACCGGATGAACGGCCCGCCGGCGGGCGCCCCGCCGCCGCGCGGTGTCGTTCTCGACACCGACGGCGTACTCCTCGACTCGGCCTCTCTGCACGCGGCGGCCTGGAAGACCGCGTTCGACACGTGTCTCGACGAGTCGGCACCCGACGCGGGGGCACGGGTGCCCTTCGACGCGGATGCCGAGTACCGCCGGTTCGTCGACGGCAGGTCGCGGTACGACGGAGCCGAGGCGTTCCTGAACGCCCGAGGCATCCTCCTTCCACCCGGAGCGCCCGACGACGCGCCCGGCTGCGACACCGTCTGGGCCGTCGCGGCCCGCAAGGAGCAGGTGTTCCGGGAAGCCCTCCGCACCGAGCCCGTCGTCGCCTTCGAGGACGTCGAGGACGCGCTCACCGCACTGCGTCACCTCCGGGTGCCGTGCGCCGCCGTGTCGGCCTCCCGGCACGCCCGGGCACTGATCGCCGCCGCCGGGCTCGACACCCTGCTCGCCACCGTGGTGGACGGCGAGGACGCCGCCCGCCTGGGACTCCCCGGAAAACCGGACCCCGCACTCTTCGTCCACGCGGCCCACCTCCTCGGCATCCCCCCGGGCGAGACCGCTCTGGTGGAGGACTCACTTGCCGGAGTCCGAGCCGCGCGCCGGGGCGGCTTCGGCCTTGTCGTCGGTGTCGACCGGTCTCCCGACGGGCACGGAACCGCCGCGCTGGGGAGCCAGGGCGCCGACCTCGTCACCGCCGACCTCGCGACGCTGGTCCGCCACGTATGGAGTGATCGCGGATGACCGACGGCTGGACGTGGGCGTACGACCACTACGAACCCACACGCGAACGACTCGTCGAAGCCCTCTGCACCCTCGGCAACGGACGGTTCGCCACCCGGGGTTCGGCGCCCGAATGCACCGCCGACACCACCCACTATCCGGGCACCTACCTCGCCGGCTGCTACGACCGGCTCACCTCGACCGTCGCGGGCGGGCAGGTCGAGAACGAAGACCTCGTCAACCTCCCCGACTGGACGCTGCTGCGCTACCGATGCCTGCCGGACGACGGGCCGCCCGGCGACTGGCTCACGCCCGACTCCGACGACCTCCGCCACTACGACGTGCGTCTCGACCTCCGTACGGGGGTGCTCACGCGACGCCTGTTCTTCGAGGACTCCCGAGGGAGGGGCCTGCGGGTCAGCCACCTACGTCTCGTCCACCTGGGAGACACCGGTCTCGCGGCGCAGCGCACCGTGTTCCGCGCCTACGGCTGGAGCGGCGCCGTCGAGGTGCGGTCCGTGCTCGACGGCGCCGTCACCAACTCGGGAGTCGAGCGCTACCGGCACCTCGACGGGCGTCACCTCCTGGAACACCGCACGGGGTTCGAGCCCGGTGGGGTGGCCCGGATCTCGTGTCGTACGGCCGACCCGGGCATCAGGATCGCCATGGCCGTGCGCACGGTGACCCGCCCCGCCGGGCCGGCACAGGAGGCGGCCACGGAGACCGGCACCACGCAGACGTACCGCATACCCGTCGTTCCGCGCCGCTCGGTGACGGTGGCGAAGACCCTGGCGCTGCACACCTCGATCGACCGGCCCGCCGTCGACCCCCTCTCCGCAGCCCTCGACGGGATCACCCGGGCGCCGGCCTTCCCCCGACTGCTCGCCGCCCACAAGGCCGCCTGGCAACGCGTCTGGGAGCAGGGCGAGTTGCGCGTGCCCGGGGAGGCGGGCCGCATCCTGCGGCTGCACGTGTTCCACGTGCTGCAGACGCTCTCCCCGCACACGGCACACCTCGATGTGGGCGTGCCCGCGCGTGGCCTGCACGGCGAGGCGTACCGGGGGCACGTCTTCTGGGACGAGCTCTTCGTCCTGCCCTACCTCGACCTGCACTTCCCCGAGGTGGCCCGGGCCCTGCTCATGTACCGCCACCGGCGCCTCCCGGCCGCCCGTGCGGCCGCCCGCGCCGTCGGCCACCGAGGAGCCATGTACCCCTGGCAGAGCGCGAGTTCGGGCCGGGAGGAGACGCAGTCCCTGCACCTCAACCCACGCTCCGGCCGCTGGCTGCCCGACCACTCCCGCCTCCAGCGCCACGTGGGGTCGGCCGTCGCGTACAACGTGTGGCGGTACGCGCAAGCAACCGGCGACCGCGGATTCCTCCACTCCGCCGGTGCGGAGATCCTCCTCGAAGTCGCCCGCCACTGGGCCGGGAGTGCCGTCTTCGACCCGACACTCGGCCGCTACCGCATTCGTGGGGTCGTAGGCCCGGACGAGTACCACGACGCCTATCCCGATGCGGCGACCCCGGGCATCGACGACAACGCCTACACCAACACCACCGCGGCCTGGGTCCTCGCCCGAGGCCTCGACCTGCTCGGCGAACTGCCCGACGCACGCCGCTGTGAGCTGTCGGAGATCCTGTCGTTGGACGACGCCGAACTCGCACGCTGGGAGGACGTGTCCCGCCACATGTACGTGCCCTTCCACCAGGGCGTCGTCAGCCAGTTCGACGGGTACGGCGACCTCGCGGAGCTCGACTGGGAGGCGTACCGGGAGCGGTACGGAGACATCCGCAGACTCGACCGGATCCTCGAGGCCGAGGGCGACACGGTCAACCGCTACCAGGCGTCGAAGCAGGCCGACACCCTGATGCTCGGCTACCTCTTCCGGGCCGACGAGCTGCACGGCCTGTTCGCCCGGCTCGGGTACCCGCTGGACGACGAGGTGTGGCTCGCCACCGTCGCGTACTACCTGCGGCGTACCAGCCACGGCTCGACACTGAGCAGCCTCGTCCACGGCTGGGTACTGGCCCGGCAGAAGGGCACCGACGCCTGGCGGTACTGCGAGGAGGCGCTGGTAGCCGACGTGGCCGACGTCCAGGGAGGAACGACCGGCGAGGGCATCCATCTCGGGGCGATGGCGGGCACGGTCGATCTCGTCGAGCGCGGAATCACCGGGCTCGAAGCCGGACCCGACGGGCTTCGCGTGGCGCCGGTGGTGCTGGCCCAGATTCCCCGGTTCACGTTCACCCTGTGCTGCGGCAGGCATCGAGGGGTGCGTCTGCGGATGCTGCCGGGGCGGTTGGCCGTCAGGGTTCCGCTTTCGCCCGAGGGCGCGCTCGCCGTCGTGCTTCCCGGTGACCGGCGAGTCACGGTCCTGCCGGGCCAGGAGCGCTGGTTCCGGCTGTGACGGCGGTCGAGACACGCCGGATACGGGCTTCACCGCGCCGGATACGGGCTTCAGCCGAAGGTGAGCACCTCGGAGACCGGCCGACGTGGGGTGGACCGCCCCTTCGGGCCGTAACCGAGGCGGATGACCATGTGGACGAATCCTGTCGCCGACTCCGGATCGCGTGCGACGGAGCGGAGTTCGGGCCACTCCAGGGGCTGGGACATGAGGGAGGTCGACAGTCCGTCGAGGGTGGCCTGGAGCAGAACTCGCTGGAGTCCCTGGCCGGCCGTCAGCCACTGCCGAGGAGTGTCCTCGGCCGTGCTGAGCAGGGCGATCTGGGGCTCTTTCTCGAAGCGCGCCGTGGCCCGGTCCGGCACGTGCCGAGGTGAGTCGAAGTCGCGGATCGGCGAGGTGACGTCGTACTGCCGCGGTCCGAAGGCGTACGAGGGGATGCCCTCGGTGTCGGAGTGCTCGTCGGAGGTGTCCGTGCGTGTCCAGGCGGCGATCTCCGCGCGAACCGCCTCGTCGGCGGCCTCCAACCGCTCGGACTCATGGACGATCCCGAGCACGGTGTCGGTGTGCCAGGCCCCCGGCACGACAAGCCGACAGCCCTCCAGGAGGGCCGCGGCGCGCAGAGCGTCGATCAGCTCGGAGGGGATCCGCTCCTCGGTGAAGGGGAAGCGGCTGGTGTGGCGCCGGGCCAAGGCGGCGTGGAGCGCGGTGAGGTCGCCGTCGGTGGCGTCGGGGCCGTGGAGTTCCACGTCGGCGAAGTGCCAGGGGTCCTCGGGGCGGGGCAGGAGTCGGACGACGGCGTGCCGCCCCCGGTGCGCGGCGGCGACCCGCAGGCCGAACAGAGCGGCGCCGCAGCCGAGGTGGAGAGCGCGGTGGTCGGGGTCCTCCTGCGGCATGCGGCGCAGCGGGTCGCCGTGCATCTCGATGACACCGGAGCCCGTCGGGTGGAAGAACTTCCAGGGCTGCGCGTTGTGCATCGAGGGAGCCTTGACGGCGTCTTCGATCAGTGACGTCACGAGCGTTCGGGTCAGAGCGGTGGTAGACACGGTGCGTCCTGTCTGCAGTGGGTCACCGGATGACCGGATGGGGAGTGCGGGCCGGGGCCGCGGAAGGCGTGTCGTCCTCATGGAAGGTCAGCCGGTCCACGACGGCGACGACACCGTCCACGCTCTCGGTGAGCCGGACGAGCATCAGTGCCTGGCTTCGGTGCCGGACACGACCGGCGAGCGTCACCACACCGTCGAGCACATGCACATCCACCGCGTCCCCGGGCAGGTTCATGACCTCCTCGAGGACGTCCTCACGGATGCGTTCGCGTACCTCCGCGTCCGGTCGGAGATAGACGCACAGGAGATCGCGACGGGTCACGATGCCCACCAGGCGCTCCTCCTCGTCGACCACCGGGAGGCGTTCGACGCCACGACGCACCATCAGCCGTGCCGCGTCCGCCACCGTCTCCTCGGCGTGAACCGTGATGGCCGGACCGGTCATGAGGCCCCGGGCCGTCAGCTCGTCGCGGGCCAGGAGATCACTCTCCGAGACGACTCCGACGACGCGGTCGTCGTCGTCCACCACCGGCACCCCGGTGATGTCGTGCTCGGCGAGCAGCTTCGCCACTTCCTTGAACGAGGTCGCGGGGACGGCGGAGACCACGTCGTCGGTCATGAGACCGCCGATCTTCAGGTGCTTCATCGCCGTGCCTCCTGTTCGGGAGATCGTGGGGCGAGGGTGAGGGAGGGGCGCTCCCCGTGTCACCACCCTCCGACGAGCTCGTGGGGGGCGGCGAGGGCCGAATGGTCCACCGTCCCTGGTCTGAGCGGCCCTGGCAGCGGTCCGGGACGAGGCCGACCCGCCGCGTCCCTCTCGAGAGGCCCACAAGGTCGTCCAGCACGTGTGGACACCGGGGCTGAGCGTGCAGTTTTCAGATGTGGGCCACGAGCCCGAGGGTGACGTCCTGGCCCACGCTCTGTCCGGCCCGCGTTCCACCGGGGACCTGACGACAGGAGCGCAGGCCGTCTCCGGACTACCGTGAAAGGGATGCGTCAGGTGAGTCGAAGGGCCGCGCGGAGGGTGCGATGGGAGGCCAGGAGGAGCCGGGATCTGCGGGCCCTGGGATTCCGCGGCTGAAACTGGACGAACTGCTCCAGGAACTCCAGGTACGCATCGACGAGGTGCGGGGCACCCGGGACCGTCTCAACGGTCTGCTCGAAGCCGTGATGTCCGTGGGCCGGGAACTCGATCTGCCCCAGGTGCTGCGCGGCATCGTCGAGGCGGCGGTGACCCTGGTGGACGCCGAGTACGGGGCGCTGGGTGTCATCGGCGACGACGAGAAGCTTTCCGAGTTCCTCCCCATCGGCATCGACGACGGACTGCGCGCCCGGATCGGGGACCTGCCCTCCGGCCACGGCATCCTCGGCGAGCTGATCCGGAACCCCGAGCCGCTGCGCCTGTCCGAGCTGTCCGACCATCCCGCCTCGTACGGCTTTCCTCCGCACCACCCACCGATGCACACGTTCCTCGGCGTCCCCATCCGCGTGCGCGACGAGGTCTTCGGCAACCTCTACCTCACCGAGAAGCGAGGCGCCGCCGACTTCGACGCCGAGGACGAGGCCGTCGTGACGACACTCGCGGTCGCGGCCGGCATCGCCATCGAGAACGCCCGCCTCTACGAGGAGGGCAGACTCCGCCAGCGATGGCTGGCGGCGAGCTCGGACCTCACCAGCGCCCTCCTGTCCGGCGCCGAGGAGTCCGAGGTCCTGGGCGGGATGCTGGAGCAGGCGGTCGACATCGCGGGTGCCGACATGGGCGTCTTCTACCTGGTCGGGCCCGGGGGTGAGCTGAGGGGCTCGCTGGCCCGCGGCGACGGGGCGGACGCGCACCGGGGCGTCGTGCTCCCGAGCAGCGAGGGCACCCTGGCCGCAGCCGCCCTCGCGAAGGACGGCCCTGTCATGGTGGCCGATGTCGAGAGCGACGAGCGGGTCACCGTACAGCCCGAACGCTGGCAGGGCTTCGGACCGGCCGTCGCGGTGATGGTCGGCACGAAGGAACTCACCGGCGTGATGATCCTCGCGAGGCGCCGCGGCCGGACGCCGTTCGCCGGAGCCGAGACCGGCGCCCTCCCCGGATTCGCCGGGCAGGCGGCCCTGGCCCTCGAACTCGCCGACCGGCGCCGCGACGCCGAGCAGGTGAGCCTCCTGGAGGACCGGGACCGGATCGCCCGTGACCTCCACGACCTCGCGATCCAGCGCCTCTTCGCCACCGGTATGACCCTGCAGAGCGCCCGCCGGTTCGTCGAGCACCCGGAGGCGGTGGACCGGCTGACCAGGGCGATCGACGACCTCGACGCCACCATCAAGATCATCAGATCGACCATCTTCGGCCTGCGGGAACACGACACCCCCGGAGCCGCCCCCAAGCTCAGGAACCGCATCGTCAGAACGGTCGACTCGGCCGCCTCGACTCTCGGACACGCCCCCGCCCTGCGCATGGAGGGGCTGCTCGACACGGACGTACCGGCCGAAGCGGCCGAGGAGGTGATCGCGGTCCTCGGCGAGGCCCTCACCAACGTGGCCCGGCACGCGGAGGCCCGGCACACGGAGGTGGCTGTCGTCGCCGCGGACGGTGTCCTGGCGGTGACGGTGAGCGACGACGGCGTCGGCATGCCGCACGGCGGAGCGCGCAGTGGTCTGCGGAACCTCACCGAGCGGGCCGAACGCCTCGGCGGCGACCTGTCGGTCCGCTCACGACCGGAGCCGACGGGCGGCACGGTTCTCGAATGGCGGGTCCCCCTGCGGGCCGGTCAGGACTGAGGGCTACTTCTCCTCGCCGTCGTGCTCGTGGACCTGCGCGGCGATGACGGCGGCCTGCACACGACGTTCCACGCCCAGTTTGCCCAGCAGCCGTGAGATGTGGTTCTTGACCGTCTTCTCCGACAGGTACAGCCGTTTGGCGATCTGCCGGTTGGTGAGCCCCTCACCGATCAGGTCGAGCACGGACCGCTCCCGCTCGGACAGCACCGCAAGACGCTCGTCCTCCGGTCGCTTCGCGGCCTCGGGGTCACGCAGCGCGTGCATCAGGCGGGCGGTGGTGGCCGGGTCGAGCATCGACTGCCCGGTGGCCACGGTCCGTACCGCCGAGACGAGATCGGAGCCCTTGATCTGCTTGAGTACGTATCCAGCCGCTCCCGCCATGATGGCGTCGATGAGGGCGTCCTCGTCGTCGAACGATGTCAGCATCAGACACGCGAGCTCCGGCATCCGGGAGCGCAGCTCGCGGCACACGGAGATGCCGTCGCCGTCGGGCAGCCGTACGTCGAGCACGGCCACGTCCGGCCGCAGCGCCGGCCCCCTGGCGAGGGCCTGGTCCGCTGTCGACGCCTCCCCGACCACCTGCAGGTCGGGCTCGTCGTCGATCAGGTCGCGCAGCCCGCGGCGGACGACCTCATGATCGTCCAGGAGGAAGACACGGATGGGTGTGTCGGCTCCCGGCAGCTCGGTCATCGCGACCCCTGTGGTCGGTGGATACCTGTCCGCCCCTCATATGGATTGTCCGTCATGGAACGGCTTCAGGCGCCTCGTGGTGCCGAGATCCGTTCGGACGTCCACGACGCCGTCGCGGCCCGGACGGCGCGCGCCGGCAGGGGCACGAGCGCCCGGTCGGAGGGGGCACCGGGGAGGGTGACCACGCGGCGAGATGCGTGGTGGCCATGCGGCGGTCGAGCGTCTTGGGCGCCCAGCTCGGCGACGAGGCGACCTTCCAGGCAATCGACGGACGGCACTCCCAGGACGAGGACCTCGCCCTCGCGGGTCTGGCGCTCACGGGCGGCTCCCCGCGCGTCATCCTCGACGCCCGCACGGGCAAGGACCGGGGCCTCTACGACGGCGCGAGCACGTACGTGATCAACGAGTTCGCCGCAGTGGACATCGACGTGAACGTGTACCCCGCGACCGGGTGAGCTGGGGCTCCGGCCGATTCGAGGCCGGTGCGCCGATGCGGCCGGCCGCGAGCCGGGACCGCAGCACCTGCCTGGCCTTCCTCGGGTTCCGTGTGGCTACAGCCAGTCCTTACGGAGCAGTCCGTCCACGTCGACGGCGGCCGGCTGCTGCACTGAGACCTTCAACAAGCAAGGAGACGAACCGAAATGATCGAACGAGTCCGCGCCGTCCTCGTCACCGCCGACGACACGATGCTGGTCATCCGCCGCAGCAGGCCCGGCATCCCCGAGTACTGGGTCCTGCCCGGCGGCGGTGTCGAACCCGGTGACGCGTCCCGGGAGGCCGCCCTCCACCGGGAGATCCACGAGGAGATCGCGGGGAAGGCCGACATCATCCGCCTCCTCCACACGACGGAGACCGACGACGAGCGCCAACTCTTCTACCTCGCCCGCATCGCGACCTGGTCCTTCGACGACCGCACCGGTCCCGAGTTCAGTGCCGAAGGCCGCGGCGAGTACGCGCTGGAGGAGGTCCCGCTGACCCTGGAGGGGCTCGACGGCATCGACCTCAAACCCGAGGAGATCGCCCACGTGCTGAGGGGAGCCGTCGGCGCCGGAAGCCTCGGAGTCGAGGCGTCGCTCTGAGCCGGTGTGTACGTCGTCCTGCTGCAGGGACCGGCTCTGAGATGAGCCGGTCCCTGCAGCCTTCCGAGGTCAGCGCGGGGAGCCCGGAGGCGGCTCCTCGTCCTGCCCCGGCAGCAGCCGCAGGACGAGGACCGATCCGTCGGCATGGACGGAGACGGGGCCGCCCCAATCCTTGCCGAAGGTGAGGCGGGGGCGGACGTGGCGGCTCGCGTGGACGAGGGCGCGGCACCCCTCGACGTCGCCCCGGGCGAGCAGACGGAAGACCTCCGCGTCCACGCCGGAGAACGCCTCGACGCGAGGGCCGCTCAGACGGAAGACGTGATCGGTGCCGACGTACTCGTTGCCGAAGAGAGCGTGGGCGGCGTCCGGTTCTGCTACAGCCAGTCCTTCCGCTTGAAGACCACGTACAGACTCGTGCACACCACCGCCATCAGCAGCACCGCGAACGGATACCCGCCCGCCCAGTGCAGCTCCGGCATGTGGTCGAAGTTCATGCCGTAGATCGTGCCGACCAGGGTGGGGGCGAAGAGGATCGCCGCCCACGAGGAGATCTTCTTGATCTCCTCGTTCTGTTCGAAGCCCGCCTCCGCCAACGCCCGCATCTCCGCGTTCTGTTGCTGGGTGACCAGGGTCGCGTTGACCGTGAGGATGTCCGTCAGTGCCTGGCGGAAGCCGTCGACGCGCTCGCTGGTGTGGGTGACGTGGTCCGCCACGTCGCGGAGGTAGCGCTGGAGTTCCTCGTCCGTGCCGTACTTGGCGAAGCCGGCCATCAGGCCGTGCAGCATGCCGACCAGGGGGCGGGTGGCGCGCTGGAACTCGACCATTTCCCGGGAGAGTTCGTAGATGCGGCGGGAGACCGCCGGGTCTCCGCCGAAGACCTCCGTCTCGATCTCGTCGATGTCGTTCTGGACGCCCGCCACCACCGGCGCGTAGCCGTCGACCACCGCGTCGAGGATCGCGTACAGGACCGCCTCCGGGCCCAGGGCGAGCAGCTCCGGGTCCTTCTCCATGCGGTGGCGGACCGTGGAGAGGTCCGGTGCGGCGCCGTGGCGGACCGTGATCAGGAAGTCCGGGCCCACGAAGATGTGGAGCTCGCCGAACTCGACCTCCTCCTGCGCGTCCAGGTAGCGGGCCGCCCGGAGGACCACGAAGAGCGTGTCGCCGTACCGCTCGAGCTTGGGACGCTGATGCGCCTCCATCGCGTCCTCGACGGCCAGTTCGTGAAGGTCGAACTCGGCTGCCAGGGAATGGAGTTCCTCCTCGGTCGGACGCTGGAGGCCGATCCACGCCATGCCGTCGGGGTGCTCCCGCAGCTGCCGGAACGTCTCCGCGAGCGTCGCGGGGGACGAGACGCGGCGGCCGTCCCGGTACAGGCTCGCCTGCACCACGCTCCGCCGCTCCTCAAGCTCCTCCGGCGCCTCCGGGGCGGCGGTCGTGGGGGGCTCCGCCTGGGGGCGGCGCCATGCCGGACGTGGGCGACGGTCGGACATCTCGTGCACCTCCTGGGTCTTCGGGAAGGATATATGCGGTGTGTTGCGGGCGAATGGGGCGACCGGGATGACGCCCCGCCGCCGCGTGTCGGCTTGCGGACCGTAGCTGTCCGCAAGTCCGAGTAGCGTGCCGGTCATGGCCCTCAAGACGAACCACCCCGTGCTCGGTGCCCGCGCCCTGAACCGTGCCACCCTCGACCGCCAACTGCTCCTCCGCCCCGCCTCCCTCGGCGTCTCGGAGGCCGTCGAGCACCTTCTCGGCCTGCAGGCGCAGAACACCAAGCCCCCGTACTACGCGCTCGCCGCCCGCCTCGACGGATTCCGCCCCGAACAGCTGTCGGCGCTCATGGAGTCCCGTGACGTCGCGCGTATCGTCACCATGCGCTCCACCGTGCACACGCACACCGCCCGCGACGCGGTCGCCCTGCGCGGACTCGCGCAGGGCGGGGCCATCGACCGCGAGCTCGCCATCTTCGTCTCCCGCGGGGGCCTCGACGGCGTGGACCTCGACCGGCTCGCCGACCTCTCCCGCGCGCTCGTCGAGGAGCGGCCCCGCACCCCCAAGGAGCTGCGCGAGGCACTGCTTCCCCAGTGGCCCGACGCCGACCCGCAGTCGCTCTCCGTCGCCGCACGCTGCCTCCTTCCGCTCGTCCAGGTCACCCCGCGCGGCCTCTGGGGGCGCGGCGGCCAGGTCGCGCTCACCACGACCGACCAGTGGTTCGGCGACGGGACCGAGGGGGCCGCCGATCTCGACGAGACCGTGCTCCGCTACCTCGGCGCCTTCGGACCCGCCTCCGTCAAGGACATGCAGGCCTGGTGCGGCCTCACCAAGCTCGGCCCCGCCTTCGAGCGGCTGCGGCCCCGGCTCCTCGTCTTCGAGAACGAGCGCGGCACCGAACTCTTCGACCTGCCCGACGCGCCCCGCCCCGACGAGGACACCCCGGCCCCGGCCCGCTTCCTCCCCGAGTTCGACAACCTGCTGCTCTCGCACGCCGACCGCACCCGCGTCGTGCCCGCCGACCTCCGGGGCCGCACCTGGACCGGCAACCAGGCCCACCGCGTCTTCCTCCTCGACGGCTTCCTCGCCGGGCTCTGGCACCTGGACGAGGGAAAGGACCGCACCACGCTCACCGTCGAACCGTTCACGCACGTGACGCGCGCCCAGCGCGCCGAGCTCACCGCCGAGGCCGAGCGGACCCTCCGGCTCATGACGCCGCAGGGCACCCCGTACGACATCGTCCACGCCGCGGAAGGGTAGGGGCCCGGTGACGCGTGCGACGCCGCGCATGACAGCGGAGGCCGTCGAAGCCGTCCTGGCCGAGGCGGGTTGGTTCCCTGGGCGCGACATCGGCGGCCGGCTGCCCGAGCTCCTGACGTTCGTGACGGACCGGTTCCTGACGGAAGGGCATCCGGTCGAACCGTTCCGGGCCGCTCAGGACTTCGTCAGGGAATTCGGTGGACTGCGCCTCGAGCTGCCGGGAAGTCCACCGGCCGCCATCGGATTCACGCCGCACTGGATCCACGAGGAGAGCGGCGAGGATGTCGCTGAACTCGCCCGGAACCTCGGAGAGAGACTCTTCCCCGTCGGATACGAGACGTTCGACGGTGCGATGCTCCTCATCGGCGAGACGGGGCGCTTCTTCCTCCTGCACCACACGGGCCCCTACCACCTCGGAGCGAACGTGCACGAGGCCGTCAGCTGTCTGCTGCGGGGCCCTCAGACGGAAGCGCGGGACCACTTCGTCCGACACCGTTCCGGGGACGGCCTCCGTCGTCCTCGCGCAGGGGACGACGATCAGCCGTCCCCGTCGGACCGGTGACGGCGAAGCCTCGGCTCCACCCCGGTGAAGCCCCGACTCCACCCCGCCCCCATGGCACCCCGCCCTACGGCAGCGCCCCCGCCCTCCGGGCCGCCACCACCGCCTCCAGGCGGGTGTGCGCGCCCAGTTTGCGCATCGCCGAGCGCAGATAGCCCTTGACCGTCTCCGGGCGCAGGCCGAGGCGGGTCGCCGCCGTCGCGTTCGTCGCGCCCGAGGCCACCGCCGCGAGCACGTCCGTCTCCCGGGGGGTCAGCACCACCCCCGGCAGGTCGCGGGGCGCCCCCGAGGCCGTCTCCAGACGGCCGCAGACCGCGAGCAGGCGTTCCCGCAGCTCCGGGTCCGGGACCCTCGGCGCCAGTTCGCGCAGCTCCCCGTACGCCTGCCGGACCTCCTCCCAGGACGGCCCCGAGGCCGGCGGAGTGTCGACGCGGCCGATCTCGTCCCGTACGGCCAGCGCCTGCTCCACGTCCCGGGCCGCCGCGACCGCCGCGTCGAAGACCCGCTCGCCGATCGGCAGGGCGTCGCGCAGAGCCCCGTACAGGACACCGCGTACCTTGCGGCGTACGACGACGGGCACCGCGATCACCGAGCGCAGCCCCTCCGCCGCGACCGGGCCGTCGTACTCGTGGGTGATGTGCCGGGCCGAGGGGTAGTCCGTCACCGCGCACGGCCGCGACAGGGCCAGGCACTTGCCGCCGAGCCCCGAACCGGTCGAGATCGTCAGGCCGTGCAGCGCCGGTGTCACCGCCCCGCAGGTCTCGCCGATCCGCATCGCCCGCCCGTCTTGGAGCAGCCCGCCGAAGACCACGGGCAGTCCGCTGCCCCGGCGCAGTCGCAGCAGCGCCGCGCGCAGCTCGGCCGTTTCCCTCTGCTCGGACACGGGACCACCCCTTCACCCCCGAACGGGGGTAGTGAGACCTGGGTCACTGATTACACGATGTCCGGGACGGGTCCCGCAACGAGGAGGACGAATGACGGCACAGCGCGCGACCGGTGCGACGGAGGGCTTCCGGGCCGCCCGGGACTTCCTGCTCCAGCACCGCGAGGACTACGAGACGGCCTACGAGGGATTCGTCTGGCCCCGGTCCGACCGGTTCAACTGGGCGCTCGACTGGTTCGACGTCATCGCCGAGGGCAACGCCCGGACCGCCCTCCACCTCGTCGAGGAGGACGGCTCCGAGACGAAGGTGTCCTTCGCCGGGATGTCCGCGCGCTCCAACCGCGTCGCGAACTGGCTGCGTGTCCAGGGCGTCCGCGCCGGCGACCGGATCATCGTGATGCTGGGCAACCAGGCCGAGCTGTGGGAGACCGTGCTCGCCGCCATGAAGCTGCGCGCCGTCGTCATCCCCGCCACCCCGCTCCTCGGCCCCGCCGACCTCCGCGACCGCGTCGACCGGGGCCGCGCCCGGCATGTGATCGTGCGCGCCGAGGACACCGCCAAGTTCGACGACGTCCCGGGGGACTACACCCGGATCGCGGTCGGCGGGGACGGCGTGAGCTGGCTGGGGTACGAGCACGCCGCCCGCGAGTCCGCGGCGTTCGAGCCCGAGGGCGTCACCCTCGCCGACGACACCCTCATGCTGTACTTCACCTCCGGCACCACCGCCCGCCCCAAGCTGGTCGAGCACACCCACACCTCGTACCCCGTCGGGCACCTCTCGACGATGTACTGGATCGGCCTCAGGCCCGGCGACGTGCACCTCAACATCTCCTCGCCCGGCTGGGCCAAGCACGCCTGGTCCAACCTCTTCGCCCCGTGGAACGCCGAGGCGACCGTCTTCATCCACAACTACACGCGCTTCGACCCGGCCCGGCTGATGAACGAGATGGAGCGCAACGGCGTCACCAGCTTCTGCGCCCCGCCGACCGTGTGGCGGATGCTGATCCAGGCAGACCTCGGCCAGTTGAAGACCCCGCCGCGCGAGGTCGTCGCCGCCGGCGAACCACTGAACCCCGAGGTCATCGAGTCCGTGCGGCGCGCCTGGGGCGTCACCATCCGGGACGGCTTCGGTCAGACCGAGACCGCCGTCCAGGTCTCCAACAGCCCCGGCCAACGGCTCAAGGAGGGCTCCATGGGGCGCCCGAGCCCCGGCTTCCGGGTCACCCTCGTCGACCCGGCGAGCGGACGGGCGGACGTGGACGAGGGCGAGATCTGTCTCGACCTGTCCGCCAACCCGGTGGGCCTGATGACCGGCTACCACGGTGACCCGGAGCGTACGGCGGAGGCGATGGCCGGCGGCTACTACCGCACCGGCGACATCGGTTCCAGGGACGCCGAGGGGTACATCACCTACATCGGACGGGCCGACGACGTCTTCAAGGCCTCCGACTACAAGATCAGCCCCTTCGAGCTGGAGAGCGCGCTCCTGGAGCACGAGGCCGTCGCCGAGGCCGCCGTCGTCCCCGCCCCGGACCCGCTGCGGCTCGCCGTCCCCAAGGCGTACGTGGTCCTCGCGGCCGGCTGGGAGCCCGACGCGGAGACCGCGAAGGCCCTCTTCGCCCACTCGCGCGCGGTCCTCGCCCCGTACAAGCGGGTCCGGCGCATCGAGTTCGCCGAGCTGCCCAAGACCGTCTCCGGCAAGATCCGCCGGGTGGAACTGCGCCGGCTGACCGCAGAGGGCGGCGGCAGGGAATTCGTGGAAGGGGACCTCGCGTGACCACCTCCGGAACCATGGCGCCCACCGAACTCTCCTACGCCCACGGGGTGTCGGAGACCCCGCTGCTCGGCGACACCATCGGCGCCAACCTGGACCGGGCCGTCGCCGCCTGGCCGGACCGGGAGGCACTCGTCGACGTGCCCACCGGACGCCGCTGGACGTACGAGCAGTTCGGCGCCGACGTCGACCGGTTGGCCGGGTCCCTGCTCGGCAGCGGGGTGCGGAAGGGCGACCGGGTCGGCATCTGGGCGGTCAACTGCGCCGAGTGGGTCCTCGTGCAGTACGCCACCGCCCGCATCGGCGCGGTCATGGTCAACATCAACCCCGCCTACCGGCCGCACGAGTTGGCGTACGTCCTCAACCAGGCCGGGATCACCCTCCTGTTCGCCTCGCTCGCGCACAAGACCAGCGACTACCGGGCGATGGTCGAGCAAGTGCGTTCCGACTGCCCGGAGTTGCGCGAGGCGGTCTACTTCGGCGACCCGGGCTGGGACGCGTTCCTCGCCCGTACGCCGGGAGGGCTGCGCCCCGAGCCGCTCTCCTGCGACGAGCCCGTGAACATCCAGTACACCTCGGGGACCACGGGCTTCCCCAAGGGGGCCACGCTCTCCCACCACAACATCCTCAACAACGGCTATTCCGTGGGCGAGATGATCGCCTACACCGAGCAGGACCGCATCTGCATCCCGGTGCCCTTCTACCACTGCTTCGGCATGGTCATGGGGAACCTGGCCGCCACATCGCACGGTGCCTGCATGGTGATCCCCGCGCCCTCCTTCGATCCGGCCGCCACCCTCCGGGCCGTGCAGGAGGAGCGCTGCACCTCGCTCTACGGGGTGCCCACGATGTTCATCGCCGAGCTGAACCTCCCCGACTTCGCCGGCTACGACCTGTCGAGCCTGCGCACCGGCATCATGGCCGGCTCGCCGTGCCCGGTGGAGGTGATGAAGCGGGTCGTCGCCGAGATGAACATGGCGGAGGTGTCGATCTGTTACGGCATGACCGAGACCTCACCGGTCTCCACCCAGACCCGCCGCGACGACGACCTGGAGCGCCGCACGGGCACGGTCGGCCGGGTCATGCCGCACGTCGAGGTGAAGGTCGTCGACCCGGCGACCGGCCTCACCGTCGAACGTGGCACCGCGGGCGAGCTGTGCACCCGTGGCTACAGCGTGATGCTCGGGTACTGGGACGAGCCGGAGAAGACCGCGGAGGCGATCGACTCCGGCCGCTGGATGCACACCGGCGACCTGGCGGTGATCCGCGACGACGGCTACGTCCAGATCGTCGGCCGCATCAAGGACATGATCATCCGGGGCGGCGAGAACGTGTACCCGCGCGAGATCGAGGAGTTCCTCTACGGGTACGCGAAGATCGCCGACGTCCAGGTCGTGGGCGTGCCCGACGAGCGCTACGGCGAGGAGATCCTCGCCTGCGTGATCCCCCGCGACCCGGCCGACCCGCCCACCCTGGAGGACGTCACCGCCTTCTGCCGCGACCGGCTCGCCCACTACAAGATCCCGCGCCGGGTGGAGATCCTCACCGAGTTCCCCATGACGGTGAGCGGAAAGGTACGGAAGGTGGAACTGCGACAGCGGTACGGGGAGCCGGGCGGCACCTCCCGGGACCTCGGGGAGCCGTCCGCCTCCTGAGTGAGGGGCCGCGGGGAGCCGGGAGCCCCCGAGCGAGGGTTCCCGGGAACCCGGCGGCATCGAGTTCCCGGGAACATCGGGTTCCCGGGCGGCAGGCTCGGGAACCCGTTCCGACAGGACCTAGCCCCCCTGCCGGGCCTCCCGGGCCTCCGGGGCGCCCCGGTCCGCCGGGTCGTGGAGCACCTCCCGGCGCATGCACACCCGGGGCCAGACCGAGAGGCCGTGGGCCGCCTCCGCGCGGCTGATGGCGCGCAGGCCCTCCGTGAGCGCCGGGTCGGTGTCGGTGAGCGGACGGAAGCCGAGCCGCGCGTAGTACGGCGCGTTCCAGGGCACTTCGGCGAACGTCGTCAGGGTCAGCGCCGCCAGGCCCTCTTCCCCCGCGGTCGCCGCCAGATGCTCGATCAGCGCCCGGCCGACGCCCCGGCGGGCCGCGTCCGGATGCACCGACACCTGCTCGATGTGGGCGGAGCCGTCGACCGTGTCGGTCAGCAGATACGCGACCGGGTGGTCGGCGGCGTCCACCGCCACCCACGCCCGGCCCGCGCGCCGATAGGACTCCAGGACGTCCAGGGGCAGGGGGTCGTCGTCGGCGATCGCCGCCATGCCGAGGGTGCGGAACGGCTCGCCCGCCGCCCGTTCGATGTCCTGGAGCAGCGGGAGTTCGGCCGGAGCGGCCGCTCTGATGCGCATACGACAGTATGGCGCGGCCTCACCCCGCGCCGTCGCCCGGAACCGGACCCCGATCCTGCGGCGGCCGGTTCCCGTCCACCTCGCCGGGGCGGTCGAGCAGCCCGCCGTCCCGGGAGAAGTGGGGCAGGAACAGGGCGAGCGCCGGATCGCCGTACAGCGCCACGTACAGCTGGACCAGCCGGCCGTCCGTCACCTCGCGCCGATGCGCCGGCAGCGGGTACCGCTCCCGCAGCCCGGCGAGAAGCCGCCGCGCCGCCAGGGTCGCCGACGGCAGCCGCAGCAGCACCAGCGCCGCGAGCAGGACCGGCAGGGCGCCGGCCGCCAGCGCCCCGGCCAGACCGGTGCCGGTCGCCCCCGTCGCGTACGCCCCCACCGCCACCGTCAGCGGTACGCAGCCGAGCAGCGCCCTTGCCGCCCACAACCGCGCCGGCGACTGCAGCAGCCCCGCCCCGCGCAGTTCGCGGCGCAGCGCGTCCACCGCCCGCCGCGCCTCGGGGCGCAGCGCGAGATCGCGCAACGCGAACGCCCGGTGGAGCGCCCCGTGCACCCCCAGCTGGACGGGGTCCCGGGTGCGGCCGGGCCCGCCGTTGGCCCGAATCGTATGTTTGCGGCCCGCCGCGACCGCTCCGCGCTGGTGCAGTGCCACCAGCGCCACGGTGACGGCCGCCCGCCGCCCGCCCCGCAGCAGAGCCAGGGCCTGCGGCGGCGGCACGTCGTCCGGACGCGGCGCCTCGCTTTCCTTGCTGCGGGTTCGCAACAACGCGACGACGAGCAGCAGTTGCCCGCAGGCCGCTCCTATGAACCACCACATCCCCGTCGGCATGACGCCCACCCCCCGAGGTTGTTGTGCCCGGGGGAGCGTGATCGTCACGCGTGAATGGCCGGTTTCGGATGCCGAGGTGTTGTGGGCGCCGCCGTTCAGGCGCCGGCGACCGGCCGCCGCCCTCAGGCGGCGCCCGAGGCCAGGTCGTCCGCGGCGCTGTTCACCGGCTGCGGGGTGCCGGTCAGATCGAGCACGAACAGCGGAAGACCGACCTCGACGGCCCGTGAACGGGCCTCCGGGGTGTAGCCGGCGAGCGAGAAGAACACGCTCACGGAGGAGGCGCTCAGTCCGTTCAGCCAGAGGCACTCGACGGCCCGGAGCCCGGTCGGCCGGGTGCTCGGGTCGACCTGCGCGACGAGCCCCGGCGCCCGCAGGTCCACCCCGGACGCGGGCCGCTCCTCAGGCTGGACCACGTCCCGGAACCCCAGCCAGCGCAGATACCCGGCGGCCGCGGCGACCGCGTCCCGAGCGGTCCGGATCGTCAGCGGCCGGAAGTCCCCGCGCACCGGAGCCGGCCGCGGGGCGGTCGGCGGCAGGGGTATGTGGGTGGGGTAGCGCTCGGCGAAGGTGCGGGGCGCGCCCGGACGGGGCGGGTTCGGACGGGGCGGGTTCGCGGGGCGACGGTGGACGGCGGGCCCGGGCACGGCCCCGGGGGCGTCGGGACCGGGACCGGGTATGGCTCCGGGGCCGTCCGGGCCGGTACCCGCGGCGCCGGGCCCCGTGCCGAACCACGCCGAGCCGGGTTCGACCGGCTGCGGGTGCGCCGTACCGGGGGAGGCGTCCGCCCGGGGCGGGTGCGGCCCGCCCGCGGCGAACGGGCCCGTCGGACCGGAGGGGCCGTGCGTACCAGGGGTACCGGGCGTACCCGGTGCTTCAGAGGGATCGAACGGGCCGGGGAGGCCGGAGACCTCGGACGGGCCGGAGAGGCGGGAGAGCTCGGACGGGCCGGACGGGGGCGAGGGCGGTGCGGTCGAGGACCGGCCGCCGCCCGGCGCTCCCGGCCCGGCAGCGCCCGTACCCGTACCCGTACCCCTACCCGTACCCGTACCCCTACCCGTTCCCGCACCCGAGCCGATGTCCCCGCCCGTGCCCCCGCCCGTGCCCGTGCCCGTGTCCGGGCCCGATCGGTCGGTTCCCGCTTCCGGCCACGGTCCGGAGATCCCTCCGAAGTGCTCCGCGGTCCCGTCCGCCGTCGGCGCCCCCGACTCCACGGCCCGTACCGGTACCCGCAGGACCGTTCCGCACGTGCAACCCATCTCGGGGTGCGGCCAGTCGTCCTCACGGCCGCAGGCCCCGCAGCGGACGGTGACCCACTCGTCCGACCAGTTCCGGTGGGTGATGGGTTCCGCCGTGGCGCCCGCCGCCACGGGCGGCGCCACCGGGCTTCCGCACGCGCAGGGGAAGACGGGTGCCGCGTACGCCTGAGTGCGCAGGCATTCCGGACAGCGCACAGGTACCGACTCGCCCACAACCAACCCCCTGTCGTTCCGTCCCATCGTCCACCCATCGGACACCTCGGGGGGAGGTGTTCGGCCACTTCCGTGATCCCGCCGGTCGGACTTCTCTTGACGGCCCTCCGGGGCCCGACCTACATTGCTTCCGTATAGCAGAACAGTATTTCCGCATTACGGAAACAAGCCGCTCCGGGCTCCCGAGCCGACCGGTGGGCTTGGATCCGCCCGGCCGAAGCAGGAGCACTCCCATGCCTCGTATGACCGCCGCCGCAGCGGCCGTTGAGATCCTCAAGCGCGAAGGCGTCACCACCGCGTTCGGCGTGCCCGGCGCGGCGATCAACCCCTTCTACCGCGAGCTCAAGAACGTCGGCGGCATCGGCCACACGCTGGCCCGCCACGTCGAGGGCGCGTCCCACATGGCCGAGGGCTACACCCGTGCCAAGGCCGGCAACATCGGTGTCTGCATCGGTACCTCCGGCCCGGCCGGCACCGACATGATCACCGGCCTGTACTCGGCGATCGCCGACTCGATCCCGATCCTGTGCATCACCGGCCAGGCCCCGGTCTCGAAGCTCCACAAGGAGGACTTCCAGGCCGTCGACATCGCCTCGATCGCCAAGCCGGTCACCAAGGCCGCGACGACCGTCCTGGAGGCCGCGCAGGTCCCGGGCGTCTTCCAGCAGGCCTTCCACCTCATGCGCTCCGGCCGTCCCGGCCCGGTCCTCATCGACCTGCCGATCGACGTCCAGCTGACCGAGATCGAGTTCGACCCGGAGACCTACGAGCCGCTGCCGGTCTACAAGCCGCAGGCCACGCGTGCCCAGGCCGCGAAGGCGCTGAGCTTCCTCCTGGAGTCCGAGCGCCCGCTGCTCGTCGCCGGCGGCGGCATCATCAATGCCGACGCCACCGACCTCCTCGTCGAGTTCGCCGAGCTGATCAACGTCCCGGTCATCTCCACCCTCATGGGCTGGGGCACCATCCCGGACGACCACGCGCTCGCCGCCGGCATGGTCGGCGTCCAGACCGCGCACCGCTACGGCAACGCGACCTTCCTGGAGTCGGACTTCGTCCTCGGCATCGGCAACCGCTGGGCCAACCGCCACACCGGTTACAACATGGACGCCTACACCAAGGGCCGGAAGTTCGTCCACGTCGACATCGAGCCGACCCAGATCGGCAAGATCTTCGCCCCGGACTACGGCATCGCCTCCGACGCCAAGGCCGCGCTCGAGCTCTTCATCGAGATCGCCGAGGAGCTGAAGGCCGAGGGCAAGCTGCCCGACTTCTCCGCCTGGGCCGCCTCCGCGCAGGAGCGCAAGGCCACCCTCCAGCGCCGCACGAACTTCGACAACATCCCGATCAAGCCCCAGCGCGTCTACGAGGAGATGAACAAGGCCTTCGGCCCGGAGACGCGCTACGTCACCACCATCGGCCTCTCCCAGATCGCGGCGGCGCAGTTCCTGCACGTCTACAAGCCGCGCCACTGGATCAACTGCGGCCAGGCCGGCCCGCTCGGCTGGACCATCCCGGCCGCGATCGGTGCCGCCACCGCGGACCCGGAGACCCCGGTCGTCGCCCTCTCCGGCGACTACGACTTCCAGTTCATGATCGAGGAGCTGGCGGTCGCCGCCCAGCACAAGGTCCCCTACGTCCACGTCCTCGTGAACAACGCCTACCTCGGTCTGATCCGCCAGGCGCAGGGCAATCTGGGCATCAACTTCGAGGTCAACCTCGAGTTCGAGAACATCAACACCCCGGAGATCGGCGTCTACGGCGTCGACCACGTCAAGGTCGCCGAGGGCCTGGGCGTCAAGGCGATCCGCGTCACCGACCCGGACAAGCTGGGCGAGGCGCTGGAGGAGGCCAAGAAGCTGGCCGTCGAGCACCAGGTCCCGGTCGTCGTCGAGGCCATCCTGGAGCGCATCACCAACATCGCGATGAGCAAGACGGTCGACATGAGCGACGTCACCGAGTTCGAGGAGCTCGCGACCGAGCCCGGCCACGCGCCGACCGCGATCAAGGCCCTCAAGGTCTGATCGTCCCCCTCGTCAGAGGGACCGACCCCCGCCCCGAGGAGCACCGGGGCGGGGGTCTCCCTGTGCCGCCACCAGTACCGCGCCCGCCTCCGTCCACTCGTACAGCACCGAACGGCCCGCCCGTCCCCGCCGTACGAGTCCGGCGTCGAGCAGCACCTTCAGATGCCGCCCCACCGACCCGAGCCCCTGCCCGGTGAGCGCCACCAACTGGCTGGTGGACATGGGAGATTCGAGCCGTACGAGGACGCCGGCACGCGCCGGGCCGAGCAACGCCCCGAGCGCCCGGGGCGCAACGGGGCCCGACCGGTCCGCCAGGGCGCCCGCGCACGGGTAGACCACCGCGAACCGTTCCGTGGCCGCCCAGGAGACCCAGCCCGTGCCGGGGGTCACCGGGACGAACAGCAGCCGGCCGCCGTCGACCGAACGCGGGGGATGGGCACGGGGGTTGACCTGCAGGCGCCCGTCGCCCAGCCAGCGCGTCCTCCCCGGATTCAGCTCGTCGAGCGCCGCCGCCCAGCCGTCCCGGGCCAACCGGGCCGTCCGCGCCACCACATCGGCCTCCAGGATCCGGCGGCGGCGCGGCCAGTCGGGCAGTACCGTCTCCCGCCACACCCACTCCAGGACCTCCGCCATGCGCCCCGGCAGGTCCGCCGCAGACCGCAGCGGCTCCGGTACGGCACCGCCGACCGCGACCTCCAACTGGGCCACCGCATCGCCGGGTTCGGCCTCTCGGACCGCCGTGACCTCCTCGTCGAAGGACCGCTCGCGGTCGCCCGTCGGCGTCGGCGTCAGGAAGTCGGCGTTCCAGGTGGGGCCGATGGCCGCCCGTACGAGCAGCGCGTCGAGCGGCTCGGCGGCGAGGCGCGCCCGGTACGCGGGCAGGTGGGTGGCCAGCCAGGCGCGCTCGCCCGGATGGGCGCCGGACCCGTGGCCGCCGGCCGCCGCGTGCAGGGTCTTGAGGGCCGCGATCGTCTCGGCGAGCGGGGAGACGACGAATCTGCTCCCGGCGAGGGAGTCCGTACCGATCTGCCACCAGCCCATTCCCGTACGCCCCCGTCGTTTCGCCCGTGCGCGAAACAGTACCGAGGCCGTCGCCCGCGCCAGAGACTCCCCGCATGCCCCGCTACCGCGACCTCTTCCGTACCCCCGAGTTCACTCCGCTCTTCCTCACGGGTGCCGTCCACACCGCCGCGCAGACGGTCGTCGGGCTCGGCCTCGCCACCCTCGTGTACCGCGCGACCGGCTCCCCGCTCCTCTCCTCGCTCGCCCTCTTCGGACCCTCGCTCGCCCAGCTGATCGGCGCGACCACCCTGCTCTCGGCCGCCGACCGGCTGCCGCCGCGCGCCGCGATCTCCGGTATCGCGCTGTTCTTCGCCCTGGGCACCGCCGTCCTCGCGGTTCAGGGGCTGCCGACCTGGGCGGTCTTCGTGATCCTGCTCGCCGAGGGGCTCGCCGCCTCGCTCGGCGGCGGAGTGCGCTACGGCCTCCTGAACGAGATCCTCGCCCGCGAGGACCACCTTCTCGGCCGCTCGGTGACCAACATGGCCGTCGGCGTCTGCCAGATCGGCGGCTTCGCGGCCGGCGGCCTCCTGATCGCCCTGTTCTCGCCGCGGGGCACGGTCCTCGTCGGCGCATGTCTCTACCTCGCCGCCGCGCTTCTCGCCCGCCTCGGCCTCGCGGGCCGGCCGCCCCGCATCGTCGGCCGGGCCTCGGTCGGCGAGACCTGGCGCACCAACCGGCGTCTGCTGTCCTCGCCCGCGCGCCGCCGCACCTACCTGGCCCTCTGGATCCCCAACGGGCTGATCGTGGGTTGCGAGTCGCTCTTCGTGCCGTACGACCCCGAGCACGCCGGGCTCCTCTTCGCCTGTGCCGCGCTCGGGATGCTGGCCGGGGACTCCGTCGTCGGCCGCTTCCTGCCGGCCCGGCTGCGCGGGCGGATCCGCTTCCCGCTCCAGGCGCTGCTCGCGGCCCCGTTCCTGGTGTTCGTCCTCGACCCGGCACTGCCGTCGGCGCTCCTCGCGGTGACGGTCTCGGCGAGCGGGTACGCGGCGAGCCTCCTGCACCAGGAGCGGCTGATGGCCCTGGTGCCGGAGGAGCTGAGCGGCCACGCCCTCGGCCTTCACACCTCGGGGATGCTCGCGCTCCAGGGGGTCAGCGCGACGCTCGCCGGCACCCTCGCCCAGCACACGTCGCCGCGCACCGGGATGGTGCTCCTCGCCCTCGCCTCGCTCACGGTGACGTACGCGCTGGCACGGGCGGAGAGGAGGACGCAGGGGCCTACTGCGGCGTCGCCGAGCGGATCACGACCGTCTCCTCGCAAGGGCCGTCGGCAAACAGCTTGAGCGCCTCCACCTCGTCCTTGTCGGCCGACAGGCCCCAGCGCAGCTTGGTGGACACCCACTCGCCGACGTAACGGCAGTACTGGGCGGCGTCGGAGGGCACCCAGTCGGCCGGGTCCCGTCCCGCCTTGTCCTGGTGGCTGCGGGCGGTGACGGCGACGAGGGTCGCGGTGGCGCCCTGGTCGTTCGCGAACCGCTCGCGCCGGGACGCCGTCCAGCCGGAGGCCCCCGACTCCCAGGCCTCGTTCAGCGGGACGAGGTGGTCGACGCGGAGCGCGGCCGGGTCGGTGACGCTCCGGCCGTCGTAGTACGAGGTCCAGCGGCCCCCGGTCAGGGTGCAGCCGGTGCCGGTCGTGGGCGAGTCGACGGCCTCGGAGAGCAGGACCTCGGAGCGGGTGTCGCAGCCGTCCGTCGCGTCGAGGCCGGCGTTCCAGTGCGGGAACGCGCCCGTCGTGAAGCCGTCCGGGTCCTCGGCCGCCTCGGTGAGTTCGGCGAGCGCGTCGGGCAGCATCACGACGTTCGCGGAGAGGGCGGGGGAGGTGACGGCGAGCGGGGACAGGATGAGGGCGAGCGGGGTGAGCCCGCGCAACAGGTTCTTGATCATGTACGAGTGGATAGCGCCGACGGCGGGGCACGGTGGGCCCGAATCGCGGTGCACTCGCCCGAGCGGGTGCGGATCTTCACCGCAGAAACGATGCGCTGGCGCATGCCCGCGGGAACGGAGAAGAGCGCGGAACCAGGGACCGTAAACCTGGTTCCGCGCTCTCCGGCTTGTACCCGTCCGACGGCACGAGGCTGGCGCGACAGGACGTTCGCGCCGCCGGGCGGAGTCTCGGGGTTCCCCCGGGTTCCCTGGGGAGGGGGCGTTGGGACCGCGGCGGTGCCGACGGGCGGCCGGTGCTCCCCTTCTTTCAGGTCAAGAAGGGGGATCGGCGCCCTTACCACCGCACTGGCTCGGCGCCGCCGCGGTCCTCACGCTTGTCCGGATCACCGGCCACCCCTCATCCGGGTCGGCGATCCGGACCACGTACGACACTGACCTCCCGTCAGGTGTCGTACGCAGTCTGGGTGTTGCTGGTCGGTCAGTCCTCGCGCAGGGCGTTGACGGCCTCGGCCACGCGCTTGCCGTAGTCCGCGTCGGCGGCGGCGAAGTGCGCGAGGTTCTTCTCGATGACGTCCTCGCGGGACACCTGGGACAGACCGCCGGCGATGTTGGCGACCAGACGCTTCTTCTCGTCCTCGGACATCAGGCGGTAGAGCTCACCGGCCTGGAAGAAGTCGTCGTCCTTGGTGTGCTGCGGAGCCTCGTGGGTGCCGGTCCAGCCGTGGATCGCGAGCGGGGCGGAGAGCGCCGCGTCGGTCTGGGCCGGGCCCTGGTACGAGTTGGGCTCGTAGTTCTTGTCGTGACGCGAGCCCTGGCGGGTGGCCATGGCGCCGTCGCGGCCGTAGTTCTCCGCGACGGTCGCCTTGGGGGCGTTCACCGCGAGCTGGGTGTGGTTGACACCGAGACGGTAGCGGTGGGCGTCCGCGTAGGCGAAGAGGCGGCCCTGGAGCATCTTGTCCGGCGAGGGGCCGATGCCCGGGACGAAGTTGTTCGGGGAGAACGCGGCCTGCTCGACCTCGGCGAAGACGTTGTCCGGGTTGCGGTCGAGGACCAGCCGGCCCACGCGCTGCAGCGGGTAGTCGCTGTGCGGCCACACCTTCGTGAGGTCGAAGGGGTTGAAGCGGTAGTCCACGGCCTCGGCGGCCGGCATCACCTGGACGTACAGGGTCCACGAGGGTTTCACACCGCGCTCGATGGCCTGCAGCAGGTCGGTCTGGTGCGAGTTCGCGTCCTTGCCGACGAGCTCGGCGGCCTGGTCGGCGGAGAGGCTGCGGATGCCCTGGTTCGTCTTGAAGTGGTACTTGACGAAGAAGGCCTCGCCCGCCTCGTTGGTCCACTGGTAGGTGTGCGAGCCGTAGCCGTTCATGTGACGGTACGAGGCCGGGATGCCGCGGTCGCCCATGAGCCAGGTGATCTGGTGGGTGGCCTCGGGGGCGTGGGCCCAGAAGTCCCAGACGTTGTCCGCCTCCTGCTTGCCCGTGAAGGGGTCGCGCTTCTGGGAGTGGATGAAGTCGGGGAACTTGATCGGGTCCTTGATGAAGAACACCGGGGTGTTGTTGCCGACGAGGTCGTAGTTGCCCTCTTCGGTGTAGAACTTCAGCGCGAAGCCGCGCGGGTCGCGGACGGCGTCCGCGCCACCGAGCGAGTCCGCCACGGTGGAGAAGCGGATGAACGTCTCGGTCTTCCTCCCGACCTCGCCGAGGAAGTTCGCCTTGGTGAAGCCGGTGACGTCGTCGGTCACCTCGAAGTAGCCGTACGCGCCGGAGCCGCGGGCGTGGACCACGCGCTCCGGGATCCGCTCACGGTTGAAGCGCGCGAGCTTCTCCAGCAGGTGCTGGTCCTGGAGGAGGAGAGGGCCACCGACGCCGGCGGTGGCGGAGTTCTGGTTGTCGGCGACGGGGGCGCCGGACTCGGTCGTAAGCACGCGCTTCGACATCGTGACCTTCCGTACGGGAGCTCTGCTGACGGTGCGAGGAGCGTAGATTCGGCTCGAACGTGACGTCAACAGTTTGTTGAAAAGGAAGTGTGGTGTTCCGGTCGGCGGCGGCGCCTGGGCGCGACAGGACAGTTGTCAGCGCCGCCACCGACCGGAAATCTGGGGCCCCCGCTCACGAGGGCGCGGGATCAGACCTGCTGGCCGGAGAGGCGCTCGACGGCGCGCAGCAGGGCCGAGTGGTCCAGGCCGCCGTCACCCTGGGCGCGCAGCGAGGCCACGAGCTGGGCGACGACCGCGCCGACCGGGAGGGCCGCACCGACGTTGCGGGCGGCGTCGGTGACGATGCCCATGTCCTTGTGGTGCAGGTCGATCCGGAAGCCGGGCTTGAAGTCCCGGTTCAGGAAGTTGTCCTTCTTGCGGGTCAGCACGGTCGAGCCGGCCAGACCGCCGTTGAGGACGTCGAGGGCGGCCACGAGGTCCACGCCGGACTTCTCCAGGAAGACCACGGCCTCGGCGCAGGCCTGGATGTTGACCGCGACGATCAGCTGGTTGGCGGCCTTCACCGTCTGGCCGGAGCCGTGCGGGCCGCACAGGACGATGGTCTTGCCGAGGGCCTCGAGGATCGGGAGGGCCTCGTCGAAGTCGGCCTTCTCGCCACCCACCATGATCGAGAGGACGGCCTCGATGGCGCCGGCCTCGCCGCCGGAGACGGGCGCGTCGATGACGCGGATGCCCTTCTCCTTGGCGTTCTTCGCCAGGTCGACCGAGGTCTGCGGGGTGATCGACGACATGTCGACGATCAGCGCGCCCTGCCTGGCGTTCTCCAGGATGCCGGCCGGGCCGTAGGAGATGGCCTCGACCTGCGGGGAGGCGGGCACCATCGTGATGATGACGTCGGCGTCCGCGACGGCCTCGGCGATCGACGCGGCGGAGGTGCCACCGGCCGCGGTGAGGCGGTCCAGCTTGTCCTGCTCCAGGGTGAAGCCGGTGACGGAGTAGCCGGCCTTGATCAGGTTCTCGGACATGGGGGAGCCCATGATGCCGAGGCCGATCCAAGCGATCTTGGGAAGAGTGCTCATGGTGAGGGTGCCTCTCAAAACATGGTGGTACGGGGGAGGGGGCGCCGGTCGGCGGATCAGCGAGCCGGGCGGGCCTCTGCGGGCAGCCACTCGAAGGACGCGGCGGCGTCGGCGGCCTTGTACTCCAGGCCGATCCAGCCGTCGTAACCGGCCTTCTTCAGCTCGTCGAGGAGCTGCTCGAGCGGCAGGTCGCCGGTGCCCGGCGCGCCACGGCCCGGGTTGTCCGCGATCTGGACGTGGCCGGTCTTGGCCGCGTACTCCGCGATGACCTGGCCGACGTCCTCGCCGTTCATCGACAGGTGGTAGATGTCGAGGAGGAACTTGGCGTTGCCGAGCCCGGTCGCCTGGTTCACCTTGTCGATGACCTCGATCGCGGAGGGGGCGCTCACCAGCGGGTAGAGCGGCGACTCCGGCTTGTTGAGGGTCTCGACGAGGAGGATCGCGCCGATCCGGTCGGCCGCGCGGGCGGCCAGGACCAGGTTCTCCAGGGCGAGGGTGTCCTGGATCTGCGGGTCGACGCCCTCGACGCGGTTGCCGTAGAGCGCGTTGAGCGCCTTGCAGCCGACCGAGGCGGCGAAGTCGGCGGCCACCTCGATGTTGGCGCGGAAGCGGTCCGACTCGTCCCCGGGTACGGAGAGGGCTCCGCGGTCGGGGCCGGGGAGCTGTCCGGCGTAGAAGTTCAGGCCCACCAGCTGGGTGCCGGCGTCCTCAAGAGCCTTCTTGAGGGCGTCGAGCTCGCTCTGCTCGGGGGTGGCGGTGTCGATCCAGGGCCACCACAGCTCGACCGCGGTGAAGCCCGCCGCGGCGGCGGCCGCGGGGCGCTCCAGGAGCGGGAGTTCCGTGAAGAGGATCGACAGGTTCACATCGAAGCGCTGGTCCGTGTATCCCATGAGGGGCGGCGCTCCTTCCGTATCGCGGAAGTAAGTTTCTGTCTGACGGAATGTTGCAAGGCGGGGGAGCTGCTTGTCAAGAGGTCCCCGCAGGTCCGGGGCTCCCGTGGACGGGAGCGGGGCCGTAGCGTGGGGCCATGGTGCGTTTGAGAGTGGAGTTCACGACCGAGCCGTTCGACCTCGACGAGGCGCCGGCGCACGCGGTCGTGGCCCGTGAGGTCATCCAGTCGGCCCAGCTGGACGCGGTCGACGTCGGCCCCTTCGGCAACACGGCGGAAGGCGGTGCCGACGAGGTGCTCACCGCGGTCGACGCGCTGCTGCGCAAGTCGCTCGCGGCCGGGGCCACCCGTGTCTCGCTCCAGGTCAATGTGCTCGGGGAGGGCGAGAAGTGAACGAGCACCCTCTGATCACCGCGGTGAAGCCGCTGGTCGACGCCATGGGCGCCGAGCTGCTCGTGCCCGCCCAGGCGGAGGCCGACGACGTCGTCCTGTCCTGGGAGGGGGAGGACGTGCTCGCCGTACGGCTGCCGCAGCTGTCCGAATCCCTCGACCACATCCTCGTCGCGATGGAGCGACGGCACGGGATGCCGCTGGCCGAACTGGACCGGAAGGCCAAGCAGGAGGTCGTCCGCCTCCTGGAGGCGCGGGGGGCCTTCGCGGTACGCCATGGAGTGGAAACAGTGGCGGGTGCACT
The DNA here is from genome assembly GCF_055574655.1 of Streptomyces sp. NPDC029956. NCBI lineage: Bacteria > Bacillati > Actinomycetota > Actinomycetes > Kitasatosporales > Streptomycetaceae > Streptomyces > Streptomyces sp. NPDC029956. Next base: position 54,420 of record NZ_JBVHZJ010000018.1, on the reverse strand, counting down.
CGGTGTCAGCCGCTTCACCGTGTACAACTACCTGAACAGGGAGACCGCCCTGAGCAGGGAAAAGGCCGCCAAGGGCGACTAGTTGATCATGTGTGGCCACAAGCCGTCGTCCGGATGTCGGGACGACGGCTTTTGTGTGGCCGAGTTTTCAACAAAGTGTTGACGTTGTGTTGCGGAGGGCGTTAGCTATCCGCAGCCCGTCCGACGCACAGCGAAAAACAGCCACGGAGGCTTCCCGTGACTTCAGGTACGACACCGGGCCTCACCCGGTTCAACACCTCCGCGGACAGCGAGGCCCTCGCCGCGCTCCACGAGGTGTGTTCCAGTTCGGCGTGGGGGAGCGACATCCTCGCCCAGCGCCCGTACACCACCGCCGAAGCTCTCTTCCTCGCCAGCGACGCCGCCATGGCCGAGCTGACCGCCGAGGACCTGGCCGAGGCGATGGCGGGGCACCCGCCGATCGGTCGTCCGAAGGCCGGGGACCCGACCTCCTCCCGCGAACAGAGCGGGATGGCCGGCGCCTCCGCGGAGCTCAAGGCCGAGATGCTCGAACTCAACCTGGCCTACCAGGACACGTTCGGACACGTCTTCCTCATCTGCGCCACCGGCCGGACCGGCGAGCAGATGCGCGACGCGCTCCGGCAGCGGATCGGCAACTCGCCCGAGGAGGAGCGGGAGATCGTCCGCACCGAACTGGGCAAGATCAACCGCATCCGGCTGACCCGTCTCGTAGAGACCTCCGAGGAAGAGAGCTCCGCATGAGCACCGACACCACGGCCTCGGTGTCCACCCACATCCTGGACACCAGCATCGGCCGCCCCGCCGAGGGCGTCGCCATCACGCTCGCGGCCCGCAGCGGCTTCGACGCGGAGTGGGTCGCGCTCGGCGGCTCCGCCACCGACGCGGACGGGCGCTGCAAGGACCTGCCGGCGCTGCCGGAGGGCACCACCCACGTACGCCTCGACTTCGAGGTCGAGTCGTACTTCTCCAAGAAGCAAGCCGAGGCGCAGCAGGACGCCCCCCGCGTAAGGGACAGCGGTGCGTTCTTCCCGGAGGTGGCGATCACGTTCGCCGTCACGCCGGGCGAGCACTATCACGTACCGCTGCTGCTCAACCCGTTCGGCTACTCCGTATACCGAGGGAGCTAGCAGACATGCCCACGATTCTCGGCCAGAACCAGTACGGCAAAGCAGAGAACCGCGTCGTCAAGATCACGCGGGACGGCGACACCCACCACATCAAGGACCTGAACGTCTCCGTCGCCCTCTCCGGCGACCTCGACGACGTCCACCTCACCGGCTCCAACGCCCACTGCCTCCCCACCGACACGACGAAGAACACCATCTTCGCGTTCGCCAAGGAGTACGGCATCGAGTCCGCCGAGCAGTTCGGCATCCACCTCGCCCGCCACTTCGTGACGAGCCAGGAGCCGATCAGGAAGGCGCGCATCCGGATCGAGGAGTACTCCTGGGAGCGCATCGCGTCCTCCGAGGCCAACTCCAAGTTCATCGGCGCCGACGAGGTCAACCACTCCTTCGCCCGCAAGGGCCAGGAGACGCGGGTCACCCAGATCACCTACGACGGTGAGCGGTGGGAGATCATCTCCGGCCTCAAGGACCTCGTCGTCATGAACTCCACCAACTCGGAGTTCTGGGGCTACATCAAGGACCAGTACACGACGCTCCAGGAGGCGTACGACCGCATCCTGGCCACGCAGGTCTCCGCCCGCTGGCGCTTCAACTGGACCGACGACGAGCAGCGCATGCCCAACTGGGAGCGGTCCTACGAGCAGACCAGGAAGCACATGCTCGAGGCCTTCTCGGAGACGTACTCGTACTCCCTCCAGCAGACGCTGTACCAGATGGCCACGCGCATCATCAACCACCGCTCCGAGATCGACGAAGTCCGCTTCTCGCTCCCGAACAAGCACCACTTCCTGGTCGACCTCGAGCCCTTCGGCCTCAAGAACGACAACGAGGTCTACTACGCCGCCGACCGCATGTACGGCCTCATCGAGGCCACCGTCCTCCGCGACGGAGCCACGGCGCAGATCCCGGTCGACATGACCAACCTCTAAGCGGCGTCCGCGTGACCGGCCCCCGCCCGCCCGCAGTCGGGCGGGGGCCGCGCCGGACCGGAGGGATTCTCATGGCACAGCCAGCAAAGGGGCCAGCACCCGCCGAAGGCCCGTGTTCCACCCTGCCGGACACGACCGACCAGGTCCACCCGGTGGACGAAAAGCTTCCTGCCTCGCGGCTCGTCCCCGCGGCGCTCCAGCACATCGCCGCCATGTACGCCGGCGTGGTCACCCCTCCGCTCATCATCGGCCAGGCCGTCGGCCTGGACGCGGCCGGGATGACCCGGCTCATCGCCGCCAGCCTGCTCATCGCCGGCTGCGCGACCATCCTGCAGACGCTCGGTGTCCGCGGCTTCGCCGGCAACCGGCTGCCGTTCGTCAACGCCGCCTCCTCCGCCGGCATCGCGCCGATGCTCGCCATCGCCGAGACCAGCGCCCCCGGCCATCAACTCCCCGCCATCTACGGCGCGGTGATGGTCGCCGGAGTGTTCTGCCTCGCCGTCGGCCCCTTCTTCGGCAGACTCCTGCGCTTCTTCCCGCCGCTCGTCACCGGCGTCGTCATCACCCTCATCGGGGTCACCCTGATGCCCGTGCCCGTCGGCTGGGCGCAGGGCGGCGACAGGACCGCCGCCGACTTCGGCGCCATGAAGTACCTGGCACTCGCCGGCTTCACCCTCGTCGTCATCCTGCTCTTCCAGCGCTTCGGCAAGGGCTTCGTCAGGCAGATCGCCCTGCTGCTCGGCCTCTTCATCGGCACCCTCGCCGCGATCCCTTTCGGGATGGCCGACTTCACCGCCCTGCGCGAGGCGCCCGTCGCGGCGCTGCCCGCCCCCTTCGCCTTCGGCGCCCCCGAGTTCCAGCCCGCCGCGATCCTCTCCCTGTGCATCGTGATGCTGGTCCTGATGACCGAGTCCAGCGCCGGAATGCTCGCCCTCGGCGAGATCTGCGAGCGGCGCAGCGACGGCCGGACCATCACCCGCGGACTGCGCACCGACGGCATCGCCACCCTGATCGGCCCCGTCTTCGGCGGCTTCCCGACCTCGGCCTTCGCCCAGAACGTCGGCGTCGTCTCGCTGACCCGGGTGCGCTCCCGGTACGTGGTCGCCGTCGCCGGCGGCGCCCTCCTGGTCCTCGGCGCCTTCCCGGTCCTCGGCGCGGTCGTCTCCATGGTCCCGATGCCCGTCCTCGGCGGCGCCGGCATCGTCCTCTTCGGCTCCATCGCGGTCAGCGGCATCCGCACCCTGTCGGAAGCCGGACTCGACGACAGCTCCAACATCATCCTGGTGGCCGTCGCGCTCGGAGCGGGCATCATCCCGCTCGCCGCGCCCACCTTCTACGCCGAGTTCCCCGCCTGGGCGCAGACCGTGCTCGGCTCCGGCATCAGCGCCGGCGCGCTCGTCGCCGTCCTGCTGAATCTGTTCTTCCACCATCTCGGCACCCGGAGCCGTCATACGGCTCCGGCACTCAAATCCTCCTAGGGTCCTGCCGTGCCCACACCACCCCCGAGGAATGAAGGAAGCACCGCCATGGCAGCACCTTCGGCAGCCCAGCGCATCGTCATCGAGAACGCGGCGATCGCGACCGTCGACGCGAACGACACCGAGTACGCCTCCGGCTACCTCGTCGTCGCGGACAACAAGATCGAGTCCATCGGCGCCGGCACGGCTCCCGAGGGCCTGGAGAACGTGGTCCGGCGCATCGACGCCACCGGCCATCTCGTCACGCCCGGTCTCGTCAACACCCACCACCACTTCTACCAGTGGATCACCCGGGGCCTGGCGACCGACCACAACCTCTTCAACTGGCTCGTCGCCCTCTACCCGACCTGGGCGCGGATCGACGAGCAGATGGTGCGCGCCGCGGCGCAGGGCTCGCTGGCCATGATGGCCCGCGGCGGTGTCACCACCGCCATGGACCACCACTACGTGTACCCGGTGAACTCCGGCGACCTGTCCGGTGCCATCATCGGCGCCGCCTCCGAGATGGGCGTCCGCTTCACCCTCGCCCGCGGTTCCATGGACCGCAGCGAGAAGGACGGCGGCCTGCCGCCGGACTTCGCCGTCGAGACCACCGAGGGCGCGCTCGCCGCGACCGAGGAGACGGTGAAGAAGTACCACGACGCCTCCTTCGACGCGATGACCCAGGTCGCCGTCGCCCCCTGCTCGCCCTTCTCCATCTCCACCGAACTCCTCCGGGAGGGCGCCGCGCTCGGCCGCCGCCTGGGTGTGCGCATGCACACCCACGGCTCGGAGACCGTGGAGGAGGAGAAGTTCTGTCACGAGCTGTTCGGCATGGGCCCGACGGACTACTTCGAGTCCACCGGCTTCCTCGGCGAGGACGTGTGGATGGCGCACTGCGTCCACATGAACGACTCCGACATCGCGGCCTTCGCCCGCACCAAGACCGGTGTGGCGCACTGCCCCTCGTCCAACGCGCGTCTCGCCGCCGGCATCGCCCGCGTCCCCGACATGCTGAAGGCGGGCGTACCCGTCGGCCTCGGCGTCGACGGCACCGCCTCCAACGAGTCCGGCGAGCTCCACACCGAGCTGCGCAACGCGCTCCTCATCAACCGGCTCGGCGCCCACCGCGAGGCCGCGCTCAACGCCCGCCAGGCCCTCCGCCTCGGCACCTACGGCGGTGCGCAGGTCCTCGGCCGCGCCGACAACATCGGCTCCCTCGAGGCCGGCAAGCTCGCCGACTTCGTCCTGTGGAAGATCGACGGCCTCGGCCACTCCACCATCGCCGACCCGGTCACCGCCATCGTCTTCGGCGCGGCGGCCCCGGTCACGGCCTCCTTCGTCAACGGCAAGCAGATCGTCGAGAACAACCGACTGCTCACCGTCGACGAGGACACCATCGCGCGCGACGCGCGCGCGGAGGCCCAGCGTCTGGCCCGCATCGCGGCCCAGGGCTGACCCTCCCCATGGAGTCCGACCGAGGGGGACGGCCCTCGGTCGGTCGCCGCGGACCCGAGCGGGGTCCGCGGCAGCCCGACCGGGAGGTGCCGTACGCAGAAGACGTACGGCACCTCCCGGGACGGTGATACCGCCCGCCCCCCACCGGGCGCCCCGTTCCGCGTCGCGACTCCCCGCGCGCACCGTGTCACCCCTGCTGAGCACCACCCCCGCAACGAGCCGCACCTCCTGCACCCGCACCGCTTGCACCACCTCCCTGAACCCCGCGTCACCGCCGACGTGTAACCGACCGGAGGAACCGCCGTGGCCGCCAAGCCCCAGGTTCGCAATGCACAAGACGCAGGCTCCGCCCCCGACGACCGTGAGACGCATCCGGTCGACGAGACGCTGCCCCCACTGAAGATGCTCACCAGCGGCCTCCAGCACGTGGCCGCCATGTACGCGGGCGTCGTCGCCCCGCCCCTGATCGTCGGAGCGGCCGTCGGCCTCTCCGGTACCGAACTCACCTTCCTGACCGGAGCCAGCCTCTTCACCGCGGGGCTCGCGACCTTCCTCCAGACGCTCGGGGTCTGGAAGATCGGCGCCCGGCTCCCCTTCGTCAACGGCGTCACCTTCGCCGGCGTCGCGCCGATGCTCGCCATCGTCGACACCACCGACGACAAGGCCGACGCACTCCCCGTGATCTTCGGCGCGATCATCGTCGCCGGCCTCCTCGGCTTCCTCGCCGCCCCCTGGTTCTCCCGGCTCGTGCGGTTCTTCCCGCCGGTCGTCACCGGCACCGTGATCACCCTCATAGGCGTCTCCCTCCTCCCGGTCGCCTTCGGCTGGGCGCAGGGTCCCAACCCCGCGGCCGAGGACTACGGTTCGACCACGTTCCTCTCGCTGGCCGCCGTCACACTCGTCGTCGTCCTCCTGCTCCGCCGCTTCACCCGCGGCTTCGTCAAGCAGATCGCGGTCCTCCTCGGCCTCGTCATCGGCACCGTCATCGCCATCCCGTTCGGCGTCACCGACTTCTCCCCGGTGACCGAGGCGGACATCGTCGGCTTCCCGACGCCGTTCCACTTCGGGGGCCCGCAGTTCGCCCTCGCCGCGATCATCTCGATGTGCGTGGTCATGCTGGTCTCCATGACCGAGTCGACCGCCGACATGCTGGCCCTCGGCGAGATCGTCGAACGGCCCGCCGACGAGAAGACCATCGCGGCCGGGCTGCGCGCCGACACCCTCGGCTCCGCGATCAGCCCGCTCTTCAACGGCTTCATGTGCAGCGCCTTCGCGCAGAACATCGGTCTGGTCGCCATGACCCGGATCCGCAGCCGCTTCGTCGTCGCCTGCGGCGGTGGCTTCCTGGTCCTGATGGGCCTCTCGCCGGTCGCCGCCTCGCTGATCTCGGTCGTCCCCCGGCCGGTCCTCGGCGGCGCGGGCGTCGTCCTCTTCGGCTCGGTCGCCGCCAGCGGCATCCAGACCCTGGTCAAGGCCGGACTCGAGAAGGACAACAACGTCCTCATCGTGGCCGTCTCGCTGGCCGTCGGCATCATCCCGATCACCGCGCCGGAGTTCTACCACGCCTTCCCGGAGACCGCGAAGATCATCCTGGACTCGGGCATCTCGACCGGCTGCGTCGCGGCCGTCCTGCTCAACGTGGTCTTCAACCACCTGGGCCGGGGCCGGGACGACGACGACGTCACCGCTCCGATGGAGCCCGGCGAGGAGATCTCCGGCAGCCACACGGCGAAGGCGGCGCACGTCCACTGAACCCGCCCGCTGCCCCACCGCACGCCCCGGTCCCCGCGCACGCCGCGGGGCCCGGGGCCGTGGTGCTGATCAACCCCAACACCTCCACCGCCACGACCGCGATGATGACCGCCCTCGCCCGACGCGCCCTGGGCGGCGCCTTCCCCGTCCGCGGCGTGACGGTGACCCGTGGCCCGCGCATGCTCACCGACCCCGCCGCGCTGGACGCCGCCGCCCGGGAGGTCGTCGCCGCGGGCCTCCGCGCCACGGCCGCCGGCGACTGCGCGGCCCTCCTGGTCGGAGCCTTCGGCGACCCGGGCGCGGCGGAACTGCGCGCGGCCACCGACGTACCCGTGGTGGGCCTGGGCGAGGCCGCCCTCGGGGAGGCGGCCGCCGGCGGCACCCCCTTCGGTATCGCCACCACGACACCGCTCCTCGCCGAGTCCATCGCGGCCCGTGTGACGGCCCTCGGCCTCGCCGACCGGTACACGGGCCTCCGCCTGACCACGGGCGGCCCCGAACACCTCTCCGCCGAACCGGAGTCGCTCCTCGACGAACTGGAGCGGGCGGTCCGCGCGTGCGTGGAGCGGGACGGGGCGCGGGCGGTCGTCATCGGCGGCGGCCCGCTGGGCGACGCGGCGGAGGAGCTCCGCACCCGGTGCGCGGTGAGGATCGTGGCCCCGATCCCCGCGGCCTGCCGGGCGATCGCCGGCCGGCTGCACGGCTGACGCTCGCGGGTGCCGGCACCGAAGGGAGCCTCGCCCGCTCGCCCGCTCGGCCCGCTCATCGCTCCACCGCGATCCTGCGACGGCACTCCTGAGCCAGCGCCGGATACGCCGCGCCGATCGCCTCGTACAGCCGGCGCCGCAGCAGCCGCTCGGCCTCCCCGCGCCCGGTGTCCCCGTAGAGGCCGTCGAGCAGCGCCTCGTACCGCGCGAGGGCGTGCCGGAGGTAGCTCACCTGCCACCGTACGAGCGCGCAGGCCGGAGCCCCGCCTCCCGTTGGCGTCCCGGGACTCCGCGCCCCCAGGAGCTGCCGGTGGCGGACCGCCCGGCGCTCCAGCTCGGGTCCGGGGAGCCGGGGAACCTCGATCGGTTCCGCGCGGATCGCGGCCAGGACGGCAGCCCTGCGTCGTTCGGCGTGGGCCGCGGCGGCCGAGGAGCGGGCGGGTGAGAGCGCCGACGTCTCGGCGAACTCGGGTGTCCGCTCCACCGTTTCGACCCGCGCCAGGAGGTACAGCCGCAGGGGGGCGGGGGACCATCGGCGCGGGTCGCGGCCCTGTGCGTCGGGTGTGCCGAGCAGCTTCCGCACCATCGTGTCGCTCCAGCCGCGGCGGCGTACCCCGGCGTGGCTCACATAGGTCGTACGGTCCGTCATGATTCCCCCAGATTCGACTACGGAGAGTGATGTTCTCAGTGAAGCGCACACCACTGACAACGCCCCCTTGCCGCAACCGGCCCGACTGTGCGATATAGGTCTGGACCTTTCCGACGGACGGAGGCCGGCCCGTGCAACGCCCGCTCGCCGCAAGCCTGTTGACTGCCCTCGCGCTGACGCTCACCCTCGCCGGGTGCTCCGGCGCCGCCGTTCCCGAGGCCAAGGACACCCGCGCCCCGACCGTCCCCTCCGGGGTCACCGCGACGGCGGGCAGCGCCAGTACCGTCCACGTGATGTGGAGCGCGGCCACCGACGACCGGGCCGTCACCGGGTACGCGGTCTACAGCGAGGGCCGCAAGGTCAAGGACCTCCCCGCCACCACCCTGATGACCGACGTCGTCGGCCTCGCCCCCGCCGCCCTCCACCGCTTCACCGTCCGGGCCCGGGACGCCGCCGGCAACGTCTCACCCCCCAGCGCCACCGTCACCGCGACCACCCTCCGCGCCGCCGCCGAGGACCGCACGCCCCCCACCACGCCGGCCGCACTTCGCGCGACCCCCGACGGCAGCCGCGCCGTGACCCTCCGCTGGTCCGCGGCGAAGGACGACACCGAGGTCACCGCGTACGACGTCTACCAGGCCGACACCCGCATCCACACCGTCCCCGGCACCGCCACCACCGCCCACGTCACCGGCCTGCGCCCCGGCACCGCCTACGCGTTCACCGTCCGCGCCCGCGACGCCGCCGAGAACTCCTCCCCGGACAGCGCCCCCGCCGACCTCACCACGGCCCCGTCCGCGGGCGCGCCCGCGAACACCGCCCCCACCCGCCTCACCGCGACCGCGGCCAAGGGCGAGATCACCGTCACCTGGACCCCACCGGACACGGGCGCCCCCGTGACCCACCACGAACTCCATCTCAACGGCCGCTTCGCGACCACCGTCATCTGGGGCACCGCCCCGCCCCCCGGCCGCGCCACCTACACCTTCCCGGTCCAGGACCCCCCGGGCACCCGTTACACCGTCACCCTCCGTGCCCAACTCCCGGACGGCACCTGGGGCGACTTCTCGGCACCCCGGACGGTGGCGGTGCGCTGACGGCACCGCGGACGCGCCCGGAGGGGCGCCCGGAGTCGGACCCGGGGATCGGCCGGAACGGGGCACCGAGGGCGTCGGCCGACCGGGCGCCCGGCGGCGCGCGGGCCCGCATCCCGCGCGGAACTCAGGTGGTCCGAGCCCTCCGGAGGCGCCCGGGACACCGGTGATTCCTCCGGCGCACCCCTGCGTCGTACGTCCGATTCGTCCCCCGCCGAACTACCCTGGGAAGCGTGGCCGAGACCGTTCTCACCAACACCGGGCTCGACAGCTTCCTCGACGGAGCACCCGAGCGCCGCGATCCCGATTTCGTGCGTGCCGCCGAGGCGGTGCTGGGCCTCCTCGCCCTCCGGGGGGCCGACCGGGAGTCGGGGGTGCCCGAGCCGACACCCGGGCTCGTACGGCAGCTGCTCGTCGAGGACCTGCCGACGTTCGTGTACGCACCGCCCGGGGCGCTCGCCGTCTATCCCGCCGTGGTCGGCCGGCTCGCGGCACGCTTCGACGGAGCCCGGGGCGAGCAGGTCGCCGTGGCCGTCCGGGAGGCCGCCGCGGACTTCGAGCGGGCGATGACCGACCCGGGGAACCTGACCTGGCACCGGTGGTACGCCCAGCTCCTGCGCTCCTGCGGAGCCGACCTCGCCGACGCCGAGGACGTACGGCGCCGGCTCGCCGCCCTCGACGGGGCGCCGCTGCCCGACGGGGTGCACCGGGCCGACCTCATGGGGCGTACCGCCCTCGCCGACGTCCTGCTCGCCGAGGCCCTCACGCGCGCGTACGTACGGGACGCGGAGGTGCCGCCCGCCGCCGGGCCGCTGCTCACCGACCACGCCGTCGCGACCGGCATCGGGCAGGTGGCCGCCGCGCTCCAGGACCGGTGGACCGCCGCCGGACTCGCCGAGCAGCTCGCCGGGCCGTACGCGCGCTTCGCGCCCGGGCCCGACGACTTCCCCCACCTCGTCCTGGCCGACGCCCTCCTGGACGAGCACCTCGACCACTACGGCGACATCGCCGTGCCCGTACCCCCGCCGCCCGCGATCGAGGCGGGTCCGGTCGAGGAGGACGCCGACACCCTCATCACGGCCGTCGAGGAGCTGTCCGAGGAGGAGTTCGAGCCCTACGGGGGCGAGGCGCCGCATCTGCTGTACGTGGTCTACCGGCGCGGCTGCTCGGCCGAGTCCGTCGCCCGCAAGGCCGCCGAATACGAGGACTGGACCGTCGATCCGGCCGTGGAGGACCTGCCCGTACCCGTACCGGCGGCGGTACCGGACGGGGCGTTCGAGTCCTCGCACCTCGTCCCGCCCGTCTTCGAACTCGTACGGCTCCTCGGTACGACCGATCTGACGGAGACCGACCGGGCCCGGCTGGAGGGCCCGGCCCGCGACCTCGCCGCGGTCCTGGACCGACTCGCCGCCACCGGCCTGGTCTTCCGCTCCGGCGACGCCTTCGGGCTCACCCCGCGCGGCGCCGGCGTCGTCCGCTATCTCCTCGGGGTCCGCGGGATCGCCGCCCCCGACACCGCCGAGGCCAGGGCGTGGTCCGCCACCGAGGCGGTCGCCGCCGCCGTGGGCTGGCCCACGTGCGTGGCCTCGCGCGTGCTCGCCGACTGGCTCCACGCGCGCGGGAACACCGCCGACGCCTGGTCCCTGCTGCTGACCGCCCTCGGCACCGTCCACGCCGGCACTCCGGACGCCGCCGCCACCCGTGGGCTCTTCGGCGTCCTCGACACCGCCGCCGCCCCGCCCGATGCGCTGCGCGCGGCCCTCCGCGACCCGGTGATCGGCGCGTACGCCCATCAGGCCCTCCGCGCAGGCGGAGAGCCCTCCGACCTGATCCAGGTGGGCATCGCGGCACGGGCGCTGTTCGTCCTCGACGCGCTGCCCGCCAAGAAGGGGCCTCTGGAGTCCCGCCGTGCCGCCTTCGACACGGCGGCGGCCGCCTGGCCGGGTGGTTCCGCCGCGCTGGTCCGGGCGATGCGGGCGGCGGACCGGCACGAGGCCGAACGGGTCCTCGGCCCGCTCGGCCTGGCGCCGTAGCAGGCGCTGCGGCGCCTGCCCCGCTCTGTCGCTACCCCGCCGTGAGGTACATCGCCGACGGTCCCGACCCCGCCGTGTTCCGGCAGCTGTGGTTGCCCGTCGGGCGGGCGTGGACCAGGGCCAGGCAGCGGCCGAGGGCCTGCTGACCGTAGGCGTTGGGGTGCATGGACTCCTGGACGAGTCCCTGCGTGCTCTGGCTGTCGATCCAGCGCGCCCACTCGCTCGTCGTCCCCGACGCCGGCGACGTCGACGTCACCTGACGGCTCGCCCTGGCGCACACCTCACGCCCCTGGAGCGCGTCCCGCAGGTCCATGAACTGCACGCCCTTGGCCGCCGCGACGCCCTTGAGGCGGTTCGCCAGCTGCGGGACGAGGGAGTCGCGGGCCCAGTCGGAGTCGCCGTTCCAGAAGGGGCAGCCGCCGGTGTTCGTACGGGTCCAGCCGCTCTCGCCGTAGCGGTTCTCGGAGGCGCGGGGGATGGGGGAGGGGTAGGACTGGAGGACGATCCGGTAGTCGGACGAGGTGTATCCGGCGCCCGTCATCACGGCCCGGATCTCGTCGACCGAGCGGCCGACGTCCGCCATCACGCCGTCGATCCGGGCGTCGACCTCTGCCTGCTGGTCGTCGTGGCAGTACGAGTACCAGACGATGTAGTCCTTGGCGCAGGTGGCGATGATGTCGGCGAAGCCGAGGTCGTTGCCGCCGATGGAGAGCGCGATCAGCTCCACGTCGTGCGAGGCGGCGACGGCCGCGAGCTGGTCGGCCTGCGGGGCCTCGCCCTTGTAGGGCTGACCGCCCTGCGAGGCACGGAAGACGTTGTCGGTCGTCGCGCCCGAGCAGGCCAGGTTGATCAGGGAGCTCGCGACGGCCCCCGCGCTCTTCACCTCCGCGGTGTCCGAGCGATGGCAGCCGCCCGCGGTGGTGCCGTACACCCGGGACGGGTCGTAACCGCTGCCCGTCCAGGCCCGGTCGGTGCCGGTGCGGTTCCCCGCGTTGGTGAGGCTGTTGCCCAGCCAGCGGCCGGCCTCCCCGGAGATGTAGCTGTCGCCCATGGCGACGACTGCGGTGGGACCCGTGCCGGGGGAGGCCTGGGCGGAGGGGGCGGCGACGGAGGCGAGCCCGGCGGCGGTACACAGTGCCAGGAGTGCGCGCAGCGCACGGTGGGGGGACGAAGGCATGGCTGTGCTCCTGCGGTACGCAGTGACGTGGGGGACAGCCGCCGGCCGGTGGCATGGCGGAATCTGTCACCCACTGGCTTGTTACCGCTAGGTAGCTGCATATCTCGGTTCCGTCACGTCCCCTGTGATCCCACAGGAACGGGAACAGGGCCCCCTCTCCGGTGCTGTGCGACACCGGGGACGAAGCCCTGCTCAGATGCTGTCCGACCGCTGTGCGGGCCGTCGGGTCAGCCGTTCTGCTCCGAGATCAGCCGACCAGCTGCTCGTACGCGGGGAGCGTCAGGAAGTCCGCGTAGTCCGCGTCGAGCGAGACGTGCAGCAGCAGGTCGTGGGCCTGCTGCCACTTGCCGGCCGCGAAGGCCTCCTCGCCGATCTCGGCGCGGATCGCGGCCAGTTCCTCGGCGGCGACCTTGCGGGCCAGTTCGGGGGTGGCCTTCACCGTCTCTCCGGCGTGCTCGAATTCGACACCCGCGTTGATCCACTGCCAGATCTGCGAGCGCGAGATCTCGGCGGTCGCCGCGTCCTCCATCAGGTTGAAGATGGCGACGGCACCGAGGCCGCGCAGCCACGCCTCGATGTAGCGCGTGCCGACCTGCACGGCGCTCACCAGGCCCGCGTAGGTGGGCTTCGCGTCCAGCGAGTCGATGGCGATCAGGTCGCCGGCCGCGACGGAGACGTCCTCGCGGAGGCGGTCCTTCTGGTTCGGCTTCTCGCCGAGGACGGCGTCGAAGGAGGCCATCGCGATCGGGACCAGGTCGGGGTGGGCGACCCACGAGCCGTCGAAGCCGTCGCCGGCCTCGCGGTCCTTGTCGGCCTTGACCTTCTCGAACGCGACCTTGTTGACCTCGGCGTCCTTGCGGGACGGGATGAACGCCGCCATGCCGCCGATCGCGTGCGCGCCGCGCTTGTGGCAGGTGCGCACGAGGAGCTCGGTGTACGCGCGCATGAACGGGGCCGTCATCGTGACCGCGTTGCGGTCCGGAAGGACGAACTTGGCGCCGCCATCACGGAAGTTCTTCACGATGGAGAACAGGTAGTCCCAGCGGCCCGCGTTCAAGCCGGCTGCGTGGTCGCGGAGCTCGTAGAGGATCTCCTCCATCTCGTACGCGGCCGTGATGGTCTCGATGAGGACCGTGGCGCGGACGGTGCCCTGCGGGATGCCGACGTAGTCCTGGGCGAAGACGAAGATCTCGTTCCAGAGGCGGGCCTCCAGGTGCGACTCCGTCTTCGGGAGGTAGAAGTACGGGCCCTTGCCGAGGTCGATCAGCCGCTGGGCGTTGTGGAAGAAGTACAGGCCGAAGTCGACGAGCGCGCCGGGGACCGGGCGGCCGTCGAAGGTGAGGTGACGCTCCTCCAGGTGCCAGCCGCGGGGCCGCATGACGACCGTGGCCAGCTCGCCGGCCGGCTTGAGGGCGTACGACTTGCCCGAGCGCGGGTCCGTGAAGTCGATCTTCCGGGAGTACGCGTCGATCAGGTTGAGCTGGCCCAGGACCACGTTCTCCCAGGTCGGCGCCGAGGCGTCCTCGAAGTCGGCGAGCCAGACCTTCGCGCCGGAGTTGAGGGCGTTGATCGTCATCTTGCGGTCGGTCGGGCCGGTGATCTCGACACGGCGGTCGTTCAGGGCCGCCGGGGCCGGCGCGACCTTCCACGAGTCGTCGGCGCGGATCGCCGCGGTCTCCGGCAGGAAGTCCAGGGTGGACGTGCGGGCGATCTCGGCGCGACGCTCCGCTCGGCGGGCGAGGAGCTCGTCCCGGCGCGGGGTGAACCGCCGGTGCAGTTCGGCGACGAAGGCCAGGGCGGCCTCGGTGAGCACCTCTTCCTGGCGCGGCAGGGGCTCGGCATCGACGACGGCCAGGGGGGACGGCGCTGGTGCGGACATGAACTGTCACTTCCTTCAGCGGACTTCACGGGCGGTGCCAGACGGCCGCCGGGCGTCGCGGGACGGCACGCAGTGCCGCAGGCGCCGAGATACGGCCGCAAGCGCCTTCTGAACGGACAGGCGCTTCTGAACAGTGGATACTAGTTTCCTCATGGTGGAAGTTCAATGGTTTGTTGATGTCGAGATTCTCCGGATCGACAGACCACGGCGCTGGGTGCCACGCCGTTCACTCCAAGTGCGCCAGATCCTCCTCGGTGTCGATGTCATAGGGCTCGGCCACATCCGAACAGTCGACCGGGGTGATCGCATCCCGGTGCGCCGCCAGATAGTCCCGCGCACCCCGGTCGCCGACCGCGAGCTCGGCGATCCCCGCCCAGTGCCCTGCGCCGAACAGCACCGGATGACCCCGCTGCCCGTCGTACGAGGCCGCCGCCAGCGAATCCCGCGAGACGTACGCCGCCCGGACCCTGGCCACCGCCTCCGCCCCGATCCCCGGCTGGTCGACCAGCAGGACGAGCGCCGCGTCGACCCCGCGCGGATCGGCGCCCAGCGAGACGAGCCCCGCCCGCAGCGAGGTGCCCATCCCCTCGGCCCACTCCGGGTTGTCCACGAGCACACACCCGGGCAGCTCCGCCCGCTCCCGTACGACCTCGGCCGACGCCCCCAGAACCACATGCACCACCTCGCACCCGGCCGCCCGCAGCACCCCCACGGCGTACTCGACGAGAGGCCGCCCCCGATGCGTGAGCAGTGCCTTCGGCCGCCCGCCGAGCCGCCGCCCGCCTCCGGCGGCGAGCAGCAGCCCGGCGACACGCGGCCGGTGGACATCTGTTCGGTCATGCACTGTTGTCATGGGGACTGCATACCTCATCAGGCGGAATCACACGGTCGCCTGAATTACCCGGGCGAAGGGTGGCGCGGTGGGGTGGCGAAGGAGTTAACTGACCCGCAACTCACGGCGCCCGACCACCGCCCGGGGGTCGGCTCGGAGCGCTGCTCCGGGTGCTCGGAGTATGGAGTTCTGCGCACAGTGTCGTGCGAGGGGGAGAACCATGTTGCGAAGCGTGGGGCAGAGGCGAGTGACCGGCGAGGGCATGGACCCGAGGGTGGCCGAACTGCGGTCCGCCGTGTCCCGGCTCCGACGTGAACTGGCAGCCCACCGGGTCGATTTCGCCGACCGGGGCATCGCCGAGGACGAACTCGCCGCGCTCGACGCGATGGCGCTCAGCGGAGCCCCCGAGGTACGTCGGCTGCGCCGCTCGCTGCTGCTCGTCGCGGGATCGGTCGGGTCCGTCAGCGCGCTCGCGGAAGGGCTCGCCGGAGTCCGGCGGGCGGTGGAACTCTTCGGCCCGCCCGCGCCCCGGGGGCCTGTCGACTGACGGGTGCGCGGTGGCGGCGATGGCGCGACGGGCGCGCGGTGGCGGCGGCGGTGGTGGGTCCGGTCTGCCGTGGCCGTCGTTCTAGCGCCTGATCAGGCGGCGGGCCGTCGCCGCCGCCACCGCCGCCGTACGGGAGTCCACCCCCAGCTTCGCGAAGACGTGCACCAGATGGGACTTCACCGTCGCCTGGCTCAGGAACAGCACCTTGCTGATCTGCTGGTTCGACAGGCCCTCGCCCACCAGCTGGAGCACCTCGAGCTCGCGCTTGGTCAGCGCCTCCGCCGGGGTCCGCATGCGGTCCATCAGACGGTGCGCCACCGCCGGGGCGAGAGCCGACTGTCCTGCCGCCGCCGTGCGGACCGCCGCCGCCAGTTCCTCCGGCGGCGCGTCCTTCAGGAGATAGCCGGAGGCGCCCGCCTCCACCGCCGCCAGAATGTCCGCGTCCGTGTCGTACGTGGTCAGGACCAGCACCTTCGGCCCGCGGGGCGCCGCCGTGATCGCCGCCGTCGCCTCCGAACCGTGCATCCCGGAGCCGAACTGCAGGTCCATCAGGACCACGTCCACACCCCCGGCCGCCGCCAGCTCCACCGCGCGCTCGGCGGTCGCCGCCTCCGCGACGACGGCGAAGTCCGGCTCCGTGTCCAGGACCGCGCGCAGGCCCGCCCGTACGACGGGGTGGTCGTCGGCCAGCAGAAGACGAATGGTCATGCTCTTCACGCTCCAGCGGGGAGGGGGAGGGAGACGGCGACGGCCGTCCCCTGGCCGGGGGCGGACTCGACGGTGAACGTGCCGCCCAGCGACTCCGCGCGCGAGCGCATCGCCGGCAGCCCGAATCCGCCGTCGGACGAGGTCCGTACCGCGCCGGGTTCGAACCCCTCGCCGTCGTCCACCACGTCCAGGGTCACCGAGGCGTCCATGAACGACAGGGTGA
This sequence comes from Streptomyces sp. NPDC029956, assembly GCF_055574655.1. NCBI lineage: Bacteria > Bacillati > Actinomycetota > Actinomycetes > Kitasatosporales > Streptomycetaceae > Streptomyces > Streptomyces sp. NPDC029956. Next base: position 37,827 of record NZ_JBVHZJ010000018.1, on the reverse strand, counting down.
TCTCCGCGCGCGACGCGCCCGCGTGCCGCACCGTGTTCGCGAGCGCCGACTGGGCGATACGGAGCAGCGCCACCTCGTAGGGGGTCGGCAGCTCGACCGGCGTACCGCTGACGGAGAAGCGGACCCGGGGCCCGGCCCCCGGCTCGCACAGGCGCTCCAGGGCCGCCGCCAGGGAGCCGTGCTCCAGGTCCGGCGGCGACAGCGCCCGGACGAAACGCCTCGCCTCCGCCAGGTTGTCCTGGGCCTCCTGCCGGGCCCGGTCGATATGGCCCGCCGCGGGGGAGTCCGCCGGCAGCGCCCGCTCCGCCGCGCGGAGCAGCAACTGGATCGAGGACAGCCCCTGGGCGAGCGTGTCGTGGATCTCGCGGGCGAGCCGCTCCCGCTCGGCGAGCGTCCCCGCGTGCCGCTCCGCGGCCGCCAGCTCCGCCCGCGTCTCGATCAGCTCCTCGATGAGCCGGCGCCGCCGCTCGCTCTCCCGGTACAGCGCGTGATAGCCGAGGACCGTCGCCACCGCGACCGCCGCACCGAGCAGCGGCCCGATGAAGACACCCGGGTTGAGCGCGGCGCCGTGCCCCACGTACGAGAGGATCGCGGCGACCGCCGTCAGCACGACCGCCGGCAGCGACCAGCGGGCCGGCAGCAGGTGCAGCTGGAGGAAGTAGAGCGGGAAGGCCACCCAGAGCGCCTCCGGGGTCAGCCACAGCATCGCCAGCCAGCACACGCCCAGGACACCCAGCCATACCGCGGCCGCCCGCTGCGAGTCCCGTACGGACGGCAGGGACGAACCGGCGGCGTAGACCGCGCCCGTCACCACCGCGAGCACCGTCCCGGCGGCCGAGTCCGCCCGTACCGCCGCGAGGACGAGCAGCCCCGCCATCAGCAGGTGCAGACAGACGCGCAGCGCGCGCAGGGCAGAGGTCGGAGGCCGCCGGGCGGGGTGGAGGGAGGAGGGGGGAGCGGGGTGGAGGGAGGAGTGGGGGTCCATGTTCCCTCCAGCCTAGACAGCGGCAGACAATCCGGGCTCAACCAAAAGTTTGATGACGGAGCCATCCGTGGCGCGATGCCCGTGGGGGGCCGCGCCGACCACTCTGGTCAGCATGTTCGTCGCATGGAGAGACCTCGGATTCGCCAAGGGGCGGTTCGCGCTCATGGGCACCGTGATCGTGCTGATCACCCTGCTCGTGGGCCTGCTGTCCGGACTGACCGCCGGCCTCGCGCGGGAGAACGTCTCCGCGATCACCGGCCTGCCCGCCGACCGGCTCGCCTTCGCGGCGCCACCGTCCGGGCAGTCGGCCTCCTTCACCAACTCGACGGTGACGGAGAAGCAGTGGGGCGAGTGGGCCGAACGGCCCGGAGTGACCGCGGCCTCGCCGCTCGCCATCCGGACGCTCAACGGCGCCGCCGGGGACCGCACCGCCGCCGTCTCCGCCTTCGGTACCGCATCGGACGGCGGGCTCGCACCCCTGGCGCCCGCCCCCGGGAAGGCCGTGCTCTCGGAGTCGGCGGCGGAAGAGCTGGACGTCGCCGTCGGCGACCCCGTCCGCCTCGGCCCCCTCGAGCTCACCGTCGCCGCGGTCGCCGGCGACGCCTCGTACAGCCACACGCCGGTCGTGTGGACGACCCTCGACGACTGGCAGCGGCTCGGCCACAGCGGCACCGGCGCGGAGGAGCAGGCCACGGTCATCGCGCTCCGCGGCGGCGCGGGCACCGACTGGGGCGCGGGAGACGAGGCCGTCGGCACCGAGGCGCGAACCGTCGACGACGCCCTCACCGCCATAGGGTCCTACCAGGCCGAGAACGGCTCGCTCCAGCTCATGCGCGGCTTCCTCTTCGCCATCTCGGCCCTCGTCATAGGAGCCTTCTTCACCGTCTGGACGATTCAGCGCAGCGGCGACGTGGCCGTCCTGAAGGCCCTCGGCGCCTCGACCCCGTACCTCCTCAAGGACGCCCTCGGGCAGGCGGTCCTGATGCTCACGGCCGGCACGCTGCTCGGCACCGGGCTCGCCGTCGGCGTCGGGGCGCTGGTCAGCGGCGGGAACGTGCCGTTCGTCCTCGAACCGCTGACCGTCCTCGGACCGGCCGCCGTGATGGTGGTGCTCGGAGTCCTCGGGGCGGCGCTGTCCATCCGGCGGATCACCGCCGTCGACCCTCTCACCGCGCTCGGGAGTGCCCGATGAGTCTCGTCCTCGATGCCGTCACCCTCACCTACCCGGACGGCGACGGCCGGCTGACCGCGCTCGACGCGGTCTCCCTCACCGTCCCCGCCGGATCCCTCACGGCCGTCGTCGGACCCTCCGGCTCCGGCAAGTCCAGCCTGCTCGCGGTCGCCGCGACACTGGTGACACCGGACCGCGGGCGGGTCGTCGTCGACGGTACGGAGACGGGGGAGCTGGACGCGGCCGGGCGGGCGGCGCTGCGGCGGGAACGGATCGGGATCGTGTTCCAGCAGCCGAACCTGCTGCCCTCTCTCACGGCGGCGGAACAGCTCCAGGTGATGGCGCACCTCTCGGGCCGGCCGGCGAAGTCGGCCCGCGGCAGGGCCCTGGAACTGCTCGACGCCGTGGGCCTCGCGGACCTGGCCGGCCGACGGCCGCACCAGCTGTCCGGGGGACAGCGGCAGCGGGTCAACATCGCGCGGGCGCTGATGAACGAGCCGGCGGTCCTGCTCGTCGACGAGCCCACGAGCGCGCTGGACCACGAACGGGGGGCTGCGGTGGTGGAACTGCTCGCGGGGCTGACGGTGGGGAGGGGGACGGCGACGGTACTGGTGACGCACGACCGGACGCATGCGGCTTGTGCGGGGCGGGTGGTGGAGGTCAGTGACGGCCGCCTGTCGGAAGCCGCCCGGATCTGAACCCACCTCGCGCCTTGCCGCGGGCCGCGCCTGGCTTGCCGTGGGCCGCTGCCCGCCCAGCTGCGGCCCTTCCTCCCGCCGAGGCGACACCCGCCCTCCTGGGCCGCGCCCCACCCGCCTTGCCGCGCGCTGCGCCCCGCCGACCCCTCGCTGTGGGCAACCGTTCCTTCCCCGAGGACTTCGCCCAGAGGGACCCCCGAGCGGGGTGGGGCCGCACCCGTGCCGGGGTGCGCAGCCGCACGGCAGCCCCGCCGGGGGCGACCCGGCGGGGCTGCCGAGACACCGGGGCCCGGGTCGGGACGGGCGGCCCCGCGACCCGGCCAGGCTCCCGCCCGGTAGGGCTACGCGCCGCCGTTGGCCGTCGTGTTCGCCAGCGCCGACGACAGTTCCCGCGCCACTTCCTGAAGGATCGGGACGATCTTCTCCGTCGCCGCTTCCGTGACGCGCCCCGCCGGCCCCGAGATCGAGATCGCCGCGGCCGTCGGGGAGTCCGGGACCGAGACCGCGAGGCAGCGGACTCCTATCTCCTGCTCGTTGTCGTCGACCGCGTACCCCGTCTCGCGGACCGCGACGAGCGCGTCGAGGAAGCCCTCCGGCGTCGTGATGGTCTTCTCTGTCGCCGCCGGCATGCCGGTACGGGCCAGCAGTGCGCGGACCTCTTCCGCCGGGGTGTGCGCGAGCAGCGCCTTGCCGACGCCCGTCGAGTGCGGCAGCACCCGCCGGCCGACCTCGGTGAACATGCGCATCGAGTGCTTGGACGGCACCTGCGCCACGTACACGATCTCGTCGCCGTCGAGGAGCGCCATGTTCGCCGTCTCGCCGGTCTCCTCGACGAGCCGCGCCAGGTACGGGCGGGCCCAGGTGCCGAGGAGGCGGGAGGCGGACTCGCCGAGCCGGATGAGGCGGGGGCCGAGCGCGTACCGCCGGTTGGGCTGCTGGCGTACGTACCCGCAGGCGACCAGGGTGCGCATCAGGCGGTGGATGGTGGGGAGCGGGAGTCCGCTGCTGGCGGAGAGCTCGCTCAGCCCGACCTCGCCCCCGGCGTCGGCCATCCGCTCGAGGAGGTCGAAGGCACGCTCAAGGGACTGGACGCCACCGCTTGCGGCGGGCTTGGCGGCGTCGGTGGTGCTGGCGCTGGACGTCGGCACGTCAACGGTCCTTTCGGGGCAGGCGGGCAAGGCAGCAGCCTACCGGCCCATCGGCCGGGGTACATGGTCCTGGTGTCGGCGTCCGCGCCGGTCAGGACGTGTTTGTCCGGTGTCGGCGACGGCCCGGAGGCGTCCGGGTCGGCTCCGGCTGTACGGAGCTACGTTCTACTGTACGGAATTTGCATTCCACTTGGTGGAAACGTCCAAGCGGCGTCCGGCGGCGCCCGACATCCGCGGCGATGCTGGAAGTGTGCCCTTGACGACATGTCGTCCGGAAGTGAAGACTCCTTCAACAGTTCGTTGAATTTCTTTCTTGAAGCACCTGAAGCACTGGAAGAGGGGTACGGGTGGACGTCAACCTGGTCCTGCGCTCGACGCGTGTCATCACCCCCGAGGGGACACGCCCGGCGTCGATCGCCGTCTCCGGAGGGACGATCGCGGCCGTGCTGCCGTACGACGCGGAGGTACCCGCCGGGGCCCGGCTCGAGGACGTCGGCGACGACGTCGTCCTGCCCGGACTCGTCGACACCCACGTCCACGTGAACGACCCCGGCCGCACCGAGTGGGAGGGCTTCTGGACCGCCACCCGCGCGGCCGCCGCCGGTGGCATCACCACCCTCCTCGACATGCCCCTCAACTCGCTGCCGCCCACCACCACCGTGGAGAACCTGCGCGTCAAGCAGGAGGTCGCCCGCGCCAAGGCCCACGTCGACGTCGGCTTCTGGGGCGGCGCCCTGCCCGACAACGTCAAGGACCTGCGCCCGCTCCACGACGCCGGTGTCTTCGGCTTCAAGTGCTTCCTGTCGCCCTCCGGCGTGGAGGAGTTCCCCGAGCTCGACCAGGAGCAGCTCGCGACCTCGCTCGCCGAGATCTCCGGCTTCGGCGGCCTGATGATCGTGCACGCGGAGGACCCCCACCACCTCGCCGCCGCGCCCCAGCGCTCCGGCGGCGCGTACGCCGACTTCCTCGCCTCGCGGCCCCGCGACGCCGAGAACACGGCGATCGAGAACCTGATCAACCAGGCCCGCCGGCTCAACGCCCGCGTCCACGTCCTGCACCTCTCCTCCTCGGACGCGCTGCCGGTCCTCGCCGCCGCCAAGGCCGAGGGCGTCAAGATCACCGTCGAGTCCTGCCCGCACTTCCTCACGCTCACCGCCGAGGAGATCCCGGACGGTGCCACCGAGTTCAAGTGCTGCCCGCCCATCCGCGAGGCCGTCAACCAGGACGCGCTGTGGCAGGGGCTCGCGGACGGCACGATCGACTGCATCGTCTCCGACCACTCCCCGTCCACGACCGACCTCAAGACGCCCGACTTCGCGTCCGCCTGGGGCGGCATCTCCTCCCTCCAGCTCGGCCTCCCCGCCATCTGGACCGAGGCCCGCCGCCGCGGCTTCGACCTGACGGACGTCGTCCGCTGGATGTCCGAGGGCCCGGCCCGGCTCGCCGGCCTCACCCGCAAGGGCGCGATCGAGGCCGGCCGCGACGCCGACTTCGCCGTCCTCGACCCGGAGGCCACCTTCACCGTCGACCCGGCCGAGCTCCAGCACCGCAACCGGATCACCGCCTACGCGGGCAAGACCCTCAACGGCGTCGTCACCTCCACCTGGCTGCGCGGCGAGCGGATCGCCGACCACGGCACCCTCGCCGAGCCCTCCGGCAGCCTCCTCGAAAGGAACAACTGACCCGTGAGCACCGGCATACCCTCCTTCACCGGCGACGCCAGCCCTTACGGCGGTGGCGACCCCTACGCCGACTACCGGACGGCGGACTTCCCCTTCACCCAGTACGCCGACCTCGCCGACCGGCGCCTCGGCGCGGGCGTGATCGCCGCCAACGACGAGTTCTTCGCCGAGCGCGAGAACCTGCTCAAGCCCGAGGCCGCCGAGTTCGACCCCGAGCACTTCGGCCACAAGGGCAAGATCATGGACGGCTGGGAGACCCGCCGCCGCCGTGGCATCTCCGCCCAGCAGCCGCACCCCACCGAGGACGACCACGACTGGGCCCTCGTACGGCTCGGCGCGCCCGGCGTCGTCCGCGGCATCGTCCTCGACACCGCCCACTTCCGCGGCAACTACCCGCAGGCCGTCTCCGTCGAGGCCGCCTCCGTCCCCGGCTCGCCCTCGCCCGAGGAACTCCTCGCCGACGACGTGAAGTGGACGACGCTCGTCCCGCGCACCGCCGTCGGCGGCCACGCCGCCAACGGCTTCGCCGTCGACGTCGAACAGCGCTTCACCCACCTCCGCGTCAACCAGCACCCCGACGGCGGCATCGCCCGCCTCCGCGTGTACGGCGAGGTCGCCCCCGACCCGAAGTGGCTCGGCGTGCTCGGCACCTTCGACCTCGCGGCCCTGGAGAACGGCGGCCAGGTCGAGGACGCCTCCGACCGCTTCTACTCCCCGGCCACCAACACCATCCAGCCCGGCCGCTCCCGCAAGATGGACGACGGCTGGGAGACCCGCCGCCGCCGCGACAAGGGCAACGACTGGATCCGCTACCAGCTCGTCGCCGAGTCCGAGATCCGCGCCGTCGAGATCGACACCGCGTACCTCAAGGGCAACAGCGCCGGCTGGGCCGCGCTGTCCGTCGCGGCCGAGGGCTCGGAGGACTGGACCGAGATCCTGCACCGGACCCGCCTCCAGCCCGACACCAACCACCGCTTCGTGCTCGACACCCCGGCGGTCGGCTCCCGCGTGCGGATCGACATCTACCCGGACGGCGGCATCTCCCGCCTCCGCCTCTTCGGCTCCCTCACGGACGCCGGTACGGCCCGCCTGACGGCCCGCCACCAGGAACTGGGCGGCTGACCGGACCCGTACGCACACGCGGGCCGGGGTACGCCCCCGGCCCGCCCCACGAACTGGGCGGGCACGACACCCCGCCCGGCGCGCGAGGGCGCACCGACCCGACAGCACCGGTGCGCCCTCCTTATCTTTGGGCTCGGTTCGCCTCCGGGGCGCTGAAGCCGGGCTCACATGGTCGACCGTGCTCGCCTCCTTCGTTCCTCAGGAGGCTCCGCGCGCTCGACCCTGTTCCCCCGGCGCGCCCCTTCGGCTCACTCGCCCCTATCTTTGGGCTCGGTTCGCCTCCGGGGCGCTGAAGCCGGGCTCACAGGGTCGACCGTGCTCGCCTCCTTCGTTCCTCAGGAGGCTCCGCGCGCTCG
>NZ_JBVHZJ010000018.1:0-30568 GCF_055574655.1 Streptomyces sp. NPDC029956 | reverse complement strand
TCGACCCTGTTCCCCCGGCGCGCCCCTTCGGCTCACTCGCCCTTATCTTTGGGCTCGGTTCGCCTCCGGGCGCCTGCAGCCGGGCTCACGGCCGTGACCGTGCTCGACCCCCTCGTTCCTCGGGGGCCTCCGCGCGCTCACGGCCGTTCCCCCGGCGGCGCCCTTCGGCTCACTCGCCCGGGGCCCAGGGGTGGGCGCTTCGAGGCGGGGCGTACGTACAGGTGCATCGAGTCGGGCCCTGCCTCCGCGCGCCGGCGCGTCACGCCGCGTGTCCGCCGTCCACCGAGAACTCCGCGCCCGTCACGTACCGTCCCTCCGGGCCCGCCAGGAACGCGATCGTCGCGGCCACCTCCTCCGCGGTGCCGAAGCGACCCAGCGCCGTCAGGGCCGCCTGGCCCTCCGCGTACGGCCCGTCCGCCGGGTTCATGTCGGTGTCGATGGGGCCGGGGTGGACGACGTTCGCCGTGATGCCGCGGCCGCCCAGCTCCCGCGCGAGGCTCTTCGTCAGGCCGATCAGCGCCGTCTTGCTCAGCGTGTACAGCACCCCACCGGGTCCCGGCACCCGCTGGGTCATGCAGCTGCCGACGGTGATGATCCTGCCGCCCTCCGGCAGGTGCCCGGCCGCCGCCTGCGAGGCGAGGAACGCCGCCCGGACGTTCACGGCGAGGACCCGGTCCACGTCCGCGAGGGCCAGGGACTCCAGCGGGCCGAGGACACCGACACCGGCGTTGTTCACCAGGACGTCGAGCCGGCCCAGGGCGTCCGCCGCCCAGTTCACCGCGCCCGCCGCGTCCCCGGCGTCGGCCGCGTCGGCCCGCAGGGGCAGTGCCCTGCGGCCGGTCGCCTCGATGCGCGCCGCGACCTCCTCGGCCCGCGCCTCGTCCTGGACGTAGGTGAAGGCGACGTCGGCGCCCTCCCGGGCGAGCCGTACGGCCGCGGCCGCGCCGATCCCGCGGCTGCCGCCCGTCACCAGTGCCGCCGTGCCGTGCATCGTGGACATCCCGAAACCTCCGTGAGAAGTGGCCCTAAGTGGTTGCGGGTTCAATGAAAGTCGCCGGGGCACACCGCCGCTGGCATGAATCGGACGCCGACCCGGTCGCCGATGAGTTTCGCCGGACGGCACGGTCCGAACTGCCGAGACACGATGATCCGGAGACGAAGGGGCACCACCATGGCCACGCTCAGCCTCACCCAGTTCCTGACCCTCGACGGCGTCCACCAGGCCCCCGGTGGCCCGGAGGAGGACCCCGGCCTCGGCTTCACGCAGGGCGGCTGGTCCGTGCCGTTCGGGGACGAGGACTTCGGACGGTTCATGGAGGAGGTCTTCACCCGGCCGACCGCCTTCCTCCTCGGCCGCCGTACCTACGAGATCTTCGCCGGGTACTGGCCGAAGCGGACGGACCCCGCCGACCCGGTCGCCACGAAGCTCAACGCGCTCCCCAAGTACGTCGCCACCACCACCCTCGACTCCGCCGACTGGGACGGCACCACCGTGCTCCGCGGGGACGTCGTCGAGGAGGTCAGGGCGCTCAAGGAGCGCACCGACGGCGAGATCCAGATGCACGGCAGCGGCGGTCTCGCCAGGACCCTGCTCGACCACGATCTGATCGACACCCTGCATCTGCTGATCTTCCCGGTGGTCCTCGGCACCGGCCGCCGCCTCTTCGCCGACGGCGTACGCCCCACCGCCTTCCGGCTGACCGACGCGCGCACCACCGGCTCGGGCGTCACCCTCACCACGTACGAGCTCGCGGGCCGCCCCGAGTACGGCAGCTACGCCTGACCGGCCGGGCCACCCCGTACGACCCGGACAGGAGCCCTGAAAGGTGTAGCCACCACCGGCCCGTCCCGGTACGGTGATCGCTCCACGTGCGAGCCGTCGAAGTCTCCACCCCACCCCGAGAGTTGGAGATTCGGCCGCAATGTCAGCTTCGTCGATCGCCGCCCCCGTGCCCCTCGGCGCCCCGCGCAGGGCCTGGCTCACCGATCTGCCCGTCCTGCTCGTCGCCGTCGTCTGGGGTGCCAGCTACCTCGCGGCCAAGGGCATCACCACCACCCACACCGTCATCGCGGTCCTCGTGCTGCGGTTCGCGGTGGTGCTGCCCGTCCTGGTCGTCGCCGGGTGGGCCAGGCTCCGGGCCCTGAGCGCCGCCCAGTGGCGCGGCGCCGGGGCCCTCGGGCTGATCCTCAGCGGAATCTTCCTCCTGGAGACCTACGGCGTCGTCCACACCTCCGCCACCAACGCGGGTCTGATCATCAGCCTCACCATGATCTTCACCCCGCTCGCCGAAGCCGCCGTCACCCGGGTCAGGCCGCCCCGCGCCTTCCTCGGCGCCGCCGCGCTCTCCGTCCTCGGCGTCGTGCTCCTCACCCAGGGCGGGGGCTTCACCACCCCCTCCCTCGGCGACCTGCTCATGCTGCTCGCCGCCCTCGCCCGTACCGTCCACGTCCTGGCGATGTCCCGGATCAAGGCCGTCCGGTCGGCCGACTCGCTCTCCCTCACCACCGTGCAGCTGGGCTCCGCCGTCGCCGTCTTCGCCGTCATCGCTGCCTTCCCCGGCACCGGCGCCTCACCCTGGGCGGTGGCGCTCGACTTCGGCCCGCGCGAGTGGGCCGGGCTGCTCTTCCTCTCCGTCTTCTGCACGCTCTTCGCGTTCTTCGTGCAGATGTGGGCGGTCCGCCGCACCTCGCCGTCCCGGGTCAGCCTCCTCCTCGGCACGGAACCGCTCTGGGCCGCCGCCGTGGGCATCGCCCTCGCCGGCGACCGCCCCGGCGTCCTCGGCCTCGCGGGCGCGATCCTCGTGCTCGCGGGCACCAGTTGGGGCCGCCGGGCCGCCGACGACGACGCCGGGTAGGTTCTTCGATCATGCGTTCACTGGTGTACGACAACGAGTTCCGCGCCAAGGCCCGGCGCACCCAGGGCTGGGGCCTCGGGCTCTTCACGATCGCCGCCCTGCTCTGGGTCTGGTTCGGCGTCCTGCTCCTCACGCCGTACGAGGACGCCGACGGCGGCGGCAGCCCCTGTCCCGCCCTGCTCACCAGCGAGTACGTCCACGACAAGGAGTGCGTCGAGAGCCGGGACTGGCCCGGCATGCTCGCCCTCCTCGGTGGTTCCGTCCCGTTCGCCGTGGTCGGCGGCGCCCTCTACACCAGCGGCTCCGTCTCGCACCGGATGGCCGAGCACCTCGCCGAGGTGACCCGGCTCGACGGGGCGAGCGCCTGAGCCCCGCGGGGCGGACGGTCAGGACTTCGCCACCCGGTCCGACACGATCATGAAGACCACGCCGAGTACCGCGATCACGATGTCGGCGAACAGCTCACGGCCCTCGAGGAACCACACGTTCTCCGTGAGGAACCGGGTCACCCCGAGGAGACGGAACCAACCGTCCGTCAGCTCGCGCACCACCCCGGCGACACCGAAGAGAGCGAGCAGGAAACCGGCGACCTCCAGAGACTTCTTCATGAAGTGATCATGGCGCGGCCGGGAGACCGGCCGCGTCCGCCGCCGGTCCACGGGTACCGCTACCGAAGTATCGACCTCCGCGACTTCGGTAGCGGCCCGGCCGCCGATGCCCCGCACGCCGCCCCCCGGCTGCGTACATTGCCGATATGACTCGCACGGACCGGCAGCGCTGGCTGCTCCCCTCCCACCTGGCCGAACCCGGTGGGAACGGGGACGGCCGGCCCCGCCGTACCGTCCGCGACTGGATCGTGGACACCTCGCTCTTCCTGCTCGCCGCCTTCGTCGGCCTCATCGCCGCCGACACCAGCGCGGAGTACACCAGCGAGGCCGTCACCCTCGTCGACCAGCTCCTGGGCGCCGCCGCCTGCTGCGCCCTCTGGCTGCGCCGCCGCTGGCCCGCCGGGCTCGCGATCGGCCTCTCGCTGCTCAACATCGTGGCCCCGGTCGCCGCCGGCGCGCTCCTCGCGAGCCTCTTCAGCGTCGCCGTGCGCAAGCCCTTCCGCGAGGTCGCCGCGATCGGCGCGCTCGCCGTCGCCACCTCCACCGCACAGGCCTTCGTCCGCCCCGACCCCACCACCAACACCGGGCTCTCCATCGCCCTCGGCTTCACCCTCATCCTGCTCGTCACCGCCTGGGGCATGCTCGTCCGCTCCCGCCGCCAGCTCGTCGAGGCCCTCAGGGAGCGCGCCCGCCGCGCCGAGGCCGAGGCCGAGCTGCGCGCCGCCCAGGCCCAGCGGCTCGCTCGCGAGGCGATCGCCCGCGAGATGCACGACGTGCTCGCCCACCGGCTCACCCTGCTCAGCGTGCACGCCGGAGCCCTGGAGTTCCGGCCCGACGCCCCGCCCGAACAGGTCGCCCGCGCGGCCGGCGTCATCCGCGACAGCGCCCACGAGGCCCTCCAGGACCTCCGCGAGATCATCGGCGTGCTGCGCGCCCCCGGCGAGAACGGCGACGGGGGCGACCGGCCGCAGCCCACCCTCGCCACCCTCGACGCGCTCATCGACGAATCCCGCGAGGCCGGGGCGGACGTCGTCCTCGACACCACCGTCGACGAACCGGCCACCGTCCCCGCCGCCACCGGCCGCACCGTCTACCGCATCGCCCAGGAAGGCCTCACCAACGCCCGCAAGCACGCCCCCGGCACCACGGTCACCGTCACCGTGCGCGGTCGCCCCGGCGAGGGTCTCACCGTCGACATCCACAACCCGGCCCCCGCCGGACCGGTCCCGTCCGTCCCCGGCTCCGGCCAGGGCCTGATCGGACTCACCGAACGCGCCGCGCTCGCCGGTGGCCGGATGGAGCACGGACCCGCCCCCGACGGCGGATTCTCCCTGCACGCCTGGCTACCGTGGCCCCCATGACCATCCGGCTGATCATCATCGACGACGACCCCCTGGTCCGCGCGGGCCTCACCCTGATGCTCGGCGGCGCCGACGACCTGGAGATCGTCGGGGAGGGCGCCGACGGCCGCGAGGTCCCCGACCTCGTCTCCCGGTACGCCCCCGACGTGGTCCTCATGGACATCCGCATGCCGCACGTGGACGGGCTCACGGCCACCGAGCGGCTGCGTGCCGAGCCCGGCGCCCCCGAGGTCGTCGTCCTCACCACCTTCCACGCGGACGAGCAGGTGCTGCGCGCCCTGCGGGCCGGCGCGGCCGGCTTCGTCCTCAAGGACACGCCGCCCGCCGAGATCGTCGCCGCCGTCCGCCGGGTCGCCGCCGGGGACCCGGTGCTGTCCCCGGCCGTCACCCGCCAGCTCATGAGCCATGTCGCCGGACAGCCGGAACAGTCCCCGCGCACCGCGGCCGCCGGACGCCTCACCGAACTCGCCGACCGCGAGCGGGAGGTGGCCGTCGCCGTCGGCCGCGGTCTGTCCAACGCGGAGATCGCCGCCGAGCTGTACATGAGCGTGCCCACGGTCAAGACCCACGTCTCCCGGGTCCTCGCCAAACTCGGCCTCAACAACCGCGTCCAGATCGCCCTCCTCGTCCACGACGCGGGCCTCTTGACCACGGAAGGGGACGACGACGGCCAGAACTGACCGCTCCGGCGCAGGTCGCTTCGGATAGTCTGCGTCGATGTCCGTCATCGAACTGGGGGAGTACGGCGCGGACTTCACCGCGCATCCGTACCCCTACTACGCGAAGCTCCGCGAGGCCGGCCCCGTCCACGAGGTGCGGATGCCCGACGGCTTCCGGTTCTGGCTGGTCGTCGGACACGAGGAGGGGCGGGCGGCGCTCGCCGACCCCCGGTTCGCGAAGTCCCCGCACGTGATCGGCGTGCGGGCGCCGGAGGAGGACATCATCGGCGTCCACCTCCTCTCGGCCGACGCGCCCGACCACACCAGGCTGCGCCGTCTGGTCACGGGCGAGTTCACCGGCCGCCGGGTGGAAGCCCTGCGGCCCCGCATCGAGCGGCTCACCGCGGACCTCGTCGACGCGATGGAACCGGCCGGCCGGGCCGACCTCGTCGACGCCTTCGCGTACCCGCTGCCGGTCACCGTCATCTGCGAGCTCCTCGGGGTCCCCGCGGCGGACCGGGACACCTTCCGCCGCTGGTCGACGGAGCTGGTCTCGCCCACCGGCGAAGAGGCCTTCACCCGGAGCATGGTGGACTTCGGTTCCTACCTCGACGAGCTCATCGAGGACAAGCGGGCCGCCGGCCCCGCCGACGACCTGCTCTCCGGTCTGATCGCCTCCCGCGCCGAGGACGGCGACCGGCTCTCCGGTCCCGAACTCCGCGCCATGGCCTATCTGTTGCTCATCGCGGGCCATGAGACCACCGTCAACCTGATCGCCAACACCGTCCGCAACCTCCTCACCCACCCCGATCAGCTCGCCGCGTTGCGCGCCGACCCGGGCCTCCTGGACGGGACGATCGAGGAGTCCCTGCGGTACGACGGGCCCGTGGAGACCAGCACCTTCCGGTTCAGCCGGGAGCCCGTCGTCCTCGGCGGCACCGAGATCCCGGCAGGCCAGAGCGTTCTCGTCGCCATCGGGGCGCTCGACCGCGACCCGACCCGGTTCCCGGAACCCGACCGCTTCGACATCCGCCGCGACACCCGGGGCCACCTGGCCTTCGGGCACGGCATCCACTACTGCCTGGGCGCCCCTCTCGCCCGGCTCGAGGGCCGGATCGCCCTCCGGACCCTCCTCGACCGCTTCCCGAACCTGGAACTCGACCCCGAGGGCGAGCCCTGGGAGTGGCTGCCCGGCCTCCTGATGCGCGGCGTCCGTCACCTTCCGGTCCGGTGGTGACGCAGACGGGTCCGGTGGTGACGCCGACCGGCCCGGTCGGGACCCGGCGCGGTCGCTAGCCGATGTCGTCCACCCGGACCGGTCGCCGCTCCCGTCGCGAGCGCTCGCACGCCTCGGCGATCCGGAGCGCCGCCAGGGCCTCCCGGCCGTCGCACGGGTTGGGCGCCTCGCCGCGGACCAGGCGTACGAAGGCGTCGAGCTCCGCCTCGTACGCGGGGGCGAACCGCTCGAGGAAGCCGGTCCAGGGCTTCCCGGGCGGCGCCGACGCCCAGGGCTCCACCGAGGTGAGCGGGGTGCGGTCGTCGAGACCCACCGCGATCTGGTCCAGATCGCCCGCCAGCTCCATGCGGACGTCGTACCCGGCGCCGTTGCGCCGGGTCGCCGTCGCGGTGACGAGCGTGGCGTCGTCCAGGGTGAGGAGCGCGGCAGCCGTGGACACGTCCCCGGCCTCCCGGAACATCGCGGGACCGGCGTCCGAGCCCGTCGCGTACACCTCCACAACCTCCCGCCCGGTCACCCAGCGCACGATGTCGAAGTCGTGCACCAGGCAGTCCCGGAAGAGACCGCCGGAGAGGGGAAGGTACGCGGCCGGCGGCGGCGCCGGGTCGGAGGTCGCCGCCCGTACGGTGTGCAGCCGGCCGAGCCGCCCCGAGCGCACCGCCTCACGCGCCGCCCGGTACCCCGCGTCGAAGCGCCGCATGAACCCGAGCTGCAGCTCCGTCCCCGCCTCGGCCACCGCCGAGAGCGCGGTCGCCGTCCCCGGCACGTCCAGGGCGATCGGCTTCTCGCAGAACGCCGGGAGCCCGGCGCCCGCCGCCCGGGCGATCAGCTCCGCGTGCGCGGCCGTCGCCGAGGCGATCACCACGGCGTCCAGGGCGTGTGCGAGCAGCGCGGTGACGTCCGTCGCGGCCTCCGCGCCGAGCGCCCCCGCGACCCCGGCCGCCCGCGAGGCGTCCGCGTCCGCCACGACCAGCGACTCGACCTCCGGGTGGCGGGCCAGCACACCCGCGTGGAAGCTCCCGATCCGGCCCGTACCGATGAGTCCGATGCGCATGGCCCCACCGTGGAGCCGTCCGTCCCCGGTGTCAAGGATTTGTCAGGACAACCGGACGTCACGACTTCCCGTCATCCACGCACCGGGCTACGCTCCCCCCGTGTCCAAGCAGTCAGGCTCCGCCCTGCCCCCGCTCTCCGTGGACCGCACCAGCCCGGTCCCGCTCTACTTCCAGCTGGCCCAGCAGCTGGAGAGCGCCGTGGAGAACGGCACGCTGACCCCGGGCACCCTCCTCGGCAACGAGATCGACCTCGCCACCCGCCTCGGCCTCTCCCGCCCCACCGTCCGCCAGGCCATCCAGACCCTCGTCGACAAGGGCCTCCTGGTCCGCCGCCGGGGCGTCGGCACCCAGGTCGTGCACAGCACGGTCCGCCGCCCGCTGGAGCTGAGCAGCCTGTACGACGACCTGGACGCCGCCGGACAGCTCCCCGCCACCCGGGTCCTGGTCAATCGCGTCGAGCCCGCCACCGGCCCGGTCGCCGCGGCCCTCCGCGTACCCGAGGGCAGCGAGGTCGTCTACCTCGAACGGCTCCGCACCGCGCACGACGCACCCATGGCGTACCTGCGCAACCACCTGCCGGCCGGGCTCCTCGGCCCCGGCGAACCGGACACCGCGCGCCTGGAGACCACCGGCCTCTACCGGATGCTCCGCTCCGCCGCGCTCACCCTGCACAGCGCCCGTCAGGCCGTCGGCGCCCGCGCCGCGACCGCCGCCGAGGCCGCCCTGCTCGACGAGCGGGAGGGCGCACCGCTGCTGACGATGGAGCGCGTCACCTTCGACGACACCGGCCGCGCCGTCGAGTACGGCTCCCATCTCTACCGGGCCGACCGCTACTCCTTCGAGTTCCAGCTGATGGTCCGTCCGTAGGCCGTACCCCACCGGCGGAAGAGCCGGACACCCGCCCCCCGGCGAGTGCCACGACCCGCATGACCGATACTGCAATGCACGACTGCAATGCACGCAAAGGACACAAAGGAGGGCACGGCCTCGTGACCAGGCTTCGGACAGGAGGGGTACGCGCCGCAGTCGGCGCCGTGCTCGCGCTCGCGCTCACCGGGGCGCTCGCCGGGTGCAGCAGCACCGGCGGAAAGCGGGCGGAGGACGCCCGCAAGGCCGCCGAGGCCCAAGGCCGGGCGGCCGTCGACACCCCCCGCTGGACCTTCGCCATGGTGACCCACTCGGGTGACGGCGACACCTTCTGGGACATCGTCCAGAAGGGCGCCAAGCAGGCCGCCGCCAAGGACAACATCAACTTCCTCTACGCCCACAGCGACGAGGCCCAGCAGCAGGCGCAGTTGATCGACTCGTACGTCGCCAAGGGCGTCGACGGTCTGATCGTCACGCTCGCGAAGCCCGACGCCATGAAGGCCGCCGTCGAGAAGGCCGTCAAGGCCGGCATCCCGGTGATCACCGTGAACTCGGGCGCCGAGCAGTCCAAGGCCTACGGGGCGCTCACCCACATCGGCCAGGACGAGACCGTCGCCGGCGAGGCCGTCGGCGAGGAGCTCGACAAGCGCGGCAGGAAGAAGGCGCTCTGCGTCCTGCACGAGCAGGGCAACGTCGGTCACGAGCAGCGCTGTGCCGGTACGAAGAAGACCTTCGACGGGGAGCTGGTGAACCTCTACGTCGACGGCACCAACATGCCGGACGTCAAGGCCTCCATCGAGGCCAAGCTCCAGTCCGACAAGGCCGTCGACGCCGTCGTGACCCTCGGCGCCCCGTTCGCCGACGCCGCCGTCCAGGCCGCCGAGAGCGCCGGGAGCAAGGCCGAGATCGACACCTTCGACCTCAACGCCAAGGTCGCCGGCTCCCTCCAGGCCGGCACTCTCGGCTTCGCCGTCGACCAGCAGCCCTACCTCCAGGGCTACGAGGCCGTCGACCTGCTCTGGCTCCACCGCTACAACGCCAACGTCCTCGGCGGCGGCAAGCCGGTCCTCACCGGCCCGCAGATCATCACCGGGGACGACGCCGCGAAGCTCGTCGAGTACGCGGAGCGTGGCACCCGATGAGCTCCACCGCCCCACCGTCGGACGGGCTCGACCACGTCGACGAACGGCTGCTGCGCACCACTCCGCTGAAGAAGCTGCTGGCCCGCCCCGAGCTCGGCTCGGTCGTCGGCGCGATCGCCGTCTTCGTCTTCTTCTCCGTGGTCGCCGACAGCTTCCTGAACCCGTCCAGCCTCGGCACCGTGCTCTACGCGGCCTCCACGCTCGGCATCATGGCGGTCCCCGTCGCGCTGCTCATGATCGGCGGCGAGTTCGACCTGTCCGCCGGTGTCCTGGTCACCAGCTCGGCGCTGATCTCGTCGATGTTCAGCTACCAGATGACGGCGAACGTCTGGGTCGGCGTCGGGGTCTCGCTGCTCGTCACCCTGGCGATCGGCGCCTTCAACGGCTTCATGCTGACCCGTACGAAGCTGCCCAGCTTCATCATCACGCTCGGCACCTTCCTCATGCTGACCGGTCTGAACCTCGGCCTCACCAAGCTGATCAGCGGCACCGTCTCCACCAAGACCATCGCCGACATGGAGGGCTTCTCCTCCGCCCGCAAGCTCTTCGCCTCGCAGCTGACCATCGGCGGCGTCGAGTTCAAGGTCACCATCCTGTGGTGGTTCGGCCTGGTCGCGCTCGCCACCTGGATCCTGCTCCGCACCCGCTTCGGCAACTGGATCTTCGCGGTCGGCGGCGGCGCCGACGCGGCCCGCGCGGTCGGCGTCCCGGTCTACCGGACGAAGATCGGCCTCTACCTGGGTGTGGCGTTCTGCGCCTGGATCTCCGGCCAGCACCTGCTCTTCTCCTTCGACGTCGTCCAGTCGGGCGAGGGCGTCGGCAACGAGCTGATCTTCATCATCGCGGCCGTCATCGGCGGCTGTCTGATCACCGGTGGATACGGCTCGGCCATCGGCTCGGCGGTCGGCGCCCTGATCTTCGGCATGACGAGCAAGGGCATCGTGTACGCCGAGTGGAACCCGGACTGGTTCAAGTTCTTCCTGGGAGCGATGCTCCTCCTGGCGACCCTGCTGAACGCCTGGATCCGCAAGCGCGTGGAGGCCACCAAGTGACGACGGCCACGAAGACCGGGTCCGCTCCGCTCGTCGAGCTCGACGACGTCAGCAAGTACTACGGCAACATCCGCGCCCTCGAAGGCGTCTCCCTGGAGGTCCGCGCCGGCGAGATCTCCTGCGTCCTCGGCGACAACGGCGCCGGCAAGTCCACCCTCATCAAGATCGTCGCCGGCCTCCACCGGCACGACACGGGGACCTTCCGCATCGAGGGCGAGGAGGTCACCCTCGCCAACCCGCGCGACGCCCTCGACCGGGGCATCGCCACCGTCTACCAGGACCTCGCCGTCGTCCCGCTCATGCCGGTCTGGCGGAACTTCTTCCTCGGCTCCGAGCCCACCAAGGGCTCCGGCCCCTTCAAGCGGCTCGACGTCGGCCTGATGCGGACCACCACCCGCGAGGCGCTGCTCCGCATGGGCATCGACCTGCGCGACGTCGACCAGCCCATCGGCACCCTCTCCGGCGGCGAGCGGCAGTGCGTGGCCATCGCCCGGGCCGTCCACTTCGGCGCGAAGGTCCTCGTCCTCGACGAGCCGACCGCCGCGCTCGGCGTCAAGCAGTCCGGAGTCGTCCTGAAGTACGTGGCAGCCGCCCGCGACCAGGGTCTCGGCGTGGTTCTCATCACCCACAACCCGCACCACGCGTACCTGGTCGGCGACCGTTTCGTCCTGCTCAAGCGGGGCGTCATGGCCGGCAGCCACACCAAGGGCTCCGTCACGCTCGACGAGTTGACCCGGCAGATGGCCGGCGGCACCGAGCTGGAGGACCTGCGGCACGAGCTGGAGCGGCCGTCCGGGACGTGACGGACGCGGCCGTGATCGAACGGCCCCTTGACACCCCACCTGGCAGAATCGGAGCCGATGAGTACCTACCGTGACCTCGCCCACCGGGGATCGGCCCGGGGCACCGTGCTGCGGACCGTCGGCACCCGGGAGCGGCGCTCCCATCTGACGGCGCCGCGGGTGCCGACCGTCGGCATCGACATCGGCGGTACGAAGGTGATGGCCGGCGTCGTGGACGCCGACGGCAACATCCTGGAGAAGCTCCGCACGGAGACCCCGGACAAGTCCAAGAGCGCCAAGGTCGTCGAGGACACCATCGTCGAGCTGGTCCTGGACCTCTCCGACCGGCACGACGTGCACGCCGTCGGCATCGGCGCGGCCGGCTGGGTCGACGCCGAGCGCGCCACCGTGCTCTTCGCCCCGCACCTCGCCTGGCGCAACGAGCCGCTCAAGGACGCCCTCCAGAGCCGCCTCGCCGTCCCCGTCATGGTGGACAACGACGCCAACACCGCCGCCTGGGCCGAGTGGCGCTTCGGCGCCGGACGCGGCGAGGACCACCTCGTCATGATCACCCTCGGCACCGGCATCGGCGGCGCCATCCTGGAGGACGGCCAGGTCAAGCGGGGCAAGTTCGGGGTGGCCGGCGAGTTCGGCCATATGCAGGTCGTCCCCGGCGGCCACCGCTGCCCCTGCGGCAACCGCGGCTGCTGGGAGCAGTACAGCTCCGGCAACGCGCTGGTCCGCGAGGCCCGCGAGCTGGCCGCCGCCGACTCCCCGGTCGCGTACGGGATCATCGAGCGGGTCAAGGGGAACGTCCCCGAGATCACCGGACCGCTCATCACCGAGCTCGCCCGTGAGGGCGATGCCATGTGCGTGGAGCTGTTCCAGGACATCGGCCAGTGGCTCGGCGTCGGCATCGCGAACCTCGCCGCCGCCCTCGACCCCTCCTGCTTCGTCATCGGCGGTGGCGTCTCGGCCGCCGACGACCTGCTCATCGGCCCCGCGAGGGACTCCTTCCGCCGCCACCTCACCGGCCGCGGCTACCGTCCCGAGGCCCGTATCGCCCGCGCCCAGCTCGGCCCCGAGGCGGGGATGGTCGGCGCCGCCGACCTCGCCCGGCTCGTCGCCCGCCGCTTCCGCCGCGCCAACCGGCGCCGGGTGGAGCGGTACGAACGGTACGAGCGCTACGCCCAGGCCCTGCGCAGCGGGACCTCGGGCCGGGCCGCCCGTCCCCCCGAGGATCCGCCTTCATGACCCTGCCCCACCAGTCCACCCCGCCGCGCGACCCCGGGGGCAGGCTCCCCGAGGACCACCGTCACATGATCCGCCGCCGTTGGCTGACCGCCGTCATCATCGTCCTGCTCGTGGGCATCCCGGCCGGCTATCTCGTCATCTCCGCGGGCCAGAGCCGCGACAGCGGCCGCGACAAGGAGCGCGAGTCCTCGGCGGCGGGCCTCCAGGACAACTGGCCCTCGCTGATGAAACGCCGGATCTTCGAGGTCCCGATCCCCTCCGGGGCGTGGGGGGTCGCCTACTACGAGACGAGCAACTGGAAGACCAGCCGGCTGTACGTGCAGTTCACGACGACGGCCGCAGGGCTGGACGACTTCCTCGCCGAGTCCGGCACGAGCCGCGCCGCTCTCACCCCGGGCCGGATCACGGTCGGCGACCGTGACGCGGACATCGCGGGCTGGCGCTTCGTCGAGGGCATGACCTGGGCCGGTACGACGGTGAAGCGCGAGGAGCCGCGCCCGGCGACCGACCTGACGGTCGACCTCACCGAGCCGGCCTTCCCCCGGGTGTACGCGGTCTCGACGACGAGTCCCTGAGCACGTTCGGGAAGCTTCCGGAGCGCCCGGCCGAGAGCGCCTGACCCCGTCGGTCAGGCGCTCTTCTCCATGCCCGGGCGCAGCCGGGCGAGCAGGTCGTGGAGGGTCGCGCTCTCGGCCGCGTCGAGGGTGTCGAGTGCGCCGCTGGTGGCCTGCATCTCCTCGCGGACACGGCGGATGACGTCCCGGCCCTCGTCGGTCGCCACGACGTTCTTGACGCGGCGGTCGGAGGGGTCGGGCTCGCGGCGGACCAGGGAGCGGGCCTCCAGGCGGTCGATGATGCCGGTGACGTTGGACGCGTCGCACACGAGCAGGGTGGCGAGGGCGCGCATCGGCAGCGGGCCGTTGAGCTGTGCGAGGACCTTGGCCTGGGTGGAGGTCAGACCGTGGTGCGCCGCGGCGGCCGCGAAGTCGCGCCACTGTGCGGTGCCGATGGCGGCGAGGAGCTCCATGAGCTGGAGCTTGGTGGGGGGCGGGGAGGTCGTCGCGCTCATGGCTCGAGCCTACTCAGAACGCTTGACATTATCAATTGTTTACTTGACCACCTCAAGTATCCGGGTCTACCGTCGGCGAAGTACTTGATGACATCAAACATCGATGATCTGAAGCTCCCGCGTCACCGGAAAAGGCCCCCTCCTGCCATGAGTCATGCCCCCACACCGCCCGCCGCCGATGCCCGGCGCGAGACGGTCATCGTCTTCGCCCTGAGTCTCGCCGCCATGGTCGTCTCGATGATGCAGACCCTGCCGGTCCCGATCCTCGGCCTCATCCGTACCGACCTCGGCACCTCCACGGCCGACGTGAGCTGGGTGACCACCGCCACGCTGCTCTCCGCCGCCGTCTTCACCCCGCTGCTCGGCCGCTTCGGCGACCAGCACGGCAAGAAGCCCACCCTCGTCGCCGTCCTCGGCGTCATGGTCGTCGGCTCCGTCGTCGCCGCCCTCGCCACCTCGCTGCCCCTGCTGATCCTCGGCCGCGTCCTCCAGGGCGCCGCCACCGCGATCTTCCCGCTCGCCCTCTCCGTCTTGCGCGAGGAGGTCAGGCCGCAGAAGCTGCCCGGCGCAATGTCCCTGGTCAGCGGCACCCTCGCCTTCGGCAGCGGCCTCGCGCTCGTCGCGACCGGCCTGCTCACCTCCGGCTCCGACGCCGACTACCGCAGCGCCTTCTGGATGGCGACCGGATTCGCCGCGCTCGCCCTGCTCGCCGTCGTGTTCCTCGTCCCCGCGACCCGCCACAAGACGGGCGGCCGGACCGACTTCCTCGGCGCGCTGACCCTCGGCATCACGCTGCTGCTGCTCCTGCTGCCCATCTCGCAGGGTCACGAGTGGGGCTGGGCCTCGGCCCGGACGCTCGGCAGCTTCGCCGGCGCGGCCGTCATGGCGGTCGTCTGGGTCCTCGTGGAGCGCAAGGTCCGCGAACCGCTCGTCGACATGAAGATGTTCGTCCACCGTCCGGTCCTCATGGCCAACCTGGCCGGCGTCCTCGTCGGCTTCGGCATGTTCGCGAACTTCCTGGGCGTCTCCTACCTCGTCCAGATGCCCGAGGCCCTCACCGGCTACGGCTTCGACGCGTCCATCCTGCGTGCCTCCGTGCAGTTCCTGCTGCCCGGTGCGATCGTCTCGCTGCTCGCCTCCCCGATCGGCGGCCAACTGGTGCGCCACCGCGGGCCGCGCACGGCCCTCGCCCTGGCCGCGGGCCTCGGCGCCGTCGGCTTCGCCTGGCTCGCCCTCGGCCACGGCCACACGGCCTCGGTGATCGGGGCGGGGATCGTCGTCGGCGCTGCCGTCAGCTTCGGCTACGCGGCCATGCCGGCCGTCATCATGTCGAGCGTCCCGCATCACCAGAGCGGCATCGCCAACGGCATCAACTCCATCTCCCGTTCCACGGGCAGCGCGATCGGCAGTGCGGTCGTCACCACGATCCTCGCCTCGCAGACCATCGAGCACCTCCCGGCCGGTGTCCCGCCGCTGCCGGCGGAGTCCGGCTTCACCCTCACCTTCTGGATCGGCGCCACGGCGTTCGCCCTGGTCGCCGTCATCGCGGGGATCGGCCTGCGGGCGCGCGCGGCGACCGGACCGGCCGACGGGGCGGCGCCGGCCGCGGCTCCCGTCGCCGCCACCGCCACCGAAACCGCTCCCGCCACCGCTGTAGAAACCGCTACCGCCACCGCTCCCGTTTCGGAGAAGGCAGTCGCGTCCTAGGGGCGTTCCTCTTCGCCGGAGCGGTGCCCGGGGGTCGGGGCCCGGTCGACATCCGTCGTGTCGACGGCCTCGCCGGGCATCGCTCCGGTGAATCTTCACATGGTGTGAGTGGAGGGGACCCTTCCCCTTACGCCGTTCATCGGCCTTCCGGCCCCGCGCCCGCCGTTCGAGGGGTGTATGTCCCCTTGTGTTCCGCCGGGGTCACGGAGGGCCGATTTCTGTTACTCGATCCTGCGGAGAACCTGTGGCGATCCCCTGGCGATCTGCCAGACAGATCGAAACGCCCTTCGATTCGGTGATGAATTCGTGTGCCGCGGGGCGTCAACTCGGTTGGCCGGGCAACCCGTTCGCGTGCTTACATCTGCACATCGCGGCCGCCGTCGGAACGCTGTTTCATTCCGGCCGGGGTAAAAACATTCACACGAATTGAAGGGTGCGCACACATGCGTAACGACATCGAGACCCGTGAGATCGCCGACGCCGAGCTGGACGCCGTCTCCGGCGGCCTCGCCATCTCCGGTGGTCTCGCCGGCGCCGTGGTCGGCGACGTCAGCACCGTCCTCGGCACCGTGACCTCGCTCCAGACCGTCCAGGGCGTGCAGGCCCTGCCGGGCGTCGTCACGGGCCTCGCCGGTGTCAACGTCGGTGTCGCCGGTCTCTGAGCGGTACACCCGTGAACCCCGGAACGCTTTCCCGTTCCGGGGTTCACGGCTGCCCTTCCCGCCCATCACGGGCGGGCATTCGCCGGTCAATTCGGCAGCCCGTGAAGAATGCAGTCGAAGGAAGAGTCCGTGCAGTTCCGTCAGAAGGCGCTTTCCAAGCTGCAATCGCCCGAAGAACTCGACCTGCCGGTAAGGTTCGCGCGCCCGCAGGGCCGGCTCGTGCTCGCCGTCACCGTCGTCGTGATGGCCGCCGCCACCTTCTGGGCATTCACCGGATCCGTGTCCTCCAAGCTGAGCGCACCCGGCATCCTCACCCGGGCCGACGGCAGTTACCTCCTGCAGAGCCCGTTCGCGGGACAGGTCACCGCCGTCCACGCCGAGGAGGGGCAGCAGGTGTCCCCGGGCGCACGTCTGCTCACCGTCCGGACGCCCCAGGGCGACCGGGACGTCCGCGTGGTCGACGGAGGACGGGTGACGACCCTCCTCGCCAAGACCGGCCTCGTCGTCACCACCGGCGCCGACGTGGCGACCGTGGAACGCGTGAAGAACCCGGACGACCCCCTGGTGGCCATGCTCTACGTGCCCGGCGGCAGCGGCGCGGCGATCCCCGTCGGCGCCCAGGTCGACCTCGGCGTCCAGTCCGCGCCCCGGCAGCGGTTCGGTGTGCTCCGCGGCCGGGTCAAGGCGGTCGGCCGCGCCCCCCAGACACCGGCGCAGATCAGCGGCTTCCTCGGCGACAGCAGACTCGCCGCGCAGTTCGCCCGGAACGGCAACCCCGTCGCGGTGCTCGTCCAGCTGGAGCGCTCGGCCGCGACCACGTCCGGCTACCGGTGGTCCTCGGCCGACGGACCCCCGTACGCCGTCGACTCCACGACGCCCGTCACCGGAACCGTCCACCTCGCCGCGCAGCGCCCCGTCGACTGGCTGCTCCCGTGACCGCGTCGCCCGACACGACCCCCCAGCCCGATTGGCCGCTCCCGTGACCGCGTCGCCCGACACGACCCAGACCCCCCAGCTCCCGCCCGCCGGACACCGGCGGCTCCAGCCCGCGCCGCAGGGCGGCAGCCGGCGCCGCCGCCCCGAACCGGCCGGCCGAAGCCCCCGGCGCCGCCGGCCCGTTCCCCAGGGCCGTACGCCCCGCCCCGTGCGCACCCCCACCGTGCTCCAGATGGAGGCGGTCGAGTGTGGCGCCGCCGCGCTCGCCACGGTGCTCGGCCACTACGGCCGGTTCGTCGCCCTGGAGGAGCTCCGCATCGCGTGCGGCGTCTCCCGCGACGGGTCGCGCGCCAGCAACCTCCTCAAGGCGGCCCGCAGTTACGGTCTGAAGGCCAAGGGCATGCAGATGGACCTGGCCGCGCTCGCCGGAGTGGGGCCGCCGGCCATCCTCTTCTGGGAGTTCAACCACTACGTCGTCTACGAGGGCATCGGGCGCCGTCTCGGCCGCCGGGGCGTCCACATCAACGACCCCGCCAAAGGCCGGCGGTTCGTGCCCATGGACGAGTTCGACACCAGCTTCACCGGAGTCGTGCTCACCTTCGAGCCCGCCGAGGGCTTCCGCCGCACCGGGCGCAGGCCCAGTGTCCTCAGTGCCATGCCCGCCCGCCTGCGCGGCACCTCGGGCACCCTCCTCGCCGCCGTGCTCGCCAGCCTCCTCCTCGTCGTGGTCGGCGCGGCGATACCCGCGCTGAGCCGTACGTACATCGACATGTTCCTGATCGGCGAGCAGACGTCGCTCCTCGGTGTGCTCTTCGCGTCGATGGCGGCGGCCCTCCTGCTCACAGCGGTGCTCACCCTCCTCCAGCAGTCCAACCTGCTGCGCGGCCGCATCATCACCTCCACCCTCGGCAGCGCCCGCTTCCTGCGGCATCTGCTCCGGCTGCCCGTCACCTTCTTCTCCCAGCGCAACCCGGCCGACCTGGTCCAGCGCCTGCAGTCCAACGACGCGGTCGCCGAGACACTGGCGCGGGACCTCGCCGCCGCCGGCGTGGACGCGGTGGTCGTCGTCCTCTACGCGGTGCTGCTCTGGACGTACGACCCGCAACTGACGGTCGTCGGCATCGGCATCGCGCTGCTCAACGTCCTGGCCATGCGGATCGTGATCCATGTGAGGGCCACCGACACCCAGAAGCTCCGCGCCGAGAGCGCCCGGCTGACCAACACCTCGTACAGCGGTCTGCAGCTCATCGAGACGATGAAGGCCACCGGCGGCGAGGACGGCTTCTTCCGCCGTTGGGCGGGTCAGCACGCCGTCACCCTCGACGTGCAGCAGCGGCTCGGCGTGCCCAGCATGTGGCTGGCGATCGTCGCCCCGACGCTCGCCGCGCTCAACAGCGCGCTGATCCTGCTGATCGGCGGCCTGCGCGCGGTGGAGGGGCACCTCTCGGTCGGCCTGCTCGTCGCCTTCCAGGCCCTCATCACCAGCTTCACCACACCGATCACCCGCCTCAACGGCGTGGCCGGCCGCGTCCAGGACTTCGCGGCCGACGTCGCCCGGCTCAAGGACGTCGAGAACTTCCCCGTCGACCCGGTCTACTCACGGCGCGAGCCGCCCGCCGCCACCCGCCGCCTCAAGGGCCATGTGGTGCTCGACGGCATCACCTTCGGCTACAGCCCGCTGGACGCCCCGCTCCTGAAGGACTTCTCGCTCTCGGTCGGCCCCGGGCAGCAGGTCGCGCTCGTCGGCGGCTCCGGCAGCGGCAAGTCCACCGTCTCGCGGCTGATCTCCGGGCTCTACGCCCCCTGGGAGGGCACCATCCGCATCGACGGCATGCGGCTCGAGGACATCCCGCGCGGCGCCCTCGCCGCCTCCGTCTCCTTCGTCGACCAGGACGTCTTCCTCTTCGAGGGCACCGTCCGCGACAACGTCGCCCTCTGGGACCCCTCCCTCCCCGACGAGGCCGTCGTGGCCGCCCTCGAGGACGCCGCCGTGTACGAGGTGATCGCGCGCCGCCCCGGCGGCATCCACAGCCGGGTCGAGCAGGACGGCCGCAACTTCTCCGGCGGCCAGCGGCAACGCCTGGAGATCGCCCGGGCGCTGGTGCGCCGTCCCAGCGTCATGGTCCTCGACGAGGTGACCAGCGCCCTGGACGCGGCGACCGAACGCCTCGTCATCGACAACCTGCGACGCCGGGGCTGTGCCTGCGTGGTCATCGCCCACCGCCTGAGCACCGTCCGCGACAGCGACGAGATCGTCGTCCTGGAGCGGGGCACCGTCGTCGAGCGCGGGCGGCACGAGCACCTGCTCGCGGCGCGGGGCGCGTACGCCGAACTGGTCAAGGAGCACTGAGGTGACGTCCCCCCACCCCGCACCCGTCGCCGTGGACCCGGTCGTGGCCGCCCTGGGCGGGCTCGGCACGCCCCTCGACTGCGCGGGCCTGCGCAGCCTGTCCCTGGAGGGGCCGCTCGTGCTGTGGCTCGTCGTCGAGGGCGAGCTCGACCTGTTCGCGATCGACGCGGCGCAGGAGGGCCACTGGCACTTCCTGGGCCGCCTCGCGCCGGGCACGCTGCTGCTCGGACCGGCCGAGGGCCCCGGCCACACGCTGATCGGCCGCCCCCTGCAGGGCTGCCTGCTGCGCCGCATCGAACTGCGCGAGCTGCAGCCGTACGGGCCCGGGGCGTACGGGCCGGATCCGTACGGGCCGGGGGAGTACGGCCACGACCCGTACGGCCACGCCCCCCACGGACAGGGACAGTTCGGGACGGAGGCGTACGGGCCGGGGGAGCACGGTGTCGTCGACGTGGCGTTGAGCCCCCTGGAGAGCGCCTTCGCGCTCGGCATCGGGCGAGGACTGCGCGTCCTCTACCAGGCGCCGTTGGAGAGCCGCGCCACCGCAGGCCCGGGCACGGCCGACGACGACGTCCTGTGGATGCAGATCACCCCGGGCAGCGTCCGGTACGGCGCCGTGTACGAGGGGTACGACGGCCACGACACCGCGGCCGCGCTCCTCGTCGACGGGGCGATGTGGCAGGGCATGGTCGACCAGCAGTACCGGCTGCTGTACGCCCTGGACAACTGGATCGAGCAGGTCGAGCGCGCCCACGAGGACCGGACGGCGGCCGGCATCGAGGCCGGTGAGGCCGCCCGTACCCATGCCGACCAGGCTCTGCTCGCCTCCATCGGCCGCTCCGGCGGCCGGTCGCGCGGGGCGTCCGGGCGCGGCGGGAGCGACGACGCGGCCTTCGCCGTGTGCCGGCTGGTCGCCCGCGAGGCGGGCGTCACCCTGTCGGAGCCGGTCGGGTCCGGCGAAGGCGCCGGGCGGACCGACCCCGTCGAACGCATCGCGCTCGCCTCGCGCGTCCGCACCCGGGTCGTCAGCCTCCACGGCCGCTGGTGGCGCGAGAACAGCGGGCCCCTGGTGGGGCGGCGGGAGGACGACGGCGCACCGGTCGCCCTGCTGTGGCGGCGCGGCGGTTACGTGGCCGTCGACCCCGCCACCGGTGTCCGGGAACGGGTGGGCGCCGGTGACGAGGGCCTCTTCGAACCCGCCGCCGTCATGTTCTACCGTCCGCTGCCCGACGGGAGGCCGCGTCTGCTGCGGCTGCTCCGGTTCAGTCTGCGGGGGACCGGCGGGGATCTGCGCAGTCTCCTGGTGGGCGGTCTGGTCGCCGTCGCCCTCGGGGCGCTCGTCCCCATCGCGACCGGCAAGGTCCTCGGCGAGTACGTACCGCACGCCGAGGACAGTCTCATCGTGCAGACGGCGCTCGCCCTCGTCGCTGCGAGTGTCGTGTCGGCCGCGTTCATGCTGCTGCAGAACATCGCGATCCTGCGGGTGGAGGGCCGCGTCGAGGCCACGCTGCAACCGGCCGTCTGGGACCGGCTGCTGAGGCTGCCGGTGACGTTCTTCGCGGGCAGCTCCACCGGAGAGCTGGCGAGCGCGGCCATGGGCGTCAGCGCGATCCGCAGCGTGCTCTCCGGCATCGGCTCGGTCTGTCTGCAGGCGAGCACCGTCGGCACGATGAACCTCGTCCTGCTGCTCTTCTACAGCGTGCCGCTGGCTCTGGTCGCGCTCGCCATGCTGTTCGTCGTCGCGGTCCTCTTCCTGGGGCTCGGGCTGTGGCAGCTGCGGTACCAGCGGCAGCTGCTCAGGCTCGGCAACAAGCTCAACAACCAGGCGTTCCAGACCCTGCGGGGGCTGCCCAAGCTGCGCGTGGCCGCCGCCGAGAGCTTCGCCTACGCCGCCTGGGCGCGGGAGTTCGCCCGCACCCGGGAGCTCCAGCAGCGGATCGGCCGGATCAAGAACGTCGTCACCGTCCTCAACGCGGTCTGCCCGCCGCTGTGCATGCTGGTGATGTTCATGCTGCTCGCGGGGCCCGCGAGGGGCAGCATGTCCGCCGCCGAGTTCCTCACCTTCAGCACGGCCGTGACGATCCTGCTGTCCTCGGTCACCCAGCTGACCGGCGCGCTCATCTCGGCCGCCGCCGTGCAGCCGATGTTCGAGCAGATCGGTCCGGTCTTCCGGGAGACCCCCGAGGTGCGGGGCTCCAGCACCCGGCCGGGGGTGCTCAGCGGGGCGGTCGAGGCGAAGAACCTGTCGTACCGGTACACCGAGGACGGTCCGCTCGTCCTGGACGACGTGTCGGTGCAGGTGCGGCCCGGCGAGTTCGTCGCGATCGTCGGGGCCAGCGGCTGCGGCAAGTCGACCCTGCTCCGCCTGCTGATCGGCTTCGACAGGCCGGTCGCGGGCAGCGTGCTGTACGACGGTCAGGATCTGGCGGCGCTCGACCGGGCGGCCGTACGCCGGCAGTGCGGCGTCGTCCTGCAGAACGCTCAGCCGTTCTCCGGGTCGATCCTCGACTGCATCCGCGGGGCGGAGCCCTATCCGCCGGAGGAGGCCTGGGAGGCGGCCGCCATGGCCGGTCTCGCGGAGGACATCAAGGCCATGCCCATGGGCATGCACACCATGCTGTCGGACGGGGGCGGCACGGTCTCCGGCGGCCAGCGCCAGCGGCTGATGATCGCCCAGGCCCTCATCCGCAAGCCGCGCGTCCTCTTCCTGGACGAGGCGACCAGCGCCCTGGACAACGAGGCCCAGCGCGTCGTCATCGAGTCCACGCGCACGCTGCGCGCGACGCGCGTCGTGATCGCCCACCGGCTGTCCACGATCATGGACGCGGACCGGGTGATCGTCATGGCGGAGGGCAGGGTCGCCCAGCAGGGACCGCCGGCCGAACTGCTCGCCGACACGAGCGGTCCGTTCCATGCGCTCGTGCGCCGCCAGCTCGGCTGATCGGCTCCCCGCGCGGATCCATGGAGAGGGCGCCGTTCGGAATCCGACCCTCCTGGACGGAAACGCCGGAATGCCTCGACGGAAGGGCTTTCGATCAGGGAAGCTGTCCCCAACAGGCCTTCAAACAGGCGTAGTTGAACGGTTTCGTATCATTACGGGGGAGACGATGACGAGTTCCGTACACCGTTGGCCGGCACGCGTGGCAGTCGCGGCGGCCGCGACCTTACTGATAACCGGCGGTACGGCCGGTGCCGCCTTCGCGGCCGAGACGGAGGGCGCGGCCCCGGCCGTCGTGGCGTACGACCCTCCTGTCAACAGCACGGCGAACTTCGCGGTGGTCGCGACCACGCACCCGGACACCGTGGGCTGCAACGGCTACAACGTGACGGGGACGGGGACCGCCAGCGGCAAGCCCACCACCGGCGGGACCTGGACGCAGGACGAGGTGGTGTGTACCGCGACCATCCCCGGCAAGTACGACATCAAGGGGACCGCGACCATCACGGAGGCCGACGGGGACAGGTTCACCATCAAGTACCAGCTCACCGCGCCCCTGACCTCGGCGACCATGGTCTACCCGACCGGCACGTTCACGATCACCGGGGGGACCGGCAACTACGCGTTCGCGACCGGCAGCGGCAAGATGAACGCCCGGGTCAACCTGCTGGACCACGACCACGTCACCTCCACGATCATGGGGGACATCCTGTTCACGGGCTGACCCCCGCGGTGGTCGATCAGCGGCGGTCGACGGTGTGCCACCTCGACCGCCACCGGGAGCCGGCTCCGTCCCCGGGGCCGGCTCCGCCCTTCTGGCGGCGCAAGCTCAAGCCGGTCCGGTCACCCCGGACCCCGGACCTCAGACCGCCAGCCGATCCGCCGTCTCGGCCAGCAGCTCCCGCTGCCCGTCGGCGTCGAGACCCAGCTCCCGTACCAGGCGCAGCGTCAGCACGAGCCGGGCCTGGATCGTCGTCTCGGGGTCCGGGTGCTCAGCGCCGGGCGCCGCACCCTCGTCGAGCCCGGCGGCGACCAGGCCTTCGAGGAACGCCGGGTCGAAGTCCTCCGCGCCGGCGTCCAGCGAGCCGAGGACCTCCGCGACGTAACCGCTGATCTCCCGCGGTGTCGCCCCCTCCGGGAAGCGGCGGCGGGCCGCGATCCCGAAGGCGGTGCCGACCGCCTGCCCGTACCGCGGGCCGGTGGGGTCGAGAGCGGCCGACTTCTGGGCGAACCCGATGAAGTCGAAGGCCAACAGGGCACCCAGGACGTCGAGTTCGGTGGAGGTGGCACTGGTCATGACGGAAGGCCTTCTGTCGTGGGCGGAGTGGTCGTGGTGTCCTTGCCCCGGGCGGTGGCGACGATCGCCGTCGCGACGTGCTCGGCGTCCCGGCCGACGAAGCCGATCAGCGCCGAGCCGCGGGTACGCATCCGGTACAGGCCCAGGTAGTAGCTGCCGGGCACGGCCCCCGTGCCCTCGGTGTGCCGCGGCTGCCCGTCGTCGTCGAGCATCTCCGGGTCGAGCCAGCTCCAGTCGGTACGGAAGCCGGTCGCCCAGATCACCGTGGACGGCTTGACGCGCTCGCCGTCCGCGACCAGGAGCTCGGCGCCGTCGGCCGCGGTGATCCGGCCCACGGTCCGGATCCCGCCCGCCGCGACGAGCCCGGGCACCCGGTCGCCGACGACCGGATCGGGCGCCTCCATGCTCACGGGCAGACGCATCACCCCGAGGACGCTCATCCACCAGAACATGTCCCGGCCGACGACCGTCTGCGGCAGAGGCGGTGACACGGCCTCGCTGCAACCGAGCACCACGGAGTGGGTCGCGGACAGCTCGGCGGCGATCTGCCGACCGGAGTTCCCGTCGCCGACGACCACCACGGTCCCCGGGGCCACCTGCGCGGGGCTCCGGTACTCGCTGGTGTGCAGGGTGGGCACGTCCGGACTCAGCGCCGCGGCGAACTCCGGCAGACGGGGGATGCCGAACGCCCCCGTCGCGATCACGATCTGCCCCGCCCTGCACACGCCGTGCGTCGTGCTCAGCAGAAAGCCGTCCCCGTCCCTGCGTACCGACAGCACACGGTGATCCGGCAGCACCGGCAGGTCGAACCGCTCGGCGTACTCCCGCAGGTACGCCACCACCTCGTCCTTGCCGGGGTAGTGCCTGCCGTCGCCGGGGAAGGGCAGGCCCGGCAGCCCGGAGAACTGCGCGGACGTGAACAGCTTCAGCGAGTCCCAGCGCCGCTCCCACGTCTCGCCGACCTCGCCGCCCGCGTCGAGCAGCACGCACTCCACGCCGGCCCGCCGCAGGTGGTACCCGACGGCGAGCCCGGACTGCCCCGCGCCGACGACGGCGACCGGCACGGTGGCCGGCAGCGTACCCGTCCGCTCACCGTCCTGCCGCCGTATCGGGTCGGCCTGATCAATTCGCATACCGATCGTCCTCACTTCTTGGACCTGGCCCCGGGGAACCGGAGGACCGGTCCGGGATGGATCGGCCGGGCCGCCCCGCGGGCGGCCCGGCCGGGTCGGTTCAGTGGGCGTCGAGAGCCCGCCGCAGCTCGTCCGCCAGGACCCGCAGCCGCTCACCGCGCATCACCGTGTAGTGGTCGCCGGGCACGTCGACGAGAGTGGCGTCGCCGGGGAAGTACTCCATCCAGCGGGACGCGGTCTCCACGGACGCACCGCCGTCCGCCGCCCGCAGCGACAGAACCCGGCCGGCGAAGGTGCTGGGCGCGTACCGCAGCAGGGCGCGGTAGTTGCTCTGGAACCGGCCGACGATGGAACTCAGCGTGTCGAGATCGATGTCCTCGGACAGAGCCCCCGCCGCACGTGCCGCGGTGTGCAGGACCTCCACCGGCGGACGGCCGTCGAACGCCTCCGCCGGCAGCTTCCACTCCACCCCGGCGAGGCCCGCCAGATCCCGGGCGAACCAGGACAGCAGCATCTCGTCGGAGACCGGCTCACCCGCGGCAGGTCCGGGCCGCTCCATCAGATCGACCACGGCGAGCAGCTCCACCTCCGACCCCGCCGCGGTGAGCTGCGCCGCCATCTCCAGGGCGATCACACCACCCATCGACCAGCCGCCGACCCGGTACGGGCCGTCGGGCAGCGCCTCACGGACCGCGGCGACGTAGTGGGCGGCCATCTCCTCGACGCTCAGCAGCTCCGTGTCGGGGAGCTGCAGCGCGTAGAACGGCTGGTCGTGGCCGAGGAGTTCGGCGAGTTCCGCGTAACAGAGCACGTCACCGCCGACCGGGTGGACGAAGACCAGCGGAGTCCGCCATCCCGTGGTGCGCACCGGCACGAGCGCCCCGCGGCCGTCGTCGACGCTGCCGGCCTCCCGGACCGCCTCGGCGAGCAGCTCGATGGTCGGCCGGGCGAAGAGGCTGGACAGCGGCAGGCTGCGGCCCAGACCGCGGGCGATCCTGGACATCAGGCGCACCGCGAGCAGCGAGTCCCCGCCGAGATCGAAGAAGCTCGCGGTCACCCCGATCTCGGCGACACCGAAGAACTCCGCCCAGATCTCCGCGAGCCGGCGTTCCACCTCGTCGCGGGGGGCGACGAAGCCGGCGCCCTCGACGGCGACCTCGTCGGGCGCGGGCAGCGCGGCCCGGTTCACCTTGCCGTTGTCGCTGAGCGGCAGTTCGTCCAGCACGAGGACCCGCTGCGGCACCAGATGCTGCGGGACCACCTTGCGCAGCGACTCGGTGATCTGCTGCTCGGTGTCGTCGCGCCCGCCGTCGAGGACGACGTACGCGATCAGCCGCTTGGGCCCGTGCTGCTCGCCCGCCGCGACGACCGCGGCGGCCCGTACGCCCTCGCACTGGGTGAGTGCGGCCTCCACCTCGCCCAGTTCGATGCGGTAGCCCTGGATCTTGACCTGGGAGTCCTGCCGGCCGAGGAACTCGATGGTGCCGTCCGGCAGGAAGCGTCCCAGGTCGCCCGTGCGGTAGAGCCGCTCACCGGTGACCGGGTGGTGCAGGAAGGCGGCGCCGGTCTTGGCCCCGTCGTTCAGATAGCCGCGGGCCAGACCGACCCCGGCGATGTAGAGGTCGCCGGGCACCCACACGGGGCACGGCCGCATCGCACCGTCGAGCACGTGGAAGCGCTGGTTACGCATCGCCGTGCCGTAGGGGATGCTCACGCAGTCCTCGTCGACCTCACCGATGGGGTGCAGGATCGACCAGATCGACGCCTCGGTGGCGCCGCCGAGGCTCCACAGCTCGGCGTCCTCCAGGAGCAGCCGGATCCGGCCCGGCAGGTTCACCGGGATCCAGTCCCCGCTCATCATGACCAGCCGCAGCGGTAGCCCGGTGAGCCGGTTCGCGAGGGCGTGCTCGGTGAACATCTCCATCAGCGCGGGCACGCTGTTCCAGATCGTCACCCCGTGCTCGGCGACGAGCTCCGCCCATCGGGCGGGCTCGCGGTGCGCCGACGGCTCGGGGAGCACCAGTGCACCACCCGCCGAAAGCAGTCCGAACACGTCGTAGACCGAGAGGTCGAAGTGCATCGCGGACAGTCCGAGGGCCCGGTCGGCGGCCGTGACGCCATAGCGCTCGTTGACGTCGACGATCGTGTTCAGGGCCGCGCCGTGTTCGATCATCACGCCCTTCGGCAGACCGGTGGAACCCGATGTGAAGATCACATAGGCCAGGTCGGTGGGCATGGCGCCGGACGGCCCGAGCGGCTCGAGCCCACCGCCCGCATCCCGGTTCGTGCCGTCGCCCGGCTCACCGGCCCCCTCGTCGGCCCGCACCACGGTCCGGGCCACGCCCTGCGGCCAGTCGGCGATGCCGTCCACCCAAGGCTGGGTGACCACCCGGCTGATCCCGGCGCTGTCGAGCAGCACATGCAGCCGCTCGGCGGGCACCCGCGCGTCGATGGGCACGTACGCCGCACCCGCCCGCAGGATGCCGAGGGCCGCGACGACCTGCTCCCAACCCTTGTCCATCACGATGCCGACCAGGTCGCCGGGGCCGGCCCCCAGCGCACGGAGCCGCTGCCCCACCTGGTGCGACCTGCGCTCGAGATCCCCGTACGTGAGGGTCAGCGACCCCGTGACGACCGCGGGCGCGTCGGGCGTCTCCGCCGCCCGGGCGAGCACGGCGTCGTGCAGCAGCCCGTCGGGCACCGGCCCGTCGGTGGCGTTGGCCTCGGCCCGTACGTCCAGGTCGGCCACCGGAGCGAGGGCTGGCCTGGGCCGCTGCCAGGCCGCCGCGTCACGGGACAGATCGCGCAGCGTCCGCTGGTAGGCGGCGAACATCGCGTCGATGCAGCCCGCCGGGAACAGCTCCTCGATCACGTCCCAGTTCAGCAGGAGCTCGCCTGCCTCCTCGACCGCCTGGTGGTCGAGCCACACCTGCGGGGTGCGGACCGAGCTGCTCACCTGGCGCCCGTTCTCGCCGATCCCGGCGAGGTACTGCACGACCCCACCGCGTTCGCCGTCCTGCTGACCGGCCATGTTCACCAGGCTGGTGAAGACGACCGGCGCGGCGGCCCGCACCGAGGCGCCGCGCGCCCGGTTCAGCTCCCGGAGCACCTGCACACCGCTGACCTGGCTGTGCTCCATGTCGCTCCAGAGCCGGCTCTGGACCTCGCAGGCGCGGGTGGCGAACGAGTCGGTCGGCGTGTCGCGGATCTCCAGCATCAGGGTCGTGGAGAACTGACCGATGACGTCGCCGACCTGGGGGTGCAGCGGCAGCCGGTTGAAGTAGAGCAGGTTCAGGGAGAAGTCGGGAGTGGCACTCCATTCCGCGATGACCTGTGCGTACGCGGTGCACAGAGCCGCCGACGGGCTGACCCCGGCCGCCGCGGCATGCTGCTTGAACCGGTCCCAGTCCTCCCTGGCCAGGGTCGCGCCGCGGTGGTGGAACACCGGCCGCTCCAGGCTCGACGGGTCTACGGCCAGCGGCAGTTGGGGTGCGGGCGGCAGGGTGTCGAGCCTGTCACGCCAGTAGGCGAGCGCCCGGTCGTACTCGGGTCCGGCCTCCAGGGCGCGGGCCTCCCTGACGTAGTCCCGGTAGCGCAGCCGCAGTTCGGGCAGCGTCTCACCGCGGTAGTGCGCCGCCCACTCCTTGAACAGGATCGACGTGCTGAAGCCGTCGATGACCAGGGCGTCGAAGCCGGCGTGCAGCCGGATCACCCGCTCGTCGACGCGGGTCACCCGCACGTCGAACAGCGGCCAGCGCGTGGTGTCGAAGACCTGGTGCCGCATCTCCTCGTGCACGGCGACCAGTTCGGCCTCGCGCTCGGCCGGAGCCAGTGCGGAGGCGTCCGTCTCCCGGATCACATAGGCCGGGACGTCGCGCTGGATGCGCTGCTCACCGTCGGTCGTGAAGACCGCCCGCAGCATGTCGTGGCGCTCGATCATCGCCCGGAAGGACGCGCCGAGCCGGTCCAGGTCCACGTTCTCCAGGTCGATCTCGATCTGGAAGTACGTAGAGGTGTTGCCGAGTTCGAAGGCGTCGCCACGGCCCACGAGGTAGGCCTGCTGGAGGTCGGTCAGACCGAACGGCTCGTAGCGCTCGGAGTCGTCCTCGACCACGACCGTCCCGCCGTCGGCCTGCGGGGCTTCCGCCTCCGCACTCTCGTGGCCCTCCGTGCCGGAGTCGAGGGAGGCCAGGACGTCGTCGGCGATGTCTTCCGTGCAGCGGCCTTCGAGGAACGCCGCCATCGGCAGCAGGACGTCGAACTCCTTGTTGAGCGTCGTCCGGATCTTCATCGCGATCAGCGAGTCCAGACCGAGCGCCTGCAGCGACTGCCGGGCGTCGAGCCGCGCCGCCGTCGTCCCGAGGGCCCGGGCGACGGTCCGGGTCACGAAGGCCCGCGCCGCGTCGGGCGCCACGGCGGATGTCGCCTCGGCCGCCGGAACCGGAGCCGGACCAGGGGCCTGGGCGTGGGCCGGAACCGGAGCCTGGGCCCGGGCCGGAGCCGGGGCCCGTACGGCCGCGGGTACGCGGTGCGCCGTCGGCGCTTGCGCCGTTTCGGACTCCGCCACCGGCCGGGCCGGGGCGGCGACGAACCGTACGCCGTCGGCCTCGGCGACCAGCCGACCGTTCGCCGAGACGAGCCGGATACGCGCCCGGGTGCCGCCTTCGAACAGTTCGGCGTGACATCGGAGCCCATCCTGGGGGCCGCCGCGTCCGTAGTGGACGAAGCGTTCGAGACCGGCCGGCACGAGAGCCGGGCCGTCCGCCGGGAAACAGGCCACAGCCGTCTGGAACATCGCGTCGACGAGCCCGGGGTGGATCACGTACGCCTCGGTCTCACCGGGCGCGGCGGACCGGATCTCGGCGGTCGCCTCGTTCCGGCCGAGCCTGATCCGCTCCACCCAGCGGGCGGCGGAGCCCAGGTACAGGGCCCGCTGCCACAGCATCCGGTACAGCTCGTCGCCGGTCAGCCCACGGCCCGATCCGCCCGCCGCGAGCGCCACGGTCGGCGCGGCCGCCGCACCCGACCGGGCCAGGGCCTGCGCGTGCAGCTGCCAGCCCCCGGCCGAGTCCTGCGCGTGGTAGGTGAACAGGTCGCCGTTCACGACGAGTTGAGCCGCCTGCTCCCCGCCTTCCGGCGCGAGCGTCAGATCGGCGGGAAGCTCCAGGTCCTGGACGGACACCGGTCCCGCTCCGGCGAGTTCGGTGACCGCTTCGATCAGCGACTCCACGAACACACCGGCGCTGACCACGGGCCGCCCACCGACCACGAAGTCGCCGAGACAGGGGTGCGCCGACGGGTCGAGCGGCGGGGAGAACTGGGCCTGAGCGAGCGGCGACGACGGCAGCCGCACACCCAGCAGGCCTGCCGACTCGGCAGCCTGCGCCACCGGGCGGGGCGCGCCGGGCGCCGCCGAGGGGGCTTCGGGTTCGAGCCAGTAGTGCCGGCGCTGGAAGGGGTAGGAGGGGAGTTCCACCGTGCGGGCCTGGTAGGGCTGCAGGAGTGTGGGCCAGTCGACGGTGACGCCGTGGGTCCAGGCTTCGGCGGCGGATTCGACGAAGCGTTCGAGGCTGCCGGTGTTGCGGTGGAGGGTGCCGACGACGG
>NZ_JBVHZJ010000017.1:160301-161254 GCF_055574655.1 Streptomyces sp. NPDC029956 | reverse complement strand
GGGGGGGGGGGGGGGGGGGGGGGGGGGGGGGGGGGGGGGGGGGGGGGGGGGGGCGCCCCCCCCCCCCCCCCCTCACTGTCGTATCCGCCCCCTACGATCGGCCCATGACGTCGACCCCACCAAACTGCACCCGCTGGTTCACACCGGGAGCCGCCGTCCCGCCCGGGGGCGGCAGCGGCGCCGCCTTCACCGTGACGGAGCTCGGAGAGCTCGGCCTGCCCACCGGGCGGCTGGTGGCCTGCGACCCGGTCGTCCACCTCGGGGACGACGACGAGCGGCCCGCGCCCTTCACCGTCACGGTCCCGCCCGGCAGCTACCCGGTCCAGACCGTCGTGGCCGAGGTCGAGCACCCCTTCCGGAACCGCGTGATCGCCGCCGCCCGGCTGGTGGTCCGGGACGCCCCCGTCGTCCGCTGGGAGCCCGCCCTGGTCCCCGGACAGGACCCGGCGGAGCTCGCCGACGGCGACTTCTTCGGCTACGGCGTGGACGCCGGCGTCGGCTGCTTCATGGACGCCTCCGCGCACCACGCCTTCCCCGGCACCCAGGACGAGGAGGGCGTCGTCTGGGAGGCGTTGGACAGCGGGCAGCCCGGGCCGACGGCCTTCCTCGCCGAGGGCGTGGAGGGCCACACCGTCGCCGTCTTCGGCTCGGGCTGGGGCGACGGCTGCTACCCGACCTGGATCGGCCACGGCGCCGACGGCGGGGCCGTCTGCTTCGTCACCGACTTCCGCGTCTTCCGCTTCGCCCCCGCCTGACCGCCGACGCGCGGTACGGTCGGTCCATGACCATCCGCGCGGTGCTGTGGGACGTCGACGACACGATCTTCGACTACGCCCGCGCCGACCACGTCGGCATGAGCGCGCACCTGACGGCCGAGGGGGGGGGGGGGGGGGGGGGGGGGGGGGGGGGGGGGGGGCCTGGGTGTCGGGGGGGGGTGGGGGTTGGTCGAGGCA
>NZ_JBVHZJ010000017.1:129424-160291 GCF_055574655.1 Streptomyces sp. NPDC029956 | reverse complement strand
CCCTTTCCTCCCCCCCCCCCCCCCCCCCCCCCACCCCACCCCCCCCCCCCCCCCCCCCCCCCCCCCCCCCCCCCCCCCCCCCCCCCCCCCCCCCCCCCTCGGCCGTTGGCGGGAGCTGACGGCGCTCCACTGGCGCCGTTTCGAGGCCGGCGGGGTCGACTTCCAGGAGCAGCGGCGGGAGCGCGTCAGGGACTTCCTCGCGGAGCCGGGCATGACCGCCGCCGAGGCGGACGGCTGGTTCGAGCGGTACGTCTCCCACTACGAGGCGGCCTGGGAACTCTTCCCCGACGCGGTCCCCGTTCTGGAGCTGCTGGCCGATGACTATCGTCACGGGATTCTGTCCAACTCCAGCCTCCACAACCAGGAGCGGAAGCTGCGGGTCCTGGGCGTACGGGACCGCTTCGAGGCCGTCCTGTGCGCGGCGGAGCTCGGGGTGGCCAAGCCGGCCCCGGAGGCCTTCCATGCCGCCTGCACCGCGCTTGACCTGCGCCCGAGCGAGGTGGCGTACGTGGGGGACCAGCCGGACATCGACGCCAGGGGCGCCGTGGAGGCGGGGCTGCGGGGCATCTGGCTGGATCGCG
Organism: Streptomyces sp. NPDC029956; assembly: GCF_055574655.1. NCBI lineage: Bacteria > Bacillati > Actinomycetota > Actinomycetes > Kitasatosporales > Streptomycetaceae > Streptomyces > Streptomyces sp. NPDC029956. The sequence continues at coordinate 159,710 of NZ_JBVHZJ010000017.1, read as the reverse complement.
CGGACATCGGCGGGAGGCCCGAGCTGAACCGGATCACGGACCTCCGCCAGCTCCCGGCCCTGCTCGGCGGCCATACCCGTTTTGGAGCACCGTCCACCTTCGGGTAATGTTCTTCCTGCGCCGAGGGGAACAAGCCGAAAGGCAAGAACCCGGAAAGCGCAAGCCGAGCAAGATCCTCCCTGGTGGGGACATTGCCCCGGTGGCCTATGGTGTAATTGGCAGCACGACGGTTTCTGGTTCCGTTAGTCTTGGTTCGAGTCCAGGTAGGCCAGCTCGCAGAGCTTTATCTGCAAACGTGGATGGCATCCACAAAGCCCCCGTTGTGTAGCGGCCTAGCACGCCGCCCTCTCAAGGCGGTAGCGCCGGTTCGAATCCGGTCGGGGGTACTGATCCATCCTGTAGGTCACTTGGGTAGCTCCCGGTGGATCTACGGTGACATCACCCGGTCTCGACCGGGTGGGATCGCTAGGGCCCCCGTTGTGTAGCGGCCTAGCACGCCGCCCTCTCAAGGCGGTAGCGCCGGTTCGAATCCGGTCGGGGGTACGGTGTAACCACCATGGCCTATGGTGTAATTGGCAACACTACGGTTTCTGGTACCGTCATTCTTGGTTCGAGTCCAGGTAGGCCAGCTCGCAGAGCTCATCTGCACCGCGGATCTGATCCGCAAGGCCCCCGTTGTGTAGCGGCCTAGCACGCCGCCCTCTCAAGGCGGTAGCGCCGGTTCGAATCCGGTCGGGGGTACAGAACGAAGAAGCCCTTCCCTTCGGGGGAGGGCTTCTTCGCTGTTCGGTGCCGTACGTACGGACAACTCCGGCCCACCGCTGCGGCGTTGAAGCGGTGGGCCGGTACGAACAGAGGACGGGCAGGAAGGTCAGCCGGTGCGGCGGAGCGCCTCGGAGAGGCGGGCCGCGGCGTCGATGACGGCCTGGGCGTGCATACGGCCCGGGTGGCGCGTCAGACGCTCGATCGGACCCGAGACCGAGACGGCGGCCACCACGCGGTTCGACGGGCCGCGTACGGGCGCGGAGACGGACGCGACGCCCGGCTCCCGCTCACCGATCGACTGGGCCCAGCCGCGGCGTCGCACGCCCGACAGGGCCGTCGCCGTGAAGCGGGCACCCTGGAGGCCGCGGTGGAGCCGCTCGGGCTCCTCCCAGGCCATCAGGATCTGCGCCGAGGAGCCGGCCTTCATCGTCAGCGTCGAGCCGACCGGGACGGTGTCCCGCAGGCCCGAGAGCCGCTCGGCCGCCGCCACGCAGATGCGCATGTCGCCCTGCCGGCGGTAGAGCTGGGCGCTCTCGCCGGTGACATCGCGCAGATGCGTCAGAACCGGGCCCGCGGTCGCGAGCAGGCGGTCCTCGCCGGCCGCGGCGGCGAGCTCCGCGAGGCGCGGTCCGAGGATGAACCGGCCCTGCATGTCACGCGCCACCATCCGGTGGTGTTCCAGTGCCACGGCCAGTCGGTGTGCCGTGGGTCGTGCGAGTCCCGTCGCCGCGACCAGTCCTGCGAGGGTGGCCGGACCGGACTCCAGGGCGCTCAGGACAAGGGCTGCCTTGTCGAGAACGCCTACGCCGCTAGAGTTGTCCATGCAACGATATTCGCGTCTCACTCTGTGAAACGCAAGTTCAATTTCCTGCGGAACTTGTCACTCTGGTGAGGCGGCCGCACAACGGCCCGCGAAACGGGTCTCTAGTTGTGCCGGCGTAGACGTCGGCCGGAGGGAAAGCGATGGGTAGGACACTCGCGGAGAAGGTCTGGGACGACCACGTCGTCCGGCGCGCCGAGGGCGAGCCCGACCTCCTCTTCATCGATCTGCACCTGCTGCACGAGGTGACCAGCCCCCAGGCCTTCGACGGTCTGCGCCAGAACGGCCGGCAGGTGCGGCGCCTCGACCTCACCATCGCCACCGAGGACCACAACACCCCGACCCTCGACATCGACAAGCCGATCGCCGACCCGGTCTCCCGCGCACAGCTGGAGACCCTCCGGAAGAACTGTGCCGAGTTCGGCGTCCGCCTGCACCCGCTGGGCGACGTCGAGCAGGGCGTCGTCCACGTGGTGGGACCGCAGCTGGGCCTGACCCAGCCGGGCACCACCGTCGTCTGCGGCGACTCGCACACCTCCACGCACGGCGCCTTCGGCGCGCTGGCGTTCGGCATCGGCACCAGCCAGGTCGAGCACGTGCTCGCCACCCAGACGCTGCCGCTGGCCCGCCCCAGGACCATGGCCATCACGATCGACGGCGAGCTGCCCGAGGACGTCACCGCCAAGGACCTGATCCTGGCGATCATCACCAAGATCGGCACCGGCGGCGGCCAGGGCTACATCCTGGAGTACCGCGGCTCCGCCATCGAGAAGCTCTCGATGGAGGCCCGGATGACCATCTGCAACATGTCGATCGAGGCCGGTGCCCGCGCGGGCATGATCGCCCCCGACGAGACCACCTTCGCCTACCTGGAGGGCCGTGCCCACGCCCCCGAGGGCGAGGACTGGGACGCCGCCGTCGCGTACTGGAAGACCCTGAAGTCCGACGAGGACGCGGTCTTCGACGCGGAGGTCGTCATCGACGCCGCCTCGCTCGCGCCGTTCGTCACCTGGGGCACCAACCCCGGCCAGGGCGCGCCGCTTTCGGCGAACGTCCCCGACCCGGCTTCGTACGAAGACGCTTCGGAGCGCCTGGCCGCCGAAAAGGCCCTGGAGTACATGGGGTTGACCGCCGGGCAGCCGCTGCGCGACATCAGGGTCGACACCGTCTTCGTAGGCTCCTGCACCAACGGCCGCATCGAGGACCTGCGCAACGCCGCCGCCCTGCTGGAGGGCCGCAAGGTCGCCGACGGCGTCCGCATGCTGGTCGTTCCCGGCTCCGTGCGCGTCGCCCTGCAGGCCGTCGAGGAGGGCCTGGACAAGGTCTTCAAGGAGTCCGGCGCCGAATGGCGGCACGCGGGCTGCTCGATGTGCCTGGGCATGAACCCCGACCAACTGGCTCCCGGTGAGCGCTCCGCGTCCACCTCCAACCGCAACTTCGAGGGCCGGCAGGGCAAGGGCGGCCGGACCCACCTGGTCTCGCCCCAGGTCGCCGCCGCCACCGCCGTCCTGGGCCACCTGGCCTCCCCGGCCGATCTGTCCGACGTCGCCACCACCGCGGGGGTCTGAGGAACCATGGAAGCTTTCACCACGCACACCGGCCGGGCCGTCCCGCTGCGCCGCAGCAACGTCGACACCGACCAGATCATCCCGGCGCACTGGCTCAAGAAGGTCACCCGCGACGGCTTCGAGGACGGCCTCTTCGAGGCCTGGCGCAAGGACTCCGAGTTCGTCCTCAACCGCCCCGAGCGGCAGGGCGCCTCGGTCCTGGTCGCCGGCCCCGACTTCGGCACCGGCTCCTCCCGTGAGCACGCCGTCTGGGCGCTCCAGAACTACGGCTTCCAGGCCGTGATCTCCGCCCGCTTCGCCGACATCTTCCGCGGCAACTCGCTGAAGAACGGCCTGCTCACCGTGGTCCTGCCGCAGGAGACGGTCGACGCGCTCTGGGAGCTGACCGAGGCCGACCCCACCGCCGAGGTCACCGTCGACCTGGAGCAGCGGAAGGTCCTGGCCGCCGGGATCGACGCCGACTTCGAGCTCGACGAGAACGCCCGCTGGCGACTGCTGAACGGTCTCGACGACATCAGCCTCACCCTTCAGAACGAAGCCGACATCGCGGCATACGAGGCGTCACGACCGGCCCACAAGCCCCGTACAATTACGGTCTGAGCAGCGCTTTTCCAAGACTGCGCCCCCCACCGCCCGGTGGGGGGCGCAGTCGCTTGTTGAGACCCTGTCGGGCGACAACTCGCCCTAGATGGCACAATCGGTGCATGGAACGCGACAGCCAACTCGAGCTCTACGAGTCAGTCGCCGCCCGATTGAAGGAAGCGCACACAAGAGTGCGCTCACTGCAAGTCCCGGAGGGCGTAAGGATGGCGCTGTCCCGGAAGCTGCTGGTCGTGACGGCCGCGGCGAAGCACGATCTCAAGGACGCGGCAACGCGTCTGGACCGGTTGATGAAGGACCTCGATGAGGGCCGATTCCCAGAGGACGACTGACACCAAGAACTCCGCAGCGGATCTTCCGCGTTGCGGCACTAGGGTGATTAGCCCGTTTCGTGTTTGATTTGCGGTATATACATGCCTAACGTGCGAAAAAGCTTGAACACTTTCGTTCTGGCAATGTCTCCGAAGGGGAAGACGTGAACAAGGCGCAGCTCGTAGAAGCGATTGCCGACAAGATGGGCGGTCGCCAGCAGGCCGCCGAAGCCGTCGACCACGTGCTCGACGCCATCGTGCGTGCCGTGGTCGCCGGCGACCGGGTCTCGGTGACGGGTTTCGGCTCGTTCGAGAAGGTCGACCGTCCGGCCCGCTACGCCCGCAACCCGCAGACGGGTGAGCGGGTGCGGGTCAAGAAGACCTCGGTCCCGCGCTTCCGTGCCGGTCAGGGCTTCAAGGACCTGGTCAGCGGCTCGAAGAAGCTCCCCAAGGGCGGCGAGGTCTCCGTCAAGAAGGCCCCCAAGGGCAGCCTGAGCGGCGGCGCCTCCGCCACCGTGAAGAAGGCCGCCGCCAAGCGCGCGACCACCGCCAAGAAGGCCGCCGCGAAGAAGGCGACCCCGGCGAAGAAGGTCACGGCGGCCGCCGCGAAGAAGGCGACCCCCGCGAAGAAGACCACCACGGCCGCCGCGAAGAAGGCGACCCCGGCCAAGAAGGCCACCACGGCCGCGGCGAAGAAGACCTCCGCCGCCGCCAAGAAGACCACCACGGCCGCCGCGAAGAAGGCGACCAAGGCCACGGCCAAGAAGACCGCGCCGGCCGCGAAGAAGGCCACGGCGACGAAGGCGCCCGCCAAGAAGACGACGGCGCGCAAGACGACCGCCAAGAAGGCCGCCGCCAAGAAGTAGGACGAGCGGTAGACACCCGCCGGGGCGGGGTCCCCCCCGGGAGCCCGGCCCGCGGCGCGTCCGGGGCCCCCGCCGGCGGGGACCGGGCGCGTCAGAACGTCTGGAGCGTCACCAGGGTGATCCGCAGGCCGGCCCCCGACGTGCCCGGCTCCGCCTCGATCCGGACCCGCTGCCCCGGACGCAGCAGCCGCAGCCCGCCCGCCTCGAAGGCCTCCGCACCGAACTCCACGGGGGTGCCGTCGTCGAGCAGCACACTGCCGCTGTGGGTCTCGGAGTCGTACGTGAACGCGGTCGCCTGCATGGACCGCAGCCTATCCGGCCGCCGGCAGCCACCGGGCGGCCGTCCGCGGTCCGAGCCCCAGCGCCCCGGCCGCCGCCAGATCCTCACCGGTGTCCACGTCCCGGCGCACCGAATCCACCCCCGCCAGCAGGATTTCCACCGCGCCCGAAGACAAATGCCGGAGCCGCGACGCGCCTCCGAATGCCGGTTCCAATTCCACCCCGGGACCCGCCGAGAGGAATGTCGTACCTATTTCGGCGGCATCCGCGAGAAAAGCCCTCGGAAATTTCCTCGCGACGTCCAGGACCCGGGTCAGCTCCGCGGGCCGCAGCGCCGGCAGATCCGCGTTGAGCGCGGCCACCCGCGCGGCCGGCCGCCGGGTCCGTACGGTACGGACGCCGTGCGCGAGCGCCGCGTTGAGCCCCGCCGCCGGGGTGTCCGGGACGATGCGCGCGCCCAGGCCGGCGAGCGCCTCACCGGCCGCCGGATCGTCCGTGACGACCACCACATCCCGTACCCGCGGGCAGTTCAGCACCGCCCCCACGGTGTCCTCGGCGAACGCCAGCGCCAGCCGCGGGCGCAGCCGGGACCCGGCCGCCGCGGCCAGTCTGCTCTTCGCCAGGGCAAGGGGCTTCAGGGGTACGACCAGGGACCAGCCGTCGTCCGCGTGCGTGTTCATCGCGGCCCATTCTGTCCCGCCCACGCGGTCCCCAGGAGGGCCCGGGGCGTACGGTGTCACTCGACAGAGCAGGAGCATGGGGCGACACTTGACCCCCTGCCAGCCAGTCCCGGAGAAAGGTGTACGAGTGCCCCGCCGCAGAATCGGCTTCTGGTACCGCCTCGCGGCGGTCATCGCCAAACCCCCCCTGGTGGTTCTGTTCAAGCGGGACTGGCGCGGTATGGAGCACATTCCGGCCGACGGCGGTTTCATCACCGCGGTCAACCACAACTCCTACCTGGACCCGCTGTCCTACGCGCACTACCAGTACAACACCGGCCGGGTCCCGCGCCTCCTCGCCAAGGCGGGCCTCTTCAAGGCCCCCTTCGTCGGGATGATGCTGCGCGGCACCGGACAGATCCCCGTATACCGGGAGACGACCAACGCGCTCGACGCGTTCCGCGCCGCCGTCGACGCCATCGAGCGCGGCGAGTGCGTCGCCTTCTATCCCGAGGGCACCCTCACCCGGGACCCCGACATGTGGCCCATGGCCGGCAAGACCGGTGCCGCGCGCGTCGCGCTGCTCACCCGGGCCCCCGTCATCCCGGTGGCCCAGTGGGGCGCCAACCTGGCGATGCCGCCGTACGCCAAGGAGAACAAGCTCAGCCTGTTCCCCCGCAAGACGCTGACCGTGCAGGCCGGTCCGCCCGTCGACCTCTCCCGCTTCCACGGTCTCGAGCCCACGCCCGAGGTGCTCCGCGAGGCGACCGAGGTCATCATGGCCGCCATCACCGTGCTCCTGGAGCAGATCCGCGGCGAGCAGGCGCCCGCCGAACCGTACGACCACCGCAAGGCGCGCCTGGAGCAGCGGCGCAGGGCCGCCGAAGGGGGCACCAAGTGACCAAGGCAGCCGTCTTCGGAAACGGATCCTGGGGTACCGCGTTCGCGATGGTGCTCGCCGACGCGGGCTGCGAGGTGAGCCTCTGGGGCCGCCGCGCCGAACTCGCCAAGGAGATCAACGCCTCCCGGGTCAACCCGGACTATCTGCCGGGTGTCGAGCTCCCCGCGGCGATCACGGCCACCGCCGACCCGGCCGAGGCGGCCCACGACGCCGACTTCACCGTCCTCGTCGTCCCCTCCCAGACCCTCCGCGGCAACCTCGCCGCCTGGGCGCCGATGCTGGCGCCCGACACCGTCCTCGTCTCCCTCATGAAGGGCGTCGAACTCGGCACCGCCAAGCGGATGAGCGAGGTCGTCACCGAGGTCGCCGACGTGCCCGCCGAGCGCGTGGCCGTCCTCACCGGCCCCAACCTGGCCAAGGAGATCGCCGCCCGGCAGCCCGCCGCCGCCGTCGTCGCCTGCGTCGACGAGACGGTCGCCCAGCGCCTCCAGGCCGCCTGCATGACCCCGTACTTCCGCCCGTACACCAACACCGACGTGGTGGGCTGCGAGCTCGGCGGGGCCGTGAAGAACGTCATCGGCCTCGCCGTCGGCATCGCCAACGGCATGGGCCTCGGCGACAACTCCAAGGCCACGCTCATCACCCGCGGCCTCGCCGAGACCACCCGGCTCGGCCTCGCCATGGGCGCCGACCCGCTCACCTTCTCCGGCCTCGCGGGCCTCGGCGACCTCGTCGCCACCTGCTCGTCGCCGCTCTCCCGGAACAACACCTTCGGCACCAACCTCGGCCGCGGGATGACCCTCCAGGAGACGATCGCGGCCACCAAGCAGACCGCCGAGGGCGTCAAGTCCTGCGAGTCGGTGCTCGATCTGGGCCGCCGCCACGGCGTCGACATGCCCATCACCGAGACGGTCGTGTCGATCGTCCACGACGGCAAGCCGCCGGTCGTCGCCCTCAAGGAGCTGATGTCGCGCAGCGCGAAGGCCGAGCGCCGGTAGCCGTCGGCGGGCGGCTCCGCCCCGGGCCCCCGCGCGACGCCGGGCCGCGCTGAGCCGGACGCGCGCGAGGGGGCCGGGGTCGCAAGGTCGTTCGGGACGCGCAAGGTACGCTCATCGCGATATGAGCGAGAACACCCAGAGCCCCCGCAAGCCGCGCGTGGCCGTCGTCTTCGGCGGACGCAGCTCCGAGCACGCCATCTCCGTCGTCACGGCGGGCGCCGTCCTGAGCGCCATCGACCGGGACAAGTACGACGTGCTGCCCATCGGCATCACGACGGACGGGCGCTGGGCGCTCACCGCCGACGCCCCCGAGCGCATGGCCATCGCCGACCGCGCCCTGCCGAACGTCGCCGACCTGGCCGAGTCCGACGAGGGCGGCGTCGTCCTCTCCGTCGACCCCGCCAACCGCGAGGTCGTCCTCACCGAGCCCGGGGCCGTGCCGAGGGCCCTCGGCGAGGTCGACGTGGTCTTCCCGATGCTCCACGGCCCCTACGGCGAGGACGGCACCCTCCAGGGCCTCCTGGAGCTCTCCGGCGTCCCCTACGTCGGCGCGGGAGTCCTCGCCTCCGCCGTCGGCCAGGACAAGGAGTACATGAAGCGGGTCTTCGTCTCCTTCGGTCTCCCGGTCGGCCCGTACGAGGTCATCCGGCCGCGCGAGTGGGGGCAGACCCCCGACGGGGACGGAGGTGTCGCCGCCCGCAAGAAGATCGTCGAGTTCGCCGCCGAGCACGGCTGGCCGCTCTTCGTGAAGCCGGCCCGCGGCGGCTCGTCCATGGGCATCACCAAGGTCGACGACCTCTCCGGCCTGGACGAGGCCATCGAGGAGGCCCGCCGCCACGACCCCAAGATCATCGTCGAGTCGCTGCTGCGCGGCCGCGAGATCGAGTGCGGCGTCCTGGAGTTCGAGGACGGGCCGCGCGCCAGCGTGCCGGCCGAGATCCCGCCGGTCACGGACCACGACTTCTACGACTTCGAGGCCAAGTACATCGACTCGGCCTCCGGCATCGTGCCCGCCCCCATCGGGGACGAGGCCACCGCCGAGATCCAGCGCCTCGCCGTCGCCGCCTACGAGGCGGTCTCCTGCGAGGGCCTGGTGCGCGCCGACTTCTTCCTCACCGAGGACGGCGAGTTCGTCATCAACGAGATCAACACCATGCCGGGCTTCACGCCGATCTCCATGTACCCGCGCATGTGGCAGGAGAGCGGCGTGAGCTACCCCGAGCTCGTCGACCGGCTCATCCAGGCCGCGCTGACCCGCTCCACGGGCCTGCGCTGACCCGACGCACCCCGGAAGACCGTGCCGCCGCCCTCAGAGGCTGGGCGGCACGGTCTTCCGTACGGGGTCGGCGAGATCCGCGAGCGGCGTCATGTCGTGCGTGTACTGCTCGCCGAGCGTCACCTCGACGTACGTCTTCCGATACGTCGTGGTGAAACGGGGCCCGCCGCCCTCCGGACGCTCCAGCATCCAGTTGACGCCGTTCGCCTCGATGCCCTGTGCCTTGGGATCGCTCATCTTTTCGGGCCGTGGCACCCCGCAGCGCAGTACGATCGCACCGTCACCCCAACCGGCGGTCAACTCGGAGCCGGGCTCCGGGTCACTCCGTTCCAGACCCACCACGGTGTCCGGAAGCTCCTTCGCCAGGTCCTGGCAGAGAGCGGCCTCCGCCGCCGGGGGGCTGGGAACCTCGACGGACGCCGCGGCGCCCGGCGAGGAACAGCCGGCGGCGGCCAGCAGCAGTACGGCTGCCGAGACGGCGGCGGGCAGGCCGAAGGGCCGGTGGGAAGACGTCACCGGCCAAGCGTAGACGGGGGCTACAGATGAACGACCGGGCAGGTGAGGGTGCGCGTGATGCCGTCCACTTGCTGGACCTTCGCGACCACCATGCGGCCGAGCTCGTCGACCGTGTCCGCCTGCGCACGCACGATGACGTCGTAAGGGCCGGTCACGTCTTCCGCCTGGAGCACCCCCGGGATCTTGGAGATGGTGTCGGCGACGGTCGACGCCTTGCCCACCTCGGTCTGGATGAGGATGTACGCCTGAACCACGGAACCTCCAGGGCGACCACGAGGATCTTGTGGGAGAAAGGGACGCCACGGTACCGCGTCGCCGCGGGCTGCGGGGAGACCTGCGTGTCCCGAGGCGCTCGCGGGGTGGCGTACGCAGGACAGAAGTTGACGGTCTACTTGACGGTACCCAGCACGGTGACGGCCCGCGACCCGCGGCGCGAACAGACGCGCCCCCGCCCGCCGGCCGGCACGAAGACACGAGGTGAGGCGCGGTGAAGGGCACAGTCGGAGAGCTGGGCGAGTTCGGGCTCATCAGGGAGCTCACGTCCCGGCTCACCTCCACCCCGGCGGTACGGATCGGGCCGGGCGACGACGCCGCGGTCGTCTCCGCGCCCGACCGGCGCGTGGTGGCCAGCACGGACATCCTTCTCGAAGGACGTCACTTCCGCCGCGACTGGTCGACGGCGTACGACGTCGGCCGCAAGGCCGCCGCACAGAACCTCGCCGACATCGCCGCCATGGGCGCGGTCCCCACGGCGCTCCTCCTCGGCCTGGTCGTCCCCGCCGAACTCCCCGTCACCTGGCCCACCGAACTCATGGACGGCCTGCGCGACGAATGTCAGGTCGCGGGCGCCGCGGTCGTCGGCGGCGACGTCGTCCGGGGCGACACGATCATGGTCTCCATCACCGCGCTCGGTGATCTGCGCAACCACGACCCGGTCACCCGGGGCGGCGCCCAGCCCGGCGACGTCGTCGCCTACACGGGCTGGCTCGGCTGGTCCGCCGCCGGCTACGCGGTCCTCTCCCGCGGCTTCCGCTCCCCGCGGGCCTTCGTCGAGGCCCACCGCAGGCCCGAGCCGCCGTACCACGCGGGCCCCGCGGCCGCCGGTCTCGGTGCCACCGCCATGTGCGACGTCAGCGACGGCCTCATCGCCGACCTCGGTCACATCGCCGAGGCCAGCAAGGTCCGCATCGACCTGCGCTCCGGCCTGATCGACATCCCGACCCAGATGAACGACATCGGCCAGGCCGTCGGCGTCGACCCCATGCAGTGGGTGCTCACCGGGGGAGAGGACCACGCCATCGTGGCCACCTTCCCGCCCGACGTGAAGCTGCCCGCCCGCTGGAAGGTGATCGGCGAGGTCCTCCACCCCTCCGCGCTGCCGCAGGTCACCGTGGACGGCGCGCCCTGGCACAGCGTGGGCGGCTGGGACCACTTCGGGGAGACCGAGTGACCTCCCCGCCCCCGCTGGTGCTGACCGTCGCCGGATCCGACTCCGGCGGCGGCGCCGGCATCCAGGCCGACCTCAAGACGATGCTCGCGCTCGGCGTCCACGGCATGAGCGTGCTCACCGCCGTCACCGCCCAGAACTCGCGGGGCGTCCAGGGCGTCTGGGAGCTGCCCGTGGAGGCCGTACGAGCCCAGTACCGGGCCGTCGTCGACGACATCGGCGTCCAGGCCGTCAAGACCGGCATGCTCGCCTCGGCCGCCCTCGTGGAGACCGTCGCCGAACTGCTCGGCGACACCGCCGCCCCGGTCGTCGTCGACCCGGTCGGCGTCTCCAAGCACGGGGACTCCCTGCTCGCCGAGAGCGCGCTCGACTCCGTCCGTACGAAGCTGCTGCCCCGGGCCACCGTCGCCACCCCGAACCTGGACGAGGTGACACAGATCACGGGCGTCGACGTCGTGCACGAGGCCGACATGCGGGTCGCGGCCGAGGCGGTCCTGTCGTACGGGCCGGAGTGGGTCCTGATCAAGGGCGGACACCTGCCCACCGGCGAGGAGGCCGTGGACCTGCTCACGGACGGCTCGGAGGAGCACTGGCTGCGCGCCCCGCGCCACGACAACCGGCACACCCACGGGACGGGTTGCACGCTCGCCTCCGCGGTCGCGTCCGGGCTCGCGAAAGGCCTCCCGGTACCGGAGGCGGTACGGGAGGCCAAGGAGTACGTGACGGGAGCCATCGCCGCGGGATTCGCCCTGGGTACGGGCATCGGGCCGGTCGACCACGGCTGGCGGTTCAGGGACTGAGGGCCCCGTCGGTGCTCACACCGGCGGCCCTTCCGCGTCCGGGCAAGGCAAAAGGCCGGTTCACCTAGGTGAACCGGCCTTTCAAGGCAACCGCAGGGGCTGCGCTACGACAGAACACGCGTCGCAATTAGCGCGAGACCTTGCCGGCCTTGATGCACGAGGTGCAGACGTTGAGCCGCTTCGGCGTCCGACCGACCACGGCACGCACACGCTGGATGTTCGGGTTCCAGCGACGGGGCGTACGGCGGTGCGAGTGCGAAATGTTGTTGCCGAAGCCCGGCCCCTTGCCGCAGACGTCGCAGTTGGCAGCCACGGGTCACTCCAAAGACTTCAGAATTACAGTGAAATCCGGCGCACCGGAATCAGGAGTCTGAAGTGGCTTGCCGGGGGATGGCCCGGTGTGGAACCGGGCAACCGAAGCAGCATACAACGGCTGGCTCGGTGGAACGAAACTACCATGGTCTCGGCGGACCTCGCCCCGGGCCCAGGTCACCGGGGGCCCCCTGCCCGAGCGAAGCCGAGAGCTTGGGGGAGGGACACCTCGGGTCTACCCTGCGGTGAGCTCACCGCCGAAGGAGGACCCCCCGTTGTCGCGAGCCCTTCACCCCTTCGAGGAGCTCGTCGAGCTCGACGCCGAAGCGGTCAGGTCCTGGTGCGCGCGGTCGCTGGACGCGCTCGGCCGGGAGCGCGAGGAGATCGACGCGATCAACGTCTATCCCGTGGCGGACGGGGACACCGGCACCAACCTGTACCTGACGGCGGAGGCCGCCCACCAGGCCGTCGAAGCCGTCTTCGCCGCCTCCACGCCCACCCCCGACACCGCCGAGACCGTACGGGCCATGGCGCACGGCGCGCTCCTCGGAGCCCGCGGGAACTCCGGCACCATCCTGTCCCAGCTCCTCCGCGGCATGGCGGGCGTCCTCGCCCACGGCTGTGACGGTGATCACCTCGCCCGCGCCCTCGGCGAGGCCGCGAGCGCGGCCCGCCGGGCCGTCGCCCACCCCGTGGAGGGCACCATCCTCACCGTGGCGAGCGCCGCGGCCGGGGCCTGCGCCGCCGGCGGCGGGCTCGTCGACGTGGCCAGGAACGCCCACGACGGGGCCAGGACCGCGCTCGCCGCCACCTCGGGGCAGCTCGACGTCCTCGAACGCGCCGGAGTCGTCGACGCGGGCGGCAGGGGCCTCGTGACGGTCCTCGGCGCCCTCCTCGAGACCGTGACCGGACAGGCCCCGCCGCCGCCGGTCGAGACGCGGATCCCGCCCGTACCCCCGGAGGCCTGCCCCGCGGAGGACGGGCCCGCCTACGAGGTGATCTACCTCCTGGAGGCCGGGGACGAGGCCGTGGAGTTGCTCCGGTCCCGGCTCGACGCCCTGGGGGAGTCCCTGGTCGTCGTCGGCGGCGACGGGCTGTGGAACGTCCATGTGCACGTCGACGACGCGGGCGCCGCCGTCGAGGCCGGTGTCGAGGCCGGACGGCCGCACCGCATCCGGATCACCCACTTCGCCGCCGACTCGGCCGCCGCCTCCGCGCGCGGCGAGCGCGCCCAGCGCGCGGTCGTCGCCGTCGTCCCCGGCGAGGGCCTCGCCGGGCTCTGCGCCGAGGCGGGCGCCACGACCGTACGGACCCTGCCCGGCGAACCGCCCGCGGGCGACGAACTCCTCGACGCGATCCGGCGGGCCCACGCGCGCGAGGTGGTGCTCCTGCCCAACGACACCGACCTGCGGCAGACCGCGGCGGCCGCCGCCGAACGCGCCAGGGCCGAGGGCATCCGCGTCGCCCTCATCCCCACCCGGGCCGCAGTCCAGGGCATCGCCGCCCTCGCCGTCCACGAACCCGACCGTCGCTTCGACGAGGACGTCGTCGCCATGACGGCGGCCGCCGGAGCCACCCGCTACGCCGAACTCGCCGTCGCCGAACGGCAGTCCTTCACCTCGGCCGGCGTCTGTCAGGCCGGCGACATCCTCGGCCTCATCGAGGGCGACGTCGCCGTCATCGGCAGCGACCTCACCGACACCGCCCGCACCGTCCTCGACCGGATGCTCTCCGCGGGCGGCGAACTCGTCACCCTCGTCGTCGCCGACGACACCCCGCCCGGACTCGCCCCCGACCTGGAGGCCCACGTCCGGCGCGGCTACCTGGCCGTCGACACCACCACGTACCACGCGGGCGCGGGCGCTCCGCCGCTGCTCATCGGGGTGGAATAGGGACTCTTCCCGGTGGTCGTCCACAGCCTCCGGGACGACTGTCGGTCGCGTGGTGTGCAATGGAACGCGTGCCCGCGCTCGACGAACCACTCAAGAAGTCCCTCGGCCCCGCCACCGCCAAGGTCATGGCCGAGGCACTCGACCTGCACACGGTCGGTGACCTCCTCCACCACTACCCCCGCCGGTACGCCGAGCGGGGGGAGCTGACGACCCTCGCCGACCTGCCGCTCGACGAGCACGTCACGGTGGTCGCCCAGGTCGCCGACGCCCGTGTGCACACCTTCAACGGGTCCAAGGGGCGCGGCCAGCGCCTCGAAGTGACCATCACCGACGGCAGCGGCCGCCTCCAGCTGGTCTTCTTCGGCAAGGGCGTGCACAAGCCGCACCACGACCTGCTGCCCGGCACCCGCGCGATGTTCGCCGGCAAGGTCTCGCTCTTCAACCGGCGCCTCCAGCTCGCCCACCCGGCGTACGAACTCCTCCGCGGCGACGGCGAGGAGGCCGTGGACGTGTGGGCCGGGGCCCTCATCCCGATCTACCCGGCCACCACCAAGCTGGAGTCCTGGAAGATCGCCAAGGCCGTCGACGCCGTCCTGCCCAGCGCCCTCGACGCCGTCGACCCGCTCCCCGACGCGCTGCGCGAGGGCCGCGGTCTCGCCGAGCTCCCCGAGGCCCTCCGGCTCATCCACCGGCCGCGCACCAAGGCCGACGTCGCCCTCGCGCGCGAGCGCCTCAAGTGGGACGAGGCCTTCGTCCTCCAGGTCGCCCTCGCCCGCCGCCGGCACGCCGACACCCAACTCCCCGCCGTCGCCCGCCGCCCCGCCCCCGACGGCATCCTCGACGCCTTCGACGCCAAGCTGCCCTTCACGCTCACGGACGGCCAGCGGAAGGTCTCCAAGGAGATCTTCGACGACCTCGCCACCGAACACCCCATGCACCGCCTCCTCCAGGGCGAGGTGGGCTCGGGCAAGACCATGGTGGCGCTGCGCGCGATGCTGGCCGTCGTCGACTCCGGCGGACAGGCCGCGATGCTCGCCCCCACCGAGGTCCTCGCCCAGCAGCACCACCGCTCGATCACCGAGATGATGGGCGAGCTCGCCGAGGGCGGGATGCTCGGCGGCGCCGAGCGGGCCACCAAGGTCGTCCTGCTCACCGGCTCCATGGGCACCGCGGCCCGCCGGCAGGCCCTCCTCGACCTGGTCACCGGTGAGGCGGGCCTCGTCATCGGCACCCACGCGCTGATCGAGGACAAGGTCCAGTTCCACGACCTGGGCCTGGTCGTCGTCGACGAGCAGCACCGCTTCGGCGTCGAGCAGCGCGACGCCCTCCGCGGCAAGGGGAAGCAGCCCCCGCACCTCCTGGTGATGACCGCGACCCCCATCCCGCGCACCGTCGCCATGACCGTCTTCGGCGACCTGGAGACCTCCGTCCTCGACCAGCTGCCCGCCGGACGCTCCCCGATCGCCACCCACGTCGTGCCCGCCGCCGACAAGCCGCACTTCCTCACACGTGCGTGGGAACGGGTCCGCGAGGAGGTCGGGAAGGGCCACCAGGCGTACGTGGTCTGTCCCCGCATCGGCGACGAGGAGGACCAGAAGAAGAAGGCGAAGGCGTCCGCCGAGGACGAGGCCGAGAAGCGCCCGCCGCTCGCCGTCCTCGACGTCGCCGAGAAGCTCCGCTCCGGGCCCCTCACCGGACTCCGGATCGCCGTCCTGCACGGCCGCATGCACCCCGACGACAAGGACGACGTCATGCGCCGCTTCGCCGCGGGCGAGCTCGACGTCCTCGTCGCCACCACCGTCATCGAGGTCGGCGTCAACGTCCCCAACGCCACCCCCATGGTGATCATGGACGCCGACCGCTTCGGCGTCTCCCAGCTCCACCAGCTCCGCGGCCGGGTCGGCCGCGGCTCGGCCCCCGGCCTCTGCCTCCTCGTCAGCGAGATGCCCGAGGCCACCCCGGCCCGTCAGCGTCTCGCCGCGGTCGCCGCCACCCTCGACGGCTTCGAGCTCTCCCGTATCGACCTCGAACAGCGACGCGAGGGAGACGTCCTCGGCCAGGCCCAGTCCGGCGTCCGCTCCTCCCTGCGGGTCCTCACCGTCATCGACGACGAGGAGGTCATCGCCGCCGCCCGCGAGGAGGCCACCGCCCTCGTCCTCGCCGACCCGGACCTCGCCGCCCACCCCGGCCTGCGCACCGCGCTCGACGCCCTGCTCGACAAGGACCGGGAGGAGTACCTGGAGAAGGGCTGACCGCGCGGTGTGGACCGCGGTCATATCCTGAGACGTACGCACTGGACGACGCAGGACGAGGACACCGATGACTCGCGTGATCGCCGGTACGGCCGGCGGGCGCCGCCTGGCCGTGCCGCCCGGCAACGGCACCCGCCCCACCTCCGACCGGGCGCGTGAAGGCCTCTTCTCCACCTGGGGCGCGTTCCTCGGCACCCTCGACGGGGCCAGGGTCGCCGACCTGTACGCCGGCTCCGGCGCCGTCGGCCTCGAAGCGCTCTCCCGGGGAGCCGCCCACGCCCTCCTCGTCGAGGCCGAACCGCGCGCCGCGCGCACCATCCGCGAGAACATCTCCTCGCTCGGCCTGCCCGGCGCCGAACTCCGCACCGGCAAAGCGGAGCAGATCGTGACGGGACCGGCCCCCGCCGACCCCTACGACCTGGTCTTTCTCGACCCGCCGTACGCCGTCACCGACGAGGATCTCCGGGAGATACTCCTCACACTCCGCTCGGGGGGCTGGCTCGCGGACGACGCCCTCGTCACCGTGGAGCGCAGCACCAGAGGCGGAGAGTTCGGCTGGCCGGCCGGTTTCGAACCACTGCGGGCCCGTCGTTACGGCGAGGGAACGTTTTGGTACGGTCGCGCCGCCTCTACGTGCGAAGACGCACGATGACCGGACCGGAGAGCGAGGGACCCAAGTTGCGCCGCGCCGTCTGTCCGGGGTCATTCGACCCCATCACCAACGGACACCTCGACATCATCGCCCGTGCCTCCAAGCTGTACGACGTCGTACATGTCGCGGTGATGATCAATCAGTCGAAGAAGGGCCTGTTCACGGTCGACGAGCGGATCGAGCTGATCCGCGAGGTGACCGCCGACTTCGGCAACGTCGAGGTGGAGTCCTTCCACGGGCTGCTGGTCGACTTCTGCAAGCAGCGCGACATCCCCGCGATCGTCAAGGGACTGCGCGCGGTCAGCGACTTCGACTACGAGCTGCAGATGGCCCAGATGAACAACGGCCTCACGGGCGTGGAGACCCTCTTCGTCCCCACCAACCCGACCTACAGCTTCCTGTCGTCCTCGCTGGTCAAGGAGGTCGCGGCCTGGGGCGGCGACGTCTCCCACCTGGTCCCGCCGACGGTCCTTCCCCGGCTGACCGAGCGCCTGGCGCAGAAGTGACGCGCGGCCACCGCCGCTGACGCTCCGTCACCCGGTGTCGGACGGGCGCCGACTGCCCTTACAGTCGTCCCGTCCGTCTCCATCCAGCTGTAGAGAGTGGCGAGCACCCGGTGGACGTACAGAAGAAGCTCGACGAGATCGTCGCGACCGTGCAGGGCGCCCGCTCCATGCCCATGTCGGCATCCTGCGTGGTCAATCGCGCCGAGCTGCTCGCCCTGCTCGAAGAGGTGCGGGAGGCCCTGCCCGGCTCCCTCGCGCAGGCCCAGGAGCTGATCGGCGGCCGCGAGCACCTGGTCGAGCAGGCCCGTCAGGAGGCCGAGCGGATCATCGACGCCGCCCACGCCGAGCGCGGCTCGATCGTCTCCGACACCCAGGTCGCCCGGCTCTCGCAGGAGGAGGCCGACCGCATCCTCTCCGAGGCCCGCCGCGAGGCCGAGGAGGTCCGCGCCGAGGCCGACGACTACGTCGACTCCAAGCTGGCGAACTTCGAGGTCGTCCTCAACAAGACGATCGGCTCCGTCGACCGGGGCCGCGAGAAGCTCCTCGGCCGGGGCCCCGGCCTCGACCAGAACGGTTACGCGGACGAGGACGCCCCCGAGTACAGCTCCGACCCGCAGACCCTGATCCACCGGGCCGACGAGTACGTCGACGCCAAGCTCGGCGCCTTCGAGGCCGTGCTCAGCAAGACCCTGGAGGCCGTCGGACGCGGCCGGCAGAAGCTGCACGGCCGGATCGCCACCGACGCGCTGGGCGAGCACATGGCCGCCCAGGAGGGTCTCGGCGGCGCGGTGCACACCAGCGACTCCGACTACCTGGCCGGACTCGCGGAGCTCTCGGACCCCGAGCCGGTCCAGATCCCCGCCCAGCAGCAGTCCCAGCCCCAGCCCGACCCGTACGCCGGCTACCAGCAGGTCCAGCAGCAGCCCGACCCGTACGCCGGCTACCAGCAGGTCCAGCAGCAGCCCGACCCGTACGCGTACCAGCAGCAGCCGCAGCACGCCGACCCGTACGGCTACCAGCAGCAGGACCCGTACGCGTACCAGCAGCCCGTCCAGCAGCAGGTCCACCCGCAGGGGCACCAGCAGCAGGGTGCCGCGCTCGACGAGACGAGCTTCTTCGACACGAGCATGATCGACCTGGAGCAGCTGCGCCGCTACGAACAGGGGCAGTAGAACGGGCCCGGTACGACCTCAAGGCCCGGATTGGGCCCTGAGCGAAGCGTCCAGTATCCTGGCTCTTCGGTCGCGCGTATCTCCGCGATCCATGCTGCCCACGTCTGGCAGCCTCCTCGACGCAGCACGATTTCGAAAGCAGGAAGAGCCCTGAGCACGCGCCTCGACCACCGCAATCCCCTCGTGTTCGACACACACGAGCTGGGGCGGCGTCCTGGTGCCCTCCAGCGGCTCTCGCGTTCGATCGAGGCCCCCAGGGACCTGGGCGTCGAAGGAGTGATCGGAGTGCCCGAGGGCGCTCCGGTGGAAATCGATCTCCGTCTTGAGTCGGTCATGGAAGGGGTGCTTGTCACAGGCACCGCCCGTGCATCGGCCGAGGGGGAGTGCGTAAGGTGTCTGGAGCCCGTCGAGCTGGAGCTCGATGTGGACTTCCAGGAGATGTTCTCGTACCCCGACTCCGACGACCGGGGCCGCTCCAAGGCGGCCGCGGACGACGAAGCCGAGGCAGACGAGGACATGATCCCCCTCGAGGACGGCATGTTCGACCTCGAACCCATGCTGCGTGATGCGGTGGTGCTCGCACTGCCGATGCAGCCGGTGTGCCGGGAGGATTGTGCAGGCCTGTGTTCCGAGTGTGGAACCAACCTGAACGAGAACCCGGACCACCACCATGACGCCGTCGACGTTCGTTGGGCGGCACTGCAGGGACTCGCCGGTTCGCTGGGAACCGATGAGAAGGACAACATGAGCGGCAAAGCCTCTGACGGGGACGTCCGAAGCGCCGCCGAGAAGCAGGAGAAGTAGCCGTGGCTGTTCCGAAGCGGAAGATGTCGCGCAGCAACACGCGCCACCGCCGGTCGCAGTGGAAGGCTGCGGTCCCCACCCTGGTTTCGTGTGAGCGTTGCCAGGAGCCGAAGCTGCAGCACATCGCGTGCCCGAGCTGCGGCACCTACAACAAGCGCCAGGTCCTCTCGGTCTGATTGGGCTGGTGAGAGGCGCAATGTCTGAGTCCCGCAAGACGGACGACAAGACGGACCATGCCTCGTCCCACACGCTTCTGGAAGGGCGGCTCGGCTATCGGCTCGAGTCCGCCCTTCTGGTGCGTGCGCTGACCCATCGTTCGTTCGCGTACGAGAACGGCGGTCTGCCCACCAACGAGCGGCTGGAGTTCCTCGGGGACTCCGTGCTCGGCCTGGTGGTCACCGACACGCTGTACCGGACCCACCCCGACCTGCCGGAAGGCCAGCTGGCCAAACTGCGGGCCGCGGTGGTCAACTCGCGTGCGCTGGCGGACGTGGGACGCGAACTCGAACTCGGCTCCTTCATCCGGCTCGGCCGGGGCGAAGAGGGCACGGGTGGCCGGGACAAGGCGTCCATCCTCGCCGACACCCTTGAAGCGGTGATCGGCGCGGTCTATCTCGACCAGGGCCTCGATGCGGCGTCCGAGCTGGTGCACCGGCTCTTCGACCCGCTGATCGAGAAGTCCTCGAACCTCGGTGCGGGCCTGGACTGGAAGACCAGTCTCCAGGAGCTCACCGCGGCCGAGGGTCTGGGTGTTCCGGAGTACCTCGTCTCCGAAGAGGGTCCGGACCACGAGAAGACCTTTACTGCTGCCGCCCGCGTCGGTGGTGTCTCGTACGGCACCGGCACCGGCCGCAGCAAGAAGGAAGCGGAACAGCAGGCGGCGGAGTCCGCGTGGCGTGCGATTCGCGCGGCCGCGGACGAGCGCGCGGCGGCGGCGAAGGCCGCGGCCGAGGCGGGAACGGGAGAGGTCGCCGACCCCTCTCCGTCCGCTCACCGGGCATCGGCCTGACGGCCGTACCCTCGCTTCCCGAGAACCCCGCCCCCGGGCGGGGTTCTCGTCTTTGCCCGTCCCGCTTCCCCCGGCACTTCCCCGCTCGTCTCCCCTGCTCGTTTCCCGTGCTCCCTTCTCGTGCTTCTCGCGGGCCCGCCCCCGGTAGGGTTGAACCGCTGTCGAAGACGTACGTCCGGAGGAGTCCCGTGCCCGAGCTGCCCGAGGTCGAGGTCGTACGGCGGGGTCTGGAGCGCTGGGTCGCCGGACGGACCGTCACCGAGGTCGAGGTGCTGCACCCCAGGGCCGTACGGCGTCATCCGGCGGGCGGCGCGGACTTCGCGGCCCGGCTGAAGGGGCAGCGCTTCGAGGTGGCGCGCCGCCGCGGCAAGTACCTCTGGCTGCCGCTCGCCGAGACCGGCACCTCCGTCCTCGGGCACCTCGGCATGAGCGGGCAGCTGCTCGTCCAGCCGGAGGACGCCGCGGACGAGAAGCACCTCCGCATCCGGATCCGTTTCGACGACGCGGCCGGCACCGAGCTCCGCTTCGTCGACCAGCGCACCTTCGGCGGACTCTCGCTCCACGACCAGACCCCCGACGGACTGCCGGACGTCATCGGGCACATCGCCCGCGACCCGCTGGACCCGGCGTTCGACGACGCCGCCTTCCAGAGCGCGCTGCGGCTGCGCCGTACGACGGTCAAGCGGGCGCTGCTCGACCAGTCGCTGATCAGCGGCGTCGGCAACATCTACGCCGACGAGGCGCTCTGGCGGTCCCGGCTGCACTACGACCGGCCGACCGCCACCCTCACGCGCCCGCGCTCGGCCGAACTCCTCGGGCACGTCCGGGACGTGATGAACGCGGCCCTCGACGTCGGCGGCACCAGCTTCGACAGCCTGTACGTGAACGTCAACGGCGAGTCCGGCTACTTCGACCGCTCGCTCGACGCCTACGGACGCGAGGACGAGCCCTGCCACCGCTGCGGTACGCCGATGCGGCGCCGTGCGTGGATGAACCGCTCCAGCTACTTCTGCCCGCGCTGCCAGCGACCGCCGCGCGCGACCGCCTGACGATCAGGCGCCGACCGGGGCCTCGCGCTTCGTGTCGTAACTCTCCCGGGCCGCCTCGACCTGGGGCATCCGGCCCTCCACCAGCTCGATCAGGCCGATCAGCCGCTCCGCGATCTCGCGGCCGAGCGGGGTGAGCCGGTAGTCGACCCGCGGCGGATTCGTCGGCTGCGCCTCGCGATGGACGAGTCCGTCGCGCTCCAGCGCGTGCAGGGTCTGCGACAGCATCTTCTCGCTCACGCCGTCGACCCGGCGCCGCAGTTCGTTGAACCGGAACGTCCCGTCGTACAGGGCGCCGAGGGTCAGGCTGCCCCAGCGGCCCGTCACGTGCTCCAGCGTGCCGCGCGAGGGGCAGGCGCGCGCGAACACGTCGTAGGCGAGGTCGTCAGTCATGCCCTCCACCGTACTCCCGCGCAGCGCTCACTGCCAGGCGTGCGCTAACTCTCAGATTGCGCTCTCGAAAAGTTAGTGTTCTACTTCTGGGCGTCCCCCCCCCCGCACTGTTCTCGTCCGAGGAGCCTCCCCGTGACCACCCCCGTCGTCTCCATCGCCTACCACTCCGGCTACGGCCACACCGCGGTCCTGGCCGAGGCCGTCCGCGACGGCGCCGCCGATGCGGGAGCCACCGTCCACCTGATCAAGGTCGACGGGATCACCGAGGCCGAGTGGCAGCTGCTCGACGCCTCCGACGCGATCGTCTTCGGCTCCCCGACCTACATGGGCACGGCCTCCGGCGCCTTCCACCGGTTCGCCGAGGACTCCTCGAAGCGCTGGTTCGCCGACACCTGGCTCGACAAGATCGCCGCCGGCTTCACCAACTCCGGCTCCAAGAGCGGCGACAAGCTGCACACCCTGCAGTACTTCCAGATCCTCGCCGGCCAGCACGGCATGCACTGGGTCAACCTCGGCCTCAAGCCGGGCTGGAACACCAGTGAGGCCTCCGAGAACGACATCAACCGCCTCGGCTTCTTCTCCGGAGCCGCCGGCCAGACCCCGGCCGACCTGGGTCCCGAGGGCGTCCACAAGGCCGACGTCGCCACGGCCGAACACCTCGGCCGCCGCGTCGCCCTGACGGCCCGCACCTTCGCGGCGGGCAGGGCCGCCGCCTGAGGTTCCGCCATGCGAAAGGGCCCGTCACCGGGAAGGTGACGGGCCCCTTCACATCAGGGACGTGCGAGAACGGACGGCTCAGTAGCCGAAGTCCTGGGTCCACCAAGGGCCGCCGTCGGCGAAGTGGACGCCGACGCCCAGGGTGGTGAAGTCGCAGTTCAGGATGTTGGCGCGGTGGCCGTCGCTGTTCATCCAGGACTCCATCACGGCCGCCGCGTCCGCCTGGCCGCGGGCGATGTTCTCGCCGCCCAGGCCCGAGATGCCCGCCTGCTCGGCGCGCGCCCACGGGGTGTCGCCGTCCGGGTCCGTGTGGTCGAAGAAGCCGCGGGCCGCCATGTCCGAGCTGAACGCCCCGGCCAGTGCCGCGAGCCGGGCGTCCGCGCTCACCGGCGAGCAGCCCACCTTGGCGCGCTCGACGTTGACCAGACGGACGACCTCCGCCTCGGCGGCCTCGCCGCGGTCGGCGGTGGAGGGGGCCGAGGTGGTCTCCACCGGAGCCTCGGTCGTCGGGTCGGGCTTCGGCTCCGGCTTCGGCGCGGGGGCCTTCGTGGTCGGCGCGGCCGTGGTCCTCTTCGGCGCCGGCGGCTTGGTCGGGGCCTTCGTCGGAGCCTTGCTCGGCGTCTTCGACGGGGTCGGCGTCGCCTTCGGGGTCGGCTTCGTGGACGGGGTCGCCGACGGCGAGGCCGTCCTGCCCTTGTCCGTGCCCGCGCTCGCCTTCGTGCTCGTACGTGCGCTGTCCGGGTCGCCGGTCGGGGTCTGGGTGGAACCGCCCTGCGTGGTCAGCTCCGGCGCCTGCCGGGACTGGCTCGGGCGTTCGCTCGTGCCCACGCTGCCGACCGTGAAGGTCTCCCCACCGGGCAGCAGGCCCGAGGTGACGGCGATGGCGCCCACCGCGACGGCGGCGGAGGCTCCGAGCAGGCCGGTGCGCACGGGGTGCCGCTTGCGGCGGGTACCCCGGTGACGGCGGTCCGAGCCGTCCGCGTAGTCTTCTGCGGCGGGTGCGGCTCCGGCGCGACGGTGGCGTCCCATCTGGTCTGCCTTCCTCTTGCTGGTCCTGCTGTGGTCCTGTGCCTGTGCCGACCCTGCGGCCTTTGCTGATCTTTGCTGTCGGTACCGTTTTGGACCGGCGGTCGAACAGGGCGGGTCCGAACGGGTGAGGCGTGTTCGGTCGGGACTGTAGTCCATGCGGGCCGGGGGCGATGTGCTCATCTGGCAATCCGCCCGCTAGCGTGCAGGCATGAGTGACGACGTTCGGATGACCGCCTGGGTACGCGGCCGGGTACAGGGAGTGGGCTTCCGCTGGTTCACCAGGGCAAACGCTTTGGAGATCGGCGGCCTGGTGGGCTTCGCCCTGAACCTCGACGACGGCCGGGTACAGGTGGTGGCCGAAGGGGCGCGTGAGAATTGCCACCGTCTGCTGGCCTGGCTCCACTCCGCCGACACACCCGGGCGCGTGGACGGCGTCACTGAGATCTGGGCCACCCCGCGCGGTGGCTACGACGGTTTCGCGATCCGCTGACGATCACTCTCCGACACCCTTTCCGGTGACCGAGAGGGGCCTCGAAAGGACGCGCGGTAACAGTCGGGTGGAGGGGAAACCGCCTGGTGGTTGCCAAGGCGCGCCCGTCATGGAAGGCTGCCGGGTAAGGATGATCGCGACGCCCTGAGGCACCGAGTTCATGAGGCCCCGCCGCCTGTCGAGCGGCCCGGGACTCCTCGGTCGCCCCTTCAAACGGGGCGTGATCGTGTTGACCGTCAAACTTTTTGGTGAGACTCTGGAATCCCCGCGCACCTCAGCTGTTTGGCAGTGGAACCGGCACGACAAGCAGTACTGCCGAGCACCGCGGGTGCGAAATCCCTCACGACCCAACCGCTTCGGTCGGTCACTCATTGTGGAGGACCATCCATCATGGCAAAGGCGCTTCTCGGTTACGTCGGCGGCTCCGACCCGCGACTCCTCGCCGAGATGCGACGGCTTCAGCAGCGCGTCCAGGACCTGGAATCCGAGCTGGTACGGATCCAGTCCGAGAACGACTCGCTTGCCGCTGCCGCCGCTCAGCACCAGGGAGAGTCACTGCTGAACAGCATCGACCTCGACGTACCCCAGGCGGAGCCTGCGCTCACCTGACAACCCAGCCCCAAGGGGCCAGGTGGGAAACACTCACGCCGGCACAGCCGCATGGACTCTCATGTCGGCAGCCATCTGAACACCCATGTCGGCAGAGCAGACATGCAAGGGGCGCTTCGGCGTCCCTTCTTCCTTTCACCCGCCGTTCCCCTCCCGTCCCCCCCTCTTCACCCGAGGATCTGCCCTGCACCTTCGCGGGTGAAACGCACACGCCCCGGTAGAGTCCCGGGCGTGCACCTCAAGGCCCTGACCCTCCGTGGATTCAAGTCGTTCGCCTCGGCCACCACGCTGCGGTTCGAACCGGGAATCACCTGTGTCGTGGGCCCCAACGGATCGGGCAAGTCCAACGTCGTGGACGCCCTGTCCTGGGTCATGGGCGAGCAGGGCGCCAAGTCGCTGCGCGGCGGCAAGATGGAGGACGTCATCTTCGCCGGCACGACCGGGCGCCCCCCGCTCGGCCGTGCCGAGGTGTCCCTCACCATCGACAACTCCGACGGCGCGCTGCCCATCGACTACGCCGAGGTCACGCTCACCCGCATCATGTTCCGCGGCGGCAGCAGCGAGTACCAGATCAACGGCGACACCTGCCGACTGCTCGACTTCCAGGACCTGCTCTCCGACTCCGGCATCGGACGCGAGATGCACGTCATCGTCGGCCAGGGGCAGCTCGACTCCGTACTGCACGCCGACCCGATGGGCCGCCGCGCCTTCATCGAGGAGGCCGCCGGAGTCCTCAAGCACCGCAAGCGCAAGGAGAAGGCGCTGCGGAAGCTCGACGCGATGCAGGCCAACCTCGCGCGCGTGCAGGACCTCACCGACGAACTGCGCCGCCAGCTCAAGCCCCTCGGCCGGCAGGCCGCCGTCGCCCGCCGCGCCGTCGTCATCCAGGCCGACCTGCGCGACGCCCGGCTCCGCCTCCTCGCCGACGACCTCGTCCACCTCCAGCGGGCACTCACCGCCGAGGTCGCCGACGAAGCGGCCCTGCTCGCCCGTAAGGAAGCCACCGAGACCGAACTACGGGACGCGCTCGCCCGCGAGGCGGCCCTCGAGGCCGAGGCACGCGCGCTCGTACCCCGTCTCGAACGCGCCCAGCAGAACTGGTACGCCCTCTCCCAGCTCGCCGAACGCGTCCGCGGCACCGTCTCCCTGGCCGACGCGCGGGTGAAGAGCGCCACCGCCGCACCTGCGGAGGAACGCCGCGGCCGCGACCCGGAGGACCTGGAGCGCGAGGCGGCCCGCGTCCGCGAACAGGAGACGGAGCTGGAAGCCGCGCTGGAGGCGGCCGAGCGCGCCCTGGAGGACACCGTCGCCCACCGCGCCGAGCTCGAACAGGCGCTGGCGTCCGAGGAGCGCCGCCTCAAGGACCTGGCCCGCGCCCTCGCCGACCGGCGCGAGGGCCTCGCCCGTCTCCACGGCCAGGTCAACGCGGCCCGCTCGCGCGCCGCCTCCGCCCAGGCCGAGATCGACCGGCTCGCCGCCGCCCGCGACGAGGCGGGGGAGCGGGCGGTCACCGCCCAGGAGGAGTACGAGCAGCTGAAGGCCGAGGTGGACGGCCTCGACGCCGCGGACACCGAGCACGGCGAGCGGTACGAGGCCGCCCGCCGCGCACTGGCCGACGCGGAGGCGACACTCGGCGCCGCCCGAGAGGCCGTCGCCACCGCCGAGCGCCGCCGCGCCGCGACCCAGGCCCGGCACGAGACCCTCGCCCTCGGACTGCGCCGCAAGGACGGCACGGGCGCCCTGCTGACCGCCGGACTCAGCGGACTCCTCGGCCCGGCCGCCGAGCTCCTCACCGTCACCCCCGGATACGAGATCCCCGTCGCCGCCGCCCTCGGCGCCATGGCCGACGCGGTCGCCGCCACCGGCCCCTCCGCCGCCACCGAAGCCCTCCGCCTGCTGCGCAAGCAGGACGCCGGCCGCGCGTCCCTGCTCCTGACCGGAGCCCCCGGACCGGACCGCTCCGAAGCGCCCGTGGCCCCGGCGTCCGGGGGGCACCCGCACGCCGCCGACCTCGTCCGGGGACCCGACGAACTCATGGGAGCCGTCCGCCGGTTGCTCGCCGGGGTGGTCGTCGTCGACGACCTGGACCAGGCCTCCGAACTCGTCAGGACCCGGCCCGCGTCGATCGCCGTCACCCTCGAGGGCGACCTGCTCGGCGCACACTTCGCCCAAGGTGGCTCCGCGGGCGCGCCCAGCCTCATCGAAGTCCAGGCCTCGGTGGACGAGGCCGCCGCCGAGCTGGACGAACTCGCCGTACGCTGCGCGGACTTGGCGGCGGCGAAGAGCGAGGCCGACGAGCGGCGCCGTACCGCCGCCGCGCTCGTCGAGGAACTCGACACCCTTCGCCGTACCGCCGAACGCGAGAAGTCCGCCGTCGCCCAGCAGCTCGGCCGGCTCGCCGGCCAGGCCAGGGGAGCGGCCGGGGAGGCCGAGCGGACCGCGGCCGCCGCCGCCCGCGCCCAGGAGGCCCTGGAGAAGGCGACCGCCGAGGCGGAGGAACTCGCCGAACGGCTGCTGGTGGCCCAGGAGGCCGCGGCGTTCGGGGAGGGCGGGGACGAGGAACCCGACACCGCCACCCGCGACCGGCTCGCGATCGACGGGTCCAACGCACGCCAGACCGAGATGGAGGCCCGCCTCCAGGTCCGTACCCACGAGGAGCGGGTCAAGGGGCTCGCCGGGCGGGCCGAGTCGCTCGACCGGGCCGCCCGCGCCGAACGGGAGGCACGCGCGCGTGCCGAGGAGCGCCGCGCCCGGCTGCGCCACGAGGAGCGCGTCGCGGGCGCGGTCGCCGCCGGCGCCCGGAGCCTCCTGGCCCACGTCGAGGTGTCGCTCGTCCGCGCCGAGCGCGAGCGGGTGGTGGCGCAGGCGGCGCGGGCCGACCGGGAGGAGGGCCTGACGGCCGCCCGGACCCGGGGCCGCGACCTCAAGGCGGAACTCGACAAGCTGACCGACTCCGTGCACCGGGGCGAGGTCCTCGGCGCGGAGAAGCGCCTGCGGATCGAGCAGCTGGAGTCGAAGGCGCTGGAGGAGTTCGGCGTGGAGGCGACCGCGCTGGTCGCCGAGTACGGCCCGGATCAGCCCGTGCCGCCGTCGCCGTCCGTCGAGGGGGCCGAGGGAACGGACTCCCCGAAGGCCGCGGACGCCCCGAAGGGCACGGACACCTCGAAGGCCGCGGGCGCCGCGGAGGACGACGAGCCGCGCCCCTTCATCCGTTCGGAGCAGGAGAAGCGCCTCAAGGCCGCCGAACGGGCGTACCACCAGCTCGGCAAGGTCAACCCGCTGGCCCTCGAGGAGTTCGCGGCCCTGGAGGAGCGGCACCGCTTCCTCTCCGAGCAGCTGGAGGACCTGAGGAAGACCCGCACCGATCTGCTTCAGGTCGTGAAGGAGGTCGATCTGCGGGTCGAGCAGGTCTTCACCGAGGCGTACCGGGACACGGCCCGTGAGTTCGAGGGCGTCTTCTCGCGTCTCTTCCCGGGGGGCGAGGGCCGGCTGGTCCTCACCGACCCGGACAACATGCTCACCACCGGCGTCGAGGTGGAGGCCCGCCCGCCCGGCAAGAAGGTGAAGCGGCTCTCGCTGCTCTCCGGCGGCGAGCGCTCGCTGACGGCCGTGGCGCTGCTGGTCTCGATCTTCAAGGCCCGGCCCAGCCCGTTCTATGTGATGGACGAGGTCGAGGCGGCGCTCGACGACACCAACCTCCAGCGACTGATCCGGATCATGCAGGAGCTCCAGGAGTCCTCGCAGCTGATCGTGATCACGCACCAGAAGCGGACCATGGAGGTCGCGGACGCGCTGTACGGCGTGTCCATGCAGGGTGACGGGGTCTCGAAGGTGATCAGCCAGCGACTGCGCTGAGGTCGACGCCCCACCATCTCTTCAAGTGTTGAACTCAAGCCACCTCACAGTGCTGATTAAGTCACATGACATCGCCTATTGACTTAGAAACTTGAAGGCATAGTCTCTGCAACGTTGCTTTTACCTTCACGTGGTGGGCGGCGTGAAGTTGTGCGCCACTGGAAGGGCTTGCCCCCCACCGAGGAGTCCATGTGCCCCACACCGCGCAGGCGCCCACGCCGCCGCCTTCCGAAGGCCGAGCCGCCCACCCGGACCACCTCGGCCACGTCATCTTCATCACGGCCTCCGCCGCGATGGGCGGTTTCCTCTTCGGATACGACAGCTCCGTCATCAACGGCGCCGTCGAGGCGATCCGCGACCGCTACGACATCGGCTCCGGAACCCTCGCCCAGGTCATCGCCATCGCCCTGATCGGCTGCGCCATCGGCGCCGCCACCGCCGGCCGGATCGCCGACCGCATCGGCCGCATCCGCTGCATGCAGATCTCCGCGGTGCTCTTCGCCATCAGCGCCGTCGGCTCGGCGCTGCCCTTCGCCCTCTGGGACCTGGCGCTCTGGCGGGTCGTCGGCGGCTTCGCCATCGGCATGGCCTCCGTCATCGGCCCCGCCTACATCGCCGAGGTCGCCCCCGCCGCCTACCGCGGCCGCCTCGGCTCCTTCCAGCAGGCCGCGATCGTCATCGGCATCGCCATCTCCCAGCTGGTCAACTACGGCATCCTGCAGCTCGCCGACGGCGACCAGCGCGGCGAGATCGGCGGCCTGGAAGCCTGGCAGTGGATGCTCGGCGTGATGGTCGTGCCCGCCGTCCTCTACGGCATGCTCTCCTTCGCCATCCCCGAGTCCCCCCGCTTCCTCATCTCCGTCGGCCGGATCGACCGGGCCAAGGAGGTCCTCGCCGAGGTCGAGGGGACCGGCGTCGACCTCGACCACCGCGTCGCCGAGATCGATGCGGCCATGCGCAGCGAGCACAAGTCCACCTTCAAGGACCTGCTTGCCGTCGGCTCCCGCTTCAGGTTCCTGCCCATCGTGTGGGTCGGCATCGGACTCTCGGTCTTCCAGCAGCTCGTCGGCATCAACGTCGCGTTCTACTACTCCGCGACCCTCTGGCAGTCCGTCGGCATCGACCCGTCGAGCTCGTTCTTCTACTCGTTCACCACGTCGATCATCAACATCATCGGCACCGTGATCGCGATGGTCCTGGTCGACCGCGTCGGCCGCAAGCCGCTCGCCCTCGTCGGCTCCGTCGGCATGGCGATCGCCCTCGCCTTCGAGGCCTGGGCCTTCTCCGCCGACCTCGTCGACGGCAAGCTGCCCGAGACCCAGGGCGTCGTGGCACTCGTCGCCGCCCATGTCTTCGTGCTCTTCTTCGCCCTCTCGTGGGGCGTGGTGGTCTGGGTCTTCCTCGGCGAGATGTTCCCCAACCGGATCCGCGCCGCCGCCCTCGGCGTCGCCGCCTCCGCGCAGTGGATCGCCAACTGGGCCATCACGGCCAGCTTCCCGTCCCTCGCGGACTGGAACCTCTCCGGGACCTACATCATCTACACGGTCTTCGCCGTGCTCTCGATCCCCTTCGTGCTCAGGTACGTCAAGGAGACCAAGGGCAAGGCGTTGGAGGAGATGGGCTAACTCCCCGCTGCCCCTCTCCTCACCCACGGAACTGGGGGGGGGGGGGGGGGGGGGGGGGGGGGGGGGGGGGGGGGGGGGGGGGGGGGGGGTGATGGGCCTCCGTGCCGCTTCGTATGC
>NZ_JBVHZJ010000017.1:59888-129414 GCF_055574655.1 Streptomyces sp. NPDC029956 | reverse complement strand
CCGATGAGCTCACCGTCGCAGGCGAGGAGGACCTCGCGGGCGACGGCGCGGCGGGGCCCCGTCTCCCCCCCCGTTCCCCCTCCCCCCACCCACGAACCTCCCCCGGCCCGAGGCCTCACGCCTCGGACCGGGGCAGTACGCCGTGGTCCTCCGCCCCTCCGCCCCTTCGCCCCTCGGGCCTCGGGAGCCTTCGCCCTCAGGCCGTGAGCCGGGGCAGGACGGCGTCGCAGAACAGCCGCACGCTCCGCCATCCCTCCTCCACCGGCATCCCGCCGCACAGCGGATGCAGCACGAGGCTCTCCAGGCCGAGCGTCAGGCACTCCTCCGGAGTGACGACCCGGTAGACCCCCTCCGCGCGCAGCTCCGCCACCGTCCTCGCCGTCGACCGCACCGCCGAGCGGATGTCCTTCGACTGCCAGGAGGCGTACGTCCGCGCCTCGTGCAGGAAATGCTCCCCGTACTCCGCCCAGGTCCGGTCGGGGTCCTCCGAGAGGTGCAGCAGCGGCGTCACCTCGGCCG
The DNA here is from genome assembly GCF_055574655.1 of Streptomyces sp. NPDC029956. Classification (NCBI taxonomy): domain Bacteria; kingdom Bacillati; phylum Actinomycetota; class Actinomycetes; order Kitasatosporales; family Streptomycetaceae; genus Streptomyces; species Streptomyces sp. NPDC029956. The sequence goes on along the minus strand of NZ_JBVHZJ010000017.1, from coordinate 128,895 downwards.
GCATCATCGTCCAGCCCTCCGTGCCGTACTCGGCGCACCGCTCCTGGTAGTACGCCTCCAGCTCCGGCAGGTGCGCGCTCGGGAAGAACGGCAGGCCGAGCCGGGCCGCCCGGCGGGCCGCCGCCCGCGACGACCCACCGACCAGAAGCATCGGATGCGGCTGGGTGAAGGGCCTCGGGGTGACCCGTACCGTACGGCCCCGATACGTGAACGGCTCCCCGCTCCAGGCCGTGAGCAGGGTCTCCAGGAGCAGGTCCTGGAGCTTCCCGCGCCGGCCCCAGTCGACCCCGCGCTCCTCGTACTCCTCCGGCCGGTAGCCGATGCCCGCCACCGTCACCAGGCGTCCGCCGCTCAGCAGGTCGAGGACGGCGATGTCCTCGGCGAGCCGCAGCGGGTCGTGCAGCGGACCGATGATCGCGGAGACGGTGACGGCGATCCGCCGCGTCGCGCCGAAGACCGCGCCGGCGAAGGCGAAGGGGGAGGGCAGCCAGTTGTTGTCGACCCCGTGGTGCTCCTCGGTCTGCACGGTGTCGACCCCGTGCGCGTCGGCGTACGCGGCCATCTCGACGGCGGCCCGGTAGCGGACGGAGAGGGACTCGGGGGTCGCGCGGGGATCGACGAGGTTGAACCGTACGACGCTGAACGGCATGGGAAGTCCCCCTCCGCTGGTGGGATACCGGCGAAGGGGGACGTTATCTGACGTGGCGTCAGATGGAAACGGTCTCGCGGGCCTCGACGGTCTCCGAGGCCCCGACGTGCTCCTGGTCCGGCGTACGCGGCAGCACGGCGTACAGCACGCCCGCCACCACGATGGTCGCCGCCCAGCCGAGGCCGTTCTCGCCGATCCAGGAGGAGGCGAGCGGACCGGAGAACCAGTCGACCTTGGTGAAGAGGAGACCCGCAAGGAGAGCGACCGCCCAGGCCGTCATCGCCTGCCAGGCGAAACCGCCCCGGTACCAGTACGCACTCGTACGGGTGGTGTCCATGAGGGCCGCCGCGTCGTACGACCGGCGCCGCAGCATGTCCACGCCGAAGACGCCGATCCAGGCCGAGAACGCCACCGCGAGCAGCGTCAGGAAGGAGATGAACGAGCCGATGAAGCTGGTCGCCACCACCATGAGCAGGAAGCCGAAGACCAGGCTGATCACCGCGTTGACGCTGACCGCCGCCGCGCGCGAGACCTTGATGCCCAGGGTCTGCGCGGTGAACCCGGCCGAGTACATCGACATCGAGTTGATCAGCAGCATTCCGAGCAGGGCGATCACCAGGTACGGCACCGAGATCCACATCGGGAGCAGCTCGCCGATGAAGGAGACCGGGTCCTGCGCCGAGGCCAGGTCCGGCGTGGAGACCGCCATGACCGCGCCCATCAGGACCATCGGCAGCACGACGATCCCCGCTCCGCCGACCGTCGAGCCGACCATCGCCCTCGACGAGGCGTTACGGGGCAGGTAGCGGGTGAAGTCGGGACCCGAGGGGACCCAGCTGATGCCGCCGGCCGCGATCGTGCCGATGCCCGCGATCATCATCGCCGTCGAGCCGGCCGGCTTGTCGAAGACCGCCGACCAGTCGGTGTTCGCCACGAGATAGACCAGAACGAGCACCGAGAAGGCGCCGAAGAGGTACGTGGACCACTTGCTGCACACCCGCAGCGCGTTGATCCCGAGCCCCGAGACGAGGAACGTGCAGGTGACGAAGAGGAGCAGCGTCACGACGATGAGGAGCGTGTTCGACTTCACACCGAAGAGCAGGTCGAGCACGGTCAGCACCGCGTAGGCGCCGGTGACGGCGTTGATGGTCTCCCAGCCCCACCGGGCCACCCAGATCAACGCGCCGGGAAAGAGGTTTCCGCGCTGACCGAACACCGCACGCGACAGCGCCATCCCGGGCGCGCCGCCCCGCTTGCCCGCGATCGAGATCAGGCCGACGATTCCGTACGAGAGGACCGGCGCGGCGACCGCCACGCCCAGGACCTGCCAGAAGTTCAGGCCGTTGAAGACGATCAGGCCGGCACCCATCGTGAGCAGCAGCACACTGATGTTGGCCGCGACCCAGGTCGGGAAGAGCTCGCGGACCCGGCCGGTCCGCTCGGCGTCGGGGACGGGCTCGAGACCGCGGGTCTCCATCGCACCGTCGTGCGTCGCGCCTGCGGCTTCGGAGGCGTCGTGGGGCATGGGGGTACTCCGTACAGATGTGGGGGGAAGCCACCCAGCGTACGTGCTCCTTCTTCCGTCGCTTCTTGGCCGATACTGGTCGGGTTATGGAACTCATCCTTGCTGTAGTCATCGCTCTGGTCGTCGCGGTCGCCGTGACGAGCGGGCTCGTGATCAGCGGCCGCAAGAAGAAGCAGCTGCCGCCGGCCGAGCCGCCGTCCACCACGCCGACCATCACCGCTCCGCCCGCCGAACCGCATGTCGGCGAGGAGGCGGAGACGCCGCGGGAGGAACCACGCCGCACGGTCGAGGAGGTCGAACTCCCCGCCGAGGAGGCCGTCGAGACGCCGGCCGCCGTCGAGGACCCCGTCGTCGCCGCGCCCCCGGCCCCCGAGATCGAGATCCCGGAGCCCACCGCCGGCCGCCTCGTCCGGCTCCGGGCCCGGCTCGCCCGCTCGCAGAACTCGCTCGGAAAGGGGCTGCTCACGCTCCTGTCCCGCGAGCACCTCGACGAGGACACCTGGGAGGAGATCGAGGAGACCCTTCTCACGGCCGACGTCGGCGTCGCTCCCACCCAGGAGCTCGTCGAGCGGCTGCGCGAGCGCGTCCGGGTGCTCGGCACCCGCACCCCCGAGGAGCTGCGCGCCCTGCTCCGCGAGGAGCTCGTCACCCTGCTCGGCCCCGACCTCGACCGCACGGTGCACACCGAGAGCCCCTCGGACGTGCCGGGCGTGGTCATGGTCGTCGGCGTCAACGGCACCGGCAAGACCACGACCACCGGCAAGCTGGCCCGCGTCCTCGTCGCCGACGGCAAGTCCGTCGTCCTCGGTGCGGCCGACACCTTCCGTGCCGCCGCAGCCGACCAGCTCCAGACCTGGGGCGAGCGGGTCGGCGCCCGTACCGTCCGCGGCCCGGAGGGCGGCGACCCGGCGTCGATCGCCTTCGACGCGGTCAAGGAGGGCATCGCGGAGGGCGCCGACGTCGTCCTCATCGACACCGCCGGGCGGCTCCACACCAAGACCGGCCTCATGGACGAGCTCGGCAAGGTCAAGCGCGTCGTCGAGAAGCACGGCCCGCTCGACGAGATCCTGCTCGTCCTCGACGCCACCACCGGCCAGAACGGGCTGATCCAGGCCCGTGTCTTCGCCGAGGTCGTCGACATCACCGGCATCGTGCTCACCAAGCTCGACGGCACCGCCAAGGGCGGCATCGTCGTGGCCGTCCAGCGCGAGCTGGGCGTCCCGGTCAAGCTGATCGGCCTGGGCGAGGGCCCCGACGACCTGGCGCCCTTCGAGCCGGGCGCCTTCGTCGACGCCCTGATCGGCGACTGACGCCTCGAACGGCACGCGGAAGGGCCCTCGCCACCCGGTGGCGAGGGCCCTTCCGCGCAGCGGGTCTCAGAAGTGGGTGCGGTGGCAGATGTACGCCAGCGTGCCGAGCAGCAGCCGCGCCTGCGGCGGGGCGCCCGCCGTGTCCAGCGTCGGCGGCCGCAGCCAGCGCACCGGACCGAGTCCGCCCAGGTCCGACGGGGGAGCGGTGACATGGCTGCCGGGCCCCAGGCAGTGCAGATCCAGATCGGCGTCGTCCCAGCCCATCCGGTAGAGCAGCTGCGGCAGCTCCGCCGCCGCTCCGGGTGCCACGAAGAACCGCGCCCGGCCGGTCGGCGTCGCGCACACCGGGCCCAGCGGCAGCCCCATCCGCTCGAGCCGGACGAGCGCCCGGCGACCCGCGGCCTCGGCGACCTCGATCACGTCGAAGGCGCGGCCCACCGGGAGCAGCAGCGCCGCACCGGGGTACTCCGACCACGCCTTGGTCGCGTCGTCGAGGCCGGCGCCGGCCGGGACCGGTTCCGCGAAGGAGAGGGGGTGCGCGCCCGGGGCCGTACACGCCGTGTTCCCGCAGGAGCACTGGCCGGAGACGGCCCGCGCTCCGGGCACCACGTCCCAGCCCCACAGCCCTGTGTACTCGGCCACCGCTGTGCACTCCGTGGTGCGAACGCGGCGGCGTGCGCCGGACCGCATCTCACGAATGCCGCCGATCGTGAAACCCATGTCCCCTCCAACGGGTCGAGCGCGCCGGTGGTTACGACCCGGAGCACGGTCGTCACCCTTCGTCACGGTCCGTCGCCGAGGGTGGCGTGCGGTCGTGGGTGGGGTGGTGCGGGCCGGTGCGTGCGCCTCTCCGCGCATCCGTCCGCCGACTCCGGTTCGTCGCATGTCAAGTGAATCGCGTTCGGCGGTCGGCGAGTTCATTCGAAGGGGTGGCGAATGGTGGCGTTTCTTGAATCGCCCTCGTGGACGGGTGATCGTAGGATTACTTTCGGTACTCGAACCCCGGGGTCGCTTGCGCACGCGGGTATGCCGGAGGCAACCCGGTTTCCAGTTCGAAGGAGCGCGAACGCCGGACGGGTGCCGCGAGACGCGGCATTCTGGTAAGGGTTCGCATGACAGGCAATCAGGTGGATGGGGGCGTTCCTGTGGGCGGCAACGGCGCAGACGGTACGACTGCCGGCAAGCGCCCGAACGAGCAGCTGGGTTCGTGGTTCGTGCGCAGCGGCTGGTCGAAGGGCGAACTCGCGCGCCAGGTGAACCGCCGGGCGCGCCAGATGGGCGCGCACCACATCTCCACCGACACCTCGCGCGTCCGGCGCTGGCTCGACGGCGAGCAGCCGCGCGAGCCCATCCCGAGGATCCTCTCCGAGCTGTTCTCCGAGCGCTTCGGGTCCGTCGTCGCCATCGAGGACCTCGGCCTGCGCACCGCCCACCAGTCGCCCTCCGTCTCCGGCGTCGACCTGCCCTGGGCCGGACCGCAGACGGTCGCCCTGCTCGGCGAGTTCTCCCGCAGCGACCTCATGCTCGCCCGCCGCGGCTTCCTCGGCTCCTCCCTTTCGCTCGCCGCCGGACCCGCCCTCATCGAACCGATGCAGCGCTGGCTCGTCCCCACCCCCGCGGGCGACCTCGAACGCCCCGACCCGCTCGCCGACGCCCGCCGCCCCAACCGGCTGTCGGAGATCGAACTCGACCTCCTCGAATCCACCACCGCCATGTTCCGCAAGTGGGACGCCCAGTGCGGCGGGGGACTGCGTCGCAAGGCCGTCGTCGGCCAGCTCCACGAGGTCACCGACCTCCTCCAGGAGCCCCAGCCGGCCGCCACCGCCAAGCGCCTCTTCACCTGCGCCGCCGAGCTCGCCGAACTCGCCGGCTGGATGAGCTACGACGTGGGCCTCCAGCCCACCGCCCAGAAGTACTTCGTGCTCGCCCTGCACGCCGCCAAGGAAGCCGGCGACAAGCCCCTCGGCTCGTACATCCTGTCCTCGATGAGCCGCCAGATGATCCACCTCGGCCGGCCCGACGACGCCCTCGAACTCATCCATCTGGCCCAGTACGGCAGTCGGGACTGCGCCACCGCGCGCACCCAGGCCATGCTGTATGCGATGGAGGCCCGCGCCTACGCCAACATGGGGCAGCCCTCCAAGTGCAAGCGGGCCGTCCGGATGGCCGAGGACACCTTCGCCGACGTCGGCCTCGACGGCGAGCCCGAGCCCGACTGGATCGGCTTCTTCTCCGAGGCCGAGCTCAACGGCGAGAACTCCCACTCCTACCGCGACCTCGCCTACGTCGCCGGACGCTCCCCGACGTACGCCTCGCTCGCCGAACCCGTCATGGAGCGGGCCGTCGAGCTCTTCGAGAAGGACCCCGACCACCAGCGGTCGTACGCGCTGAACCTCATCGGCATGGCCACCGTGCACCTCCTCAAGCGCGAGCCCGAGCAGTCCGTCGTCCTCGCCGAGAAGGCCCTCGGAGTCGCCCGCAGCATCCGCTCCGAGCGGGTCAACACCCGACTTCGCAAGACCGTCGACCACGCCGCCCGCAACTACAGCGACGTCGCCGAGGTCGTCCACCTCACCGACCGGCTCACCCAGCTGCTCCCGGAGGCCGCCGAAGCGGTCTGAGCCACCCGGCGCCCCGGCGCCACCCGTACTCCGGCCGCGCCGGACGTCCCGTACTGCCCGACTCGGCTCCCCCGCCGCAAGGTCACACGGACGCCAGGCGCGGCCGGTTCTCGTGTGCCGTGGACACCGCTGCCGGCGGTCTCCCGTGCGCCGTGGACGGCGCTCCCGGCCCGGTAGGCCGGGCCCGGCCCGGTTCTCCGGTGCGGAGGACGCCGGCCCCGCCCGGACCTCCCGTGCGGAGGGTTCCGGCCTCGGCCCGTTCGTCCTGTGCGGAGGACGCCGCTCCCGGCCGGTTTCTCCTGTGCGGAGGATACGGGCGTTACCTCGCCGTGATGCGGCCGTTCACGGTCGCGTAACACGCCCCACCCCTTCGTCACCGCTCCGAAACATCGAGCGGCATCGGCGGAAACCGCCCTGCGCGAATCTCTGGCTCATAACCGGCCACCCCTCACGGCCGCAGCCGCCCTCCGGCCCCGCCTCCGCACAGGCCGCATTCGACGACGAGGAGACGCCGATGGCACCAGCCATCACGACCCTGGCAGCAGACGCCCCCGAGCTGTCCGCCGCCAACACCGGGTTCATGCTCATCTGCTCCGCCCTGGTCATGCTGATGACCCCGGCACTCGCCTTCTTCTACGGAGGCATGGTCCGCGTCAAGTCCACCCTCAACATGCTGATGATGAGCTTCATCAGCCTCGGGATCGTCACGATCCTGTGGGTGCTCTTCGGCTTCAGCCTCGCCTTCGGCACCGACTCGGGCTCGATCATCGGCTGGTCCTCCGACTACGTCGGTCTCAGCGGCATCGGCGTCACCGAACTCTGGGACGGCTACACCATCCCGGTGTACGTCTTCGCCGTCTTCCAGCTGATGTTCGCCATCCTCACCCCGGCCCTGATCAGCGGCGCCCTCGCCGACCGCGTCAAGTTCACCGCCTGGGCCCTCTTCATCACGCTCTGGGTCACCGTCGTCTACTTCCCCGTCGCCCACTGGGTCTGGGGCGCCGGCGGCTGGCTCTTCGAGATGGGCGTCATCGACTTCGCCGGCGGCACGGCGGTCCACATCAACGCCGGCGCCGCGGCCCTCGGCGTCATCCTCGTCATCGGCAAGCGCGTCGGCTTCAAGAAGGACCCGATGCGCCCGCACAGCCTCCCGCTGGTCATGCTCGGCGCCGGTCTCCTCTGGTTCGGCTGGTTCGGCTTCAACGCCGGCTCGTGGCTCGGCAACGACGACGGCGTCGGCGCGGTGATGTTCGTCAACACCCAGGTCGCCACCGCCGCCGCCATGCTCGCCTGGCTCGCCTACGAGAAGGTCCGCCACGGCTCCTTCACGACCCTGGGCGCCGCCTCCGGCGCGGTCGCCGGCCTCGTCGCCATCACCCCGTCCGGCGGCGCCGTCAGCCCGCTCGGCGCGATCGCCATCGGTGTCATCGCCGGTCTCCTCTGCGCCATGGCCGTCGGCCTCAAGTACAAGTTCGGCTACGACGACTCCCTCGACGTCATCGGCGTCCACCTCGTCGGCGGTGTCCTCGGCTCCCTCCTCGTCGGCCTCTTCGCCACCGGCGGCGTCCAGTCCGACGCCAAGGGCCTCTTCTACGGCGGCGGCCTGGAGCAGCTCGGCAAGCAGGCCGTCGGCGTCATCGCCGTCCTCGCCTACTCTCTGATCGCCTCCGCGATCCTCGCGCTCCTCATCGACAAGACGATGGGCATGCGGGTCAGCGAGGACGACGAGGTCTCCGGCATCGACCAGGTCGAGCACGCCGAGACCGCGTACGACTTCAGCGGAGCCGGTGGCGGCGCGTCCTCGCGCTCCACCGCCGCCCCCGCCCCGGCCGTCACGGAGAACAAGAAGGTGGACGCATGAAGCTCATCACCGCGGTCGTGAAGCCGCACCGGCTCGACGAGATCAAGGAGGCCCTCCAGGCGTTCGGCGTCCACGGCCTCACCGTCACCGAGGCCAGCGGCTACGGCCGCCAGCGCGGCCACACCGAGGTCTACCGGGGCGCCGAGTACACGGTCGACCTGGTCCCCAAGATCCGCATCGAGGTCCTCGTCGAGGACGAGGACGCCGAACAGCTCATCGACGTCGTCGTGAAGGCCGCCCGAACCGGCAAGATCGGAGACGGCAAGGTGTGGAGCGTGCCGGTCGAGACCGCCGTACGCGTCCGCACCGGCGAACGCGGTCCGGACGCCCTGTAGACCGCGGTCCGGACGCACCGTAAGCAACGAAGGAGCCGCCGGGTGACGAGCCTCGAAGTCAGCGAAGAGACCGAAGATTCGGGACCCGGCGGTTACGCGGCGGCCCGGCTGCTCCTCCTCCACGAGAAGGAGCGGTCCGGGCCGCCGCGCCGTGCCGCCCTCGCCCGGCTCACCGACGAGTGGCTGGCCGCGCTCTTCGCGGCCGCCGCCCCACCCCGCGGGGTCGCCCTCGTCGCCGTCGGCGGCTACGGCCGCGCCGAACTCTCCCCGCGCAGCGACCTCGACCTCCTCCTGCTCCACGACGGCAGCGCCGACAAGGCCGCGATCGCCGCCCTCGCCGACCGCATCTGGTACCCCGTCTGGGACCTCGGGCTCGCCCTCGACCACTCCGTCCGCACCGCCGCAGAGGCCCGCGCCACCGCCACCGAGGACCTCAAGGTCCACCTCGGCCTCCTCGACGCCCGGCCGATCGCCGGAGACCACGGACTCGTCGCCGCCCTGCGCACCACCGTCCTCGCCGACTGGCGGAACCAGGCCCCGAAACGCCTTCCCGAGCTCGACGCGCTCTGCCGCGAACGCGCGGAACGCATGGGCGAGCTGCAGTTCCTCCTCGAACCCGACCTCAAGGAGGCCAGGGGCGGCCTCCGCGACGCCCAGGCCCTCCGCGCCGTCGCCGCCTCCTGGCTCGCCGACGCCCCCCGCGAGGGCCTCGACAGCGCCCGTCGCCGCCTCCTCGACGCCCGCGACGCCCTCCACCTCACCACCGGCCGCGCCACCGACCGGCTCGCCCTCCAGGAGCAGGACGCCGTCGCCGCCGAACTCGGCCTCCTCGACGCCGACACCCTGCTCCGCGAGGTGTACGAGGCCGCCCGGACCATCTCGTACGCCACCGACGTGACCTGGCGCGAGGTCAACCGCGTCCTCAAGGCCCGCTCCGCCCGGCCCCGCCTCCGCGCGCTCCTCGGCGGCCGGGGCGGCGGCGCCGGGCGGGCCGCCACGGGGAAACCGCCCGTCGAACGCACCCCGCTCGCCGAAGGCGTCGTCGAGATGGACGGCGAGGTCGTCCTCGCCCGCACCGCCCGGCCCGAACGCGACCCCGTCCTGCCCCTGCGGGCCGCCGCCGCGGCCGCCCAGTCCGCCCTGCCGATCTCCCTGCACGCCGTACGCCGCCTCGCCGCCATCGCCACCCCGCTGCCCGTGCCGTGGCCCGCCGAGGCCCGTGAGGAACTCGTCACCCTGCTCGGCGCCGGCGAGGCCACCGTCCCCGTCTGGGAAGCGCTCGAAGCCGAGGGGATCGTCACCCGGCTCCTGCCCGACTGGGAACGCGTCCGCTGCCGCCCCCAGCGCAACCCCGTCCACACCTGGACCGTCGACCGCCACCTCGTCGAGACCGCCGTCCGCGCCTCCTCGCTCACCCGCCGCGTCGGCCGCCCCGACCTCCTCCTCGTCGCCGCCCTCCTCCACGACATCGGCAAGGGCTGGCCCGGCGACCACTCCGTCGCCGGCGAGACCATCGCCCGCGACCTCGCCACCCGCATCGGCTTCGACCGCACCGACGTCGCCGCCATCGCCACCGCCGTCCGCCACCATCTGCTCCTCGTCGAGACCGCCACCCGCCGCGACCTCGACGACCCCGCCACCGTCCGCGCCGTCGCCACCGCCGTCGGCACCGTCGGCACCCTGGAACTCCTGCACGCCCTCACCGAGGCCGACGCCCTCGCCACCGGACCCGCCGCCTGGTCCGCCTGGCGCGCCTCACTCGTCGCCGACCTGGTCAAACGGGTCGCCGGTGTCCTGGCGGGGGAGACCCCGCCCGACCCCGAGGCCGCCGCCCCCAGCGCCGAACAGGAACGGCTCGCCATCGAGGCCCTGCGCACCGGCGAACCCGTCCTCGCCCTCCACACCCAACCGGTCGTCGCGGAGCCCGAGGAACCCGAACCGGTCGGCGTCGAACTCGTCATCGCCCTGCCCGACCAGCCCGGCGTCCTGCCCGCCGTCGCCGGCGTCCTCGCCCTCCACCGGCTCACCGTCCGGGCCGCCGACCTCCGCGCCGTCGACCTCCCGCTCGACCTCGGCGCCGGCTCGGGACCCGTCCTCGTCCTCGACTGGCGGGTCGCCGCCGAGTACGGCTCCCTGCCCGAGGCGGCCCGGCTCCGCGCCGACCTCGTCCGCGCCCTCGACGGCTCCCTCGACATCCCCGCCCGCCTGGCCGAGCGCGAGGCCGCGTACCCCCGCCGGCGCGGCCTCACCGCCCCGCCGCCCCGCGTCACCGTCGCCGCCGCGGACTCCCGCCTCGCCACCGTCATCGAGGTCCGCGCCCAGGACGCGCCCGGCCTCCTCCACCGCATCGGCCGTGCCCTGGAGGGCGCGGCGGTACGGGTGCGGAGCGCGCACGTGTCGACACTCGGCGCCAACGCCGTCGACACCCTGTACGTGACCCGCCCCGACGGCTCCCTGCTGCCGGACGAGGAGGCGATCGACCTGGCGCGGGCGCTGGAGTCGGCGCTCCGCTGACCCCCGCTCGCACCACCCCCGCGCGCCGGATTCGGCGGGCGGGGGCACACACTTCGAGCGGCCCGATACCCTGGAGGGCAATCCGACCGCCCCCGACACCGAGGATCCGCGACCGCCGTGTTCGATACCCTCTCCGACCGCCTTGCAGCGACCTTCAAGAACCTCCGCGGCAAGGGCCGTCTGTCCGAGGCGGACATCGACGCCACCGCGCGCGAAATCCGTATCGCGCTGCTCGAAGCGGATGTCGCCCTGCCGGTCGTCCGGTCCTTCATCAAGCAGGTCAAGGAGCGCGCCCTCGGCATCGAGGTCTCGCAGGCCCTGAATCCGGCCCAGCAGGTCATCAAGATCGTCAACGAGGAGCTCGTCGGCATCCTCGGCGGCGAGACCCGGCGCCTGCGGTTCGCCAAGACCGCACCCACCGTGATCATGCTCGCCGGCCTCCAGGGTGCCGGTAAGACCACCCTCGCCGGAAAGCTCGGCCTCTGGCTCAAGGGCCAGGGCCACTCCCCGCTGCTCGTCGCCTGCGACCTCCAGCGCCCCAATGCCGTCACCCAGCTCGGCGTCGTCGCCGAGCGCGCGGGCGTGGCCTTCTACGGCCCGCAGCCGGGCAACGGCGTCGGCGACCCGGTCCAGGTCGCGAAGGACTCGATCGAGTTCGCGCGGACCAAGATGTACGACGTCGTCATCGTCGACACCGCCGGCCGCCTCGGCATCGACCAGGAGCTGATGCAGCAGGCCGCGGACATCCGCGACGCCGTCAGCCCCGACGAGGTCCTCTTCGTCGTCGACGCCATGATCGGTCAGGACGCGGTCAACACCGCCGAGGCCTTCCGCGACGGCGTCGGCTTCGACGGCGTCGTGCTCTCCAAGCTCGACGGCGACGCCCGCGGTGGTGCCGCGCTCTCCATCGCGCACGTCACCGGCAAGCAGATCATGTTCGCCTCCAACGGCGAGAAGCTGGACGAGTTCGACGCGTTCCACCCGGACCGCATGGCGTCCCGCATCCTCGGCATGGGCGACATGCTCTCCCTCATCGAGAAGGCGCAGCAGACCTTCGACGAGGAAGAGGCCGCCAAGATGGCCTCGAAGCTCGCGTCGAAGAAGGGCCAGGAGTTCACGCTCGACGACTTCCTGGCGCAGATGGAGCAGGTCCGCAAGATGGGCTCCATCTCGAAGCTCCTCGGCATGCTTCCGGGCATGGGCCAGATGAAGGAGCAGATCGCCAACATCGACGAGAAGGACGTCGACCGCACGGCCGCCATCATCAAGTCGATGACCCCGGGCGAGCGCCACGACCCGACCATCATCAACGGCTCGCGCCGCGCCCGTATCGCCAAGGGCTCCGGCGTCGAGGTCAGCGCGGTCAAGGGCCTCGTCGAGCGGTTCTTCGAGGCCCGCAAGATGATGTCCCGCATGGCCCAGGGCGGCGGCCTCCCCGGCATGCCGGGCATGCCCGGCATGGGCGGCGGCCCCGGCCGGCAGAAGAAGCAGGTCAAGCAGGCCAAGGGCAAGCGCAAGAGCGGCAACCCGATGAAGCGGAAGGCCGACGAGCAGGCGGCCGCCGAGCGCCGCGACCAGGCGCAGCAGGGCGGGGCCTTCGGTCTCCCGGCGCCGGGACAGGCCCCGAAGGACTTCGAGCTGCCGGACGAGTTCAAGAAGTTCATGAGCTGATGAGCTGACCGGGCGACGCGCCCGAGCACGGCGTGAGGGGCCCGGAGCGGTACGACACCGCTCCGGGCCCCTCTTCATCCCTCCGGACCGCCCGCGATGCCGCGTTCGTCCCGCTCTTCGATACTGGGGCCACAGCCGCCCCGAGGAGAGCCACGTGGCCAACCCTGTACCCCCGCGCGACCGGACCGACCAGCCCTGGCGCTCGGAGGGGGCCCCGCCGCCACCGCCGGCGAAGAAGAAGATGCCCGGCGGCTGGGGAGGTCTCATCCTCACCGCCCTGGTCGTCTATCTGATCGCCAACCTCGTGCTGTCGTTCTTCAACCGGGGCGACGAACCGACGATCTCGTACACCGAGTTCAGCAAGCAGGTGAACGCCGGCAACGTCACCAAGATCTACTCCAAGGGCGACGCCATCCAGGGGGAGCTGAAGAACAAGCAGCCCCTGCCCGACGGGGACGAGGGCGACTACGGCAAGTTCGAGACCCAGCGGCCCGCGTTCGCCGACGACGACCTGTGGGCGCAGCTGACCAAGCAGAACGTCACCGTCACCGCGGAGCCGGTCGTCCAGGAGCGCAGCTTCCTCGCCAACCTGCTGATCTCGCTCGCGCCGATGCTGCTGCTCGTCGTGCTGTGGATCTTCATCGCCCGCCGGATGAGCTCCGGGATGGGCGGCGCCGGCGGCATGCTGGGCCGCAAGTCCCCGCCCAAACCCGTCGAGCTGGAGGCCGGCGCCAAGCGCACCACCTTCCAGGACGTCGCCGGCATCGACGAGGTCGAGGGCGAGCTCAACGACGTCGTCGACTTCCTCAAGAACCCGCAGGCCTACCGCGAGATGGGCGCCAGGATGCCGCGCGGTGTGCTCCTCGCGGGGCCGCCCGGCACCGGCAAGACCCTGCTCGCCCGCGCCGTCGCCGGCGAGGCCGGGGTGCCGTTCTTCTCCGCCTCCGCGTCCGGGTTCATCGAGATGATCGTGGGCGTCGGCGCCTCCCGGGTCCGCGAGCTGTTCGCCGAGGCCCGCAAGGTCGCCCCCGCGATCATCTTCATCGACGAGATCGACACCATCGGCCGGGCCCGCGGCGGCGGTTCCGGGATGGGCGGCCACGACGAGCGCGAGCAGACCCTCAACCAGATCCTCACCGAGATGGACGGCTTCACCGGCTCCGAGGGCGTCATCGTCCTCGCCGCCACCAACCGCGCCGACGTCCTCGACCCCGCCCTCACCCGCCCCGGCCGCTTCGACCGGATCGTGCACGTCAACCCGCCCGACCGGGGCGGCCGCGAGGCCATCCTCAGGATCCACACCCGGGAGATCCCGCTCGCCAAGGACGTCGACCTGCAGCACGTGGCCCGCACGACCCCCGGCATGACCGGCGCGGAACTCGCCAACCTCGCCAACGAGGCCGCCCTCCTCGCCGTCAAGCGCGACCAGAGGGCCGTCACCCAGTCCGACCTCTCCGACGCCCTGGAGAAGGTCCAGCTCGGCGCCGAACGCCCGCTCGTGATGCCCGCCGACGAGCGGCGCCGCACCGCGTACCACGAGAGCGGCCACGCCCTCCTCGGCATGCTCCAGCCCGGCGCCGACCCCGTCCGCAAGATCACCATCGTGCCCCGCGGCCGCGCCCTCGGCGTGACCCTCTCCACCCCCGACTCCGACAGGTACGCCTACACCGAGGACTACCTGCGCGGCCGGATCATCGGTGCCCTCGGCGGCATGGCAGCCGAACAGGTCGTGTTCGGCGTCGTCACCACCGGCGCCGAGAGCGACCTGGAACAGGTCACCAACATCGCCCGCGGGATGGCGGGACGCTGGGGCATGAGCGAGCGCGTCGGTCGCCTCACCGCCATCCCGAGCGACGCCCAGCAGGCGTACGGCCTCTCGGCGGCCCCCGCGACCCTCGACACCGTCGACGCGGAGATGCGCCGCATCGTCGACGAGTGCTACGAGAGCGCCGTGCGGCAGCTCCGCGAGCACCGCGGCCGGCTGGACGCGCTGGCCGCCGCGCTCCTGGAGAACGAGACGCTGGAGGAGGCCGCCGCCTACCGCGCGGCGGGCATCACGCGCGCGGCGCGGGAGGACTGAGCCAGGGAGCCCGCAGTCGCGGGACCGGCGGGCTCGGAGCCCGCAGTCGCGGGACCGGCGGGCTCGGAGCCCGCTGTCACGGGACCGGCGGCCGCGGAGTCCGCTGTCGCCGAACCGTCGGCCACGGGGCCCGCTGCGACCGAGCCCGTTTCCGCGGATCCCGTTTCTACGGCACCCGGGCGACGACGTACCGGAAGACGTTCGGCATCCACACCGTGCCGTCCGCGCGCACGTGCGGGGCCAACGCCTCCTCGATCTCCTTCTCGACCTGGGAGAGCTCCGTCGCCCGCACGGCCTCGTCGAACGCACCCGTCGACAGCAGCCCGCGCACCGCGCTGCTCTCACTGGCGTACCCGAAGGGACAGGCCACCCGCCCCGCACCGGCGGGCCGCAGCCCCGCCCCGGCCGCCAGACTCTCCAGGTCGGTCCGGAGGGCCGGCCTGCGGTCCGCGAGCCGGGCCGCGACCCGCAGCACCGCCTCCGTGGAGCACCGCTCCGGCGGCCCCCAGCCGGCGAGCACGACCGTCGCGCCCGGTTGGGCCGTACGGGTGAGCGCCGCCAGCTCCGGCAGGAGCGCGTCCGTCGTGTGGAAGGCCGTGATCACGTCGTACGTGTCCCCCTCGGGGGGCTCCGCCGTGACCGTCACGCCCTCGGGGAGCCGCTCCCTCGCGAGTTCCACGCGCGCGTGGTCCCGGTCCGCGCCGGCCACCCGGGCGCCCCGCGCCGCCGCCATGAGAAGCGCCAGACCGGAGCCGCAGCGGAGGCCCAGGACCCGGGTCCCGGCGCCCACGCCGAGGCGGTCGTACACCGCCTCGTAGAGCGGGACGAGCATCCGTTCCTGGATCTCGGCCCAGTCACGCGCGGGGTGGTGCGGGACGAGCGTAGGTGTCATGGAAACGTGCCCCAATCCGTGCTCGGACGACGACCCCCCGTAGCCAGGGAACTGCGCATCCCGTGCCGCGTCCAGTGCTCGCACCGCACCGATTCGTCCGGAAGAGAGGCGACCCGGTAATGTCCCTGCCACGCTTCCCGGTCCGCTCGGGCAGCCGTTCCCCAAGGCGCGCGCGCACCACGGCTGCACGCCGGGGCGTATGCGCCACTACGCACCAGCTTGACGCCCTCTGCGTGTCTTCTCCGTAGATCGGCGCACTGGCCCTCGTCACGACACATCAACGGCAACTGACGGGTACGTGCAAAATATTTGGGATGCCCCGGAATGGAACCCGGGGGCACTTCGGCTCGTTGTACGCGACGTGAGCACGACACCACCTGTTCTCGCCGCAGAGCTGGCACAGGCGTGGGCCGACATTCAGCGGCACCACCCCGAGCTGCCCGATCTTGCCGCGCCCGAGTCCCTGATCGGAGAGTCCTCGTCCGCCTGCGGCGCCGAACTCTCCTTCGAACGACTGCTCCACGAGGCAGTCCACGGCATCGCCGCCGCCCGGGGTGTCCGCGACACCTCCCGCGCCGGCCGCTATCACAACCGCAGATTCCTCGCGATCGCCGAGGAGATGGGCCTCGACCACCCCGAGGAGCCGCACGCCAGCAGCGGCTTCTCCCTGGTCACGCTCAACCCCGAGGCGAGGCGGCGCTACCGCCCCACCATCGAGCGGCTCCAGCGCGCCCTCAAGGCCCACACGGTCGCCACGGCGGCCGACACCAAGCGCTCCTTCCGCGGACCGGCCGCCCGGCACGGCTCCTCGGGCGGCGGCGTCCGCGTCAAGGCCGTCTGCGACTGCGGACGCAACGTGCGCGTGGTGCCCTCGGTGCTCGCCCAGGCCCCGATCGTCTGCGGCGGCTGCGGCAAGCCCTTCCGTATCCCGGAGACCGTGGGCGCCGCGAGCTGACCTCGCGGTGTGTGGCACAATGGCTAGCTGTACTCGACAGTCGCACAGGACCCCTCTCTCCTCCGGCTGACGCGTCCATCGGGCATCCGAGTACCGCAACCCCACGTGGCATCTCAAAGTGCCCAACCACGTCAAGACCAGGAGACACCACTCCAGTGGCAGTCAAGATCAAGCTCAAGCGCCTCGGTAAGATCCGCCAGCCGCACTACCGCATCGTCGTCGCCGACTCCCGCACCCGTCGGGACGGTCGCGCGATCGAGGAGATCGGCCTCTACCACCCGACGTACAACCCGTCGCGTATCGAGGTCGACTCCGAGCGTGCGCAGTACTGGCTGTCCGTCGGCGCCCAGCCGACCGAGCCCGTCCTCGCCATCCTGAAGCTCACGGGCGACTGGCAGAAGGCCAAGGGCCTCCCGGCCCCCGAGAAGGCCCTGCTCGTCCCCGCGACGAAGGAGGCGAAGCGCGCCTCGTTCGACGAGTTCGCGAAGACCCTCGAGTCGGGCGACGACAAGGGTGAGGCCATCACCCAGAAGGCCAAGAAGGCCGACAAGAAGGCTGACGAGGCCGAGGCCGCGTCGACCGAGTCGACCGAGGCCTGAGCATGCTCGAGGAGGCTCTCGAGCACCTCGTGAAGGGCATCGTCGACAACCCCGACGACGTGCAGGTCGCCTCGCGCACCCTGCGTCGCGGCCGCGTGCTGGAGGTCCGGGTCCACCCGGACGACCTCGGCAAGGTGATCGGCCGCAACGGCCGCACCGCACGCGCGCTGCGTACCGTCGTGGGCGCCATCGGCGGCCGTGGAATCCGGGTCGACCTCGTCGACGTGGACCAGGTCCGCTGAGCAGGCCGGCAGCATCACCTTAGTTGTGCCGGCACGGGCCGGGGAGGGCTTACGAGCCCACCCCGGCCCGTTGTCGTTCGCGTCGTTCGTACGAGCTGTGTGACAGGAGAGTGTGGAGCAGTGCAGTTGGTAGTCGCGCGGATCGGCCGCGCCCACGGGATCAAGGGCGAGGTCACCGTCGAGGTACGCACGGACGAGCCCGAACTCAGGCTCGGCCCCGGTGCCGTACTGCTCACCGACCCGGCCTCCGCCGGGCCGCTGACCATCGAGACAGGCCGGGTGCACAGCGGCCGGCTGTTGCTGCGCTTCGAGGGCGTCCGCGATCGCACCGGCGCCGAGGCCCTGCGCAACATCCTCCTCATCGCCGAGGTCGACCCCACGGAGATGCCCGAGGAGGAGGACGAGTACTACGACCACCAGCTCATGGACCTGGACGTGGTGCTCGCCGACGGCACCGAGATCGGCCGCATCACGGAGATCTCCCACCTGCCGTCCCAGGACCTCTTCATCGTCGAGCGTCCCGACGGCACCGAGCTGATGATCCCGTTCGTCGAGTCGATCGTCACCGAGATCGACCTGGAGGAGCAGCGGGCCGTCATCGACCCGCCGCCCGGCCTGATCGACGACCGCGCCGAGATCGTCTCCTCCCGCGACGAGTCCGACGAGTCCGACGACGAGTCCGGTGAGGGCCAGGCATGAGGCTCGACGTCGTCACGATCTTCCCCGAGTACCTCGAACCGCTGAACGTCTCCCTCGTCGGCAAGGCCCGCGCACGCGGACAGCTCGACGTCCACGTCCACGACCTGCGGGACTGGACGTACGACCGGCACAACACCGTCGACGACACCCCGTACGGCGGCGGCCCCGGCATGGTCATGAAGACCGACCCCTGGGGCGACGCGCTCGACCAGACGCTCGCCGACGGCTACGAGAGCGGCGCCCACGGCCCCGTCATGGTCGTCCCGACCCCCAGCGGCCGACCCTTCACCCAGGAGCTCGCCGTCGAGCTCTCCGAGCGGCCCTGGCTGATCTTCACCCCGGCCCGCTACGAGGGCATCGACCGCCGCGTCATGGACGAGTACGCGACCCGGATGCCCGTCTACGAGGTCTCCATCGGCGACTACGTCCTCGCCGGCGGCGAGGCCGCCGTCCTCGTCGTCACCGAGGCCGTCGCCCGCCTGCTGCCGGGCGTCCTCGGCAACGCCGAGTCCCACCGGGACGACTCCTTCGCCCCCGGCGCCATGGCCAACCTCCTCGAAGGCCCCGTCTACACCAAGCCCCCCGAGTGGCGCGGCCGGGGCATCCCCGACGTCCTCCTCAGCGGGCACCACGGCAAGATCGCCCGCTGGCGGCGCGACGAGGCCTTCCGCCGCACCGCCGCCCACCGGCCCGATCTCATCGAGCGCTGCGACCCCGCCGCCTTCGACAAGAAGGACCGCGAGATCCTCTCGATGATGGGCTGGGCGCCCGAGCCCGGCGGCCGATTTTGGCGCAAGCTCGACGACGTGGAACAATAGGCCGCTGTCGTCCGTCCGGCGCGCGCCCCTGCCACAGGGGGAACGACGCCGCCAGGATCGGACGATCTTCCGAATCGCTTCGAACGTACCGCTGATGGCCTGTGGCATCAGCGAGGAAAGAGACCTCCATGGCCTCCCTGCTCGACCAGGTCAACGCGGGTTCGCTCCGCTCGGACCTCCCCGCCTTCCGTCCCGGCGACACCGTGAACGTCCACGTGCGCGTCATCGAAGGCAGCCGCTCGCGTATCCAGCAGTTCAAGGGCGTCGTCATCCGTCGCCAGGGTTCGGGCGTCAGCGAGACCTTCACGGTCCGCAAGGTCTCGTTCTCCGTCGGCGTCGAGCGCACCTTCCCGGTGAACAGCCCGATCTTCGAGAAGATCGAGCTCGTGACCCGCGGTGACGTCCGTCGCGCCAAGCTCTACTACCTCCGTGAGCTGCGCGGCAAGGCTGCCAAGATCAAGGAGAAGCGCGACCGCTGAGCTCAGGCTCCCGGCACGCTCGACGCTTCCGAGCCCTCGCACAGGCAGTCCGGATAGGCTCTGCCACCGATGGACACCGAAGCACAGCACACGGAGCGCGACCCCTCTTCCGGTACGGAGGACGGGTCGCGCTCCGCGCGCGTTTCCGAGGACACGAACGGCGCGAACGGCGCGAGGGACACGGGGGACACGGGGGACACGGGGGACGCGGCGGGCGCCGGGAGCGCGAGGAGCACCTCCTCCTGGCGGCGCACGGCCTTCGTCGGCGGCGCCTGCGTGACCTTCCTGCTGCTCCTGAGCCACTTCGTGATGCAGCCCTTCCTGATCCCCAGCCGTTCCATGGAACCGACCCTCCAGGTCGGCGACCGGATCCTGGTCAACAAGCTGGCGTACCGTTTCGGCAACGAGCCGGGCCGGGGCGACGTCGTCGTCTTCGACGGCACCGGCTCCTTCGTGCGGGAACAGCCCCCGGGCAATCCCGTCACCGGTCTCCTGCACGACGGGGCGGCCGCCCTCGGTCTCGCCGAACCCGACGAGACCGACTTCGTGAAGCGGGTCGTCGGCATCGGCGGCGACCGGGTCGTCTGCTGCGACAAGAACGGCCGGCTCACCGTCAACGGCGTCCCCGTCGAGGAGCGTTACGTGATGCTCGGCGACCGGCCGTCCAGCGTGCCCTTCGACATCGTCGTCCCGCAGGACAGGCTCTGGGTCATGGGCGACCACCGCAGCCAGTCCAGCGACTCCCGCGACCACCTCGGCAGCCCCGGCGGCGGCATGGTCCCCGTCGACAAGGTCGTCGGCCGCGCCGACTGGATCGCCTGGCCCTTCGGCCGCTGGACCACGGTCCAGGAGACCGATGCCTTCGGCGCCGTACCCGCCGCGCCGGCAGGAGGACACGGGACGGCACCCCATGGGTAGCAGGGGACGCCCTCCGGGCGGCTCCGGGCGTGCCTTCGACCCGGGGCCCGAGCAGGCCACGCCCCTGCCGGGCCGGGCCGAGCGGCGCAAGCTGGCCCGCAAGGTCCAGCGGCGCAGGCAGCGTTCCGCGATCCGCGAGATCCCCATCCTGATCACGGTGGCCGTCCTCATCGCGCTCGTCCTGAAGACCTTCCTGGTCCAGGCGTTCGTCATCCCCTCCGGCTCCATGGAACAGACGATCCGCATCTCCGACCGGGTCCTCGTCGACAAGCTCACGCCCTGGTTCGGCTCCCGCCCGCAGCGCGGCGACGTCGTCGTCTTCAAGGACCCCGGCAACTGGCTCCAGCAGGAGGCCACGCCGCCCGCCGACGACCCGGTCGGCGTCAAGCAGGCCAAGCAGGTCCTCACCTTCATCGGGCTGCTGCCCTCCGCCGACGACCGGGACCTCATCAAGCGGGTCGTGGCCGTCGGGGGCGACACCGTCCGCTGCTGCGGCAAGGACGGGCGGCTCACCGTCAACGGCGTACCGCTCGATGAGCCGTACCTGCACCCGGGCAACGAACCGTCGACCATCCCCTTCGAGGTGAAGGTCCCGCAGGGCCGGATCTTCGTCCTCGGCGACCACCGCTCCGACTCGGCCGACTCCCGCTTCCACCTCGACGAGAAGGACCACGGCACGGTCTCCGAGGAGCAGGTCGTGGGCCGCGCCGTGGTGATCGCCTGGCCCGTCGCACACTGGCGCGGCCTGGAGGAACGCGCGACGTTCGCCGCCGTACCGGACGCCCGTGCGACTTCCGGGACCGCGCTCGGTGCGTCGCATAGTGTGTCCCAGCGGAATCTCAACGGATTCTCCGGGCTCCCGACCCCTGCGGAACTTCTGCTCGTTATGGGAGTGGTGGGCCTGTCCCTGTTCCGGGGCAGGCGATCGCACGGACTGAGGAGTGGATGTGGGGGATTTGGCCGTCGGCGCACGATCCGGACACGATGAGCCCGACAAGAGGGCCGGCGGGGCCTTCGGCGATGACACGACGGGTGACGACGTGACGGATGACGGGCAGGCGCAGCCGCCGGGTGGCGGGGCGCCGGACGGTGGGACACCTGACGACGGCGACGAGGCGACGGGCGGCTCCGGGGGCCCCAGGAAGCCGCGTTCCTTCTGGAAGGAACTGCCCCTTCTCGTCGGCATCGCGCTCGTCCTCGCCCTGCTGATCAAGACCTTCCTGGTGCAGGCGTTCTCGATCCCGTCGGAATCGATGATGAACACCCTCCAGCGGGGCGACCGGGTCCTCGTCGACAAGCTGACCCCCTGGTTCGGCTCCGAGCCCGAGCGCGGCGAGGTCGTCGTCTTCCACGACCCGGGCGGCTGGCTCGAGGGCCAGGAGACGCCCACGCCCAACGTGGTGCAGAAGTTCCTCAGCTTCATCGGCCTCATGCCGTCCGCCGAGGAGAAGGACCTCATCAAGCGGGTCATCGCCGTCGGTGGCGACACCGTCTCCTGCAAGGAGGGCGGCAAGGTCATCCTCAACGGCGTGGCGCTGGACGAGACCTCGTACCTCTACCCCGGCTCCGTGCCCTGCCAGGACTCCTTCGGCCCGATCAAGGTCCCCGAGAACCGCATCTGGGTCATGGGCGACAACCGCCAGAACTCCCTCGACTCCCGCTTCCACCAGCAGCTCCCCGGTGGCGGCACCGTCTCCGACGACGAGGTCGTGGGCCGCGCGGTCGTGATCGCCTGGCCCGTCACCCGCTGGGCCACCCTCCCGGTGCCCGAGATCTTCGACAACCCCGCGCTCGACAAGGCCATGGCCGCCGCCCCGCTCGGCGCGGCCGGTCTCGCCGGAGCGCTCCCGCTGGTCCTGTGGCGCCGGAAGAAGGTCGCCGCACGGCATACCGCCGAGTAGTGACCCGCAGGTAGGGTGCCGTCCCGGACCGTCGACAGACCAACGGTCCGCCGACAGACCTGCGGGGTGCGCACATGAGCGGAAACATACGGACCAAGGGCGGCCACGGCCGCCTCGGCAGCGCGCTGTCGGGGCTGGCCGTGGCCGTCGGCTGTGTGCTCTTCCTCGGAGGCTTCGTCTGGGGAGCCCTGCTCTACCAGCCGTACTCCGTCCCCACCGACTCCATGACCCCCACCCTCGACGTCGGATCCAAGATCCTCGCCCAGCGCGTCGACGGCGACGAGGTGCGGCGGGGAGACGTCGTCGTCTTCACCGACCCCCTCTGGGGCAACACGCCCATGGTCAAGCGGGTCGCCGCCGTCGGCGGCGACACCGTCGCGTGCTGCGGCGCGGACGGCCGCCTCACCGTCGACGGCGAGCCCGTCGACGAGCCCTATCTGCGGCCCGGACCGGGCGGCCGGACCATCGCCTCCGGCACCGAGTTCTCCGTCACCGTCCCGGCCGGCAACCTCTTCCTCCTCGGCGACGACCGGCACACCTCGCTCGACTCCCGTACGCACATGGAGGAGGCCGGACAGGGCTCCGTGCCCCGCTCCTCCGTGGTCGCCAGGGTCGACGCCGTGGTCTGGCCCGCCAAGGGCCTCCTGGACCGCCCCACGGGCTTCGCCGGCCTCCCCGGCGGGATCTCGGAACCCGGACCCGTCATGCCCCTCCTGGGCGCGATCGCGGCCGGAGCCGTACTGGTGCTGGCCGGGGGAGCGTACGGGCCGGTCGTACGGCGGGTGGGCCGGCTGACGAAGCGTCGGCCGGCGGGCACCGCCCCCGGGACGCGGGAGAAGGTGGGTACATGACGGACTCCGCGGCACGGCAGACGCAGGCACCCGGTGCCGAGCAGGGCGAGGAGTCCGGTGTCGCGCCGGTCGGTGAGTCCGGGGCCGCACCGGTCGGTGAGTCCGGTGTCGCGCCGGGCGGGGAGTCGGGTGTCGCGCCGGTCGGTGAGTCCGGGGCCGCACCGGGTGCCGGTCCGGGTGCCGATCCGCGGGTGGAGGTACGGCGGGTCGCGCGGGTCGTCCTGCTCGACCCCGACGACCGCATCCTCCTCATGCACGGGTACGAGCCCGGCCACCCCGATCAGACCTGGTGGTTCACGCCCGGCGGCGGGCTCGAGGGCGACGAGACCCGGCGGGAGGCGGCCCTGCGCGAGCTCGCCGAGGAGACCGGCATCACCGACATCGACCTCGGCCCCGTGCTGTGGACGCGGTACTGCTCGTTCCCCTTCGACGGGCGCCGCTGGGACCAGGACGAGTGGTACTACCTCGCCCGCACCCGGAGGACCGAGGCCGCGCCCCGGCCCCAGGCCCTCACCGAGCTGGAGAGCCGCAGCCTCGCGGGCCTCAGATGGTGGACCTCCGCCGAACTGTCGGCGGCCCGTGAGACGGTGTACCCGACCAGACTCGCCGAGCTGCTGCGCACGCTGCTCGACGAGGGACCTCCGCGTGCACCGGTGGTTCTCGCCCCGGAAATCGTTTAGGGGCGCGTCCGCCTGGCGCACAATAGGGGGACGCACGGCTGAAGGGGAACATGCCATGAGCGCCGAGGACCTCGAGAAGTACGAGACCGAGATGGAGCTGAAGCTCTACCGGGAGTACCGCGATGTCGTCGGGCTGTTCAAATACGTGATCGAGACCGAGCGGCGCTTCTACCTCACCAACGACTACGAGATGCAGGTGCACTCGGTCCAGGGTGAGGTCTTCTTCGAGGTGAGCATGGCCGATGCATGGGTCTGGGACATGTACAGACCGGCCAGGTTCGTCAAGCAGGTCCGTGTCCTCACCTTCAAGGACGTGAACATCGAGGAGCTCAACAAGAGCGACCTCGAACTCCCCGGCAGCTGAACCGAGCTCGCCCGAACCCGCCCGGCCTGCCCCGACCTCGCCCGCAGGGGGGAGCGGCTTTTCCACAGGCCGTCCGCCGTCCACAGCGCCGCACGCGATCCCACCGCCTCCGTCACATTCGGTGACGGAGGTGGTACCGCATGAACAGGACCCAAGCACTCGGACGGTACGGAGAAGAGCTGGCCACCCGCCTGCTCACCGCGACCGGCATGCACATCCTCGCCCGCAACTGGCGCTGCGGCCGGACCGGCGAGATCGACATCGTCGCCCGCCACGGAGACACCCTCGTCATCTGCGAGGTCAAGACCCGGCGCGACGGCGCGTTCGAGCACCCGATGGCCGCCGTCACGCCCCGCAAGGCGGACCGGCTCCGACGTCTCGCCGCCTGCTGGCTCGACCGCAACGGCGCCCCGGCCCCGCTCGGCGGCGTCCGCATCGACCTCATCGGCATCGTCCTGCCCCGCCGCGGCGCCCCGCTCCTCACCCACGCCCAGGGGGTGGCCTGAGATGGGATTCGCCCGCACCTGCTCCGTCGCCCTCGTCGGCGTCGAAGGCGTCGTCGTCGAGGTGCAGGCCGACCTCGAACCCGGCGTCGCCGCCTTCACCCTCGTCGGCCTCCCCGACAAGAGCCTCAGCGAGAGCCGCGACCGGGTCCGCGCCGCCGTCGTCAACTCCGGCGCCGAATGGCCCCAGAAGAAACTCACCGTCGGACTCAGCCCCGCATCCGTGCCGAAGGGCGGATCGGGTTTCGACCTCGCCGTTGCGGCGGCCGTGCTCGGCGCCGCCGAGCGCATCGACCCGCGCGCCATCGCCGACCTGGTCCTCATCGGCGAACTCGGCCTCGACGGACGGGTCCGGCCCGTCCGCGGCATCCTCCCCGCCGTCCTCGCCGCCGCCGACGCCGGGTACCGCCAGGTCGTCGTCCCCGAACAGACCGCCGGCGAGGCCGCCCTCGTCCCCGGCCTGTCCGTCCTCGGCGTCCGCAGCCTCCGCCAGCTCATCGCGGTTCTCACCGACGAACCCGTCCCCGAGGAGGAACCCACCGACGCCGGTCGGCCCGACGCCATGCTCGCCGGACTCCTCGTCCCCGGCGCCGGCCTCGGCACCGGACTCGCCGCCGACCCCACCGATGCCTCCGAGGGCCCCGACCTCGCCGACGTCGCCGGCCAGCACCGGGCCCGCCGCGCCCTCGAAGTCGCCGCCGCGGGCAGCCATCACCTCCTGCTGTCCGGCCCACCCGGCGCCGGGAAGACGATGCTGGCGGAGCGGCTCCCCGGTCTCCTCCCGCCCCTCACCCGGCAGGAGTCCCTCGAAGTCACCGCCGTCCACTCCGTCGCCGGTCTCCTCCCGCCCGGCGAACCCCTCGTCCGTCGCGCCCCCTACTGCGCACCCCATCACTCCGCGACCATGCAGTCCCTCGTCGGCGGCGGAAACGGCCTCCCCAGGCCCGGCGCCGTCTCCCTCGCCCACCGGGGCATCCTCTTCCTGGACGAGGCACCGGAGTTCTCCGGAAAGGCCCTCGACGCCCTCCGCCAACCCCTCGAATCCGGGCACGTCGTCATCGCCCGAGCCGCCGGAGTCGTCCGTCTCCCCGCCCGCTTCCTCCTCGCCCTCGCCGCCAACCCCTGCCCTTGCGGACGCCACACGCTGAACGGCGCCGGCTGTGAATGCCCTGCCGCACTCGTCCGCCGCTACCAGGCACGCCTCTCCGGACCCCTCCTCGACCGCGTCGACCTCCGCGTCGAGGTCGAACCCGTCACCCGCTCCGACCTCCTCGGCCGAGGAAGCCGCGGCGAGACCACCGAGACCGTCGCCGACCGCGTCCGCGAAGCCCGCGACCGCGCCGCCGCCCGCCTCGCCGACACTCCGTGGAACGCCAACGGCGAGATCCCCGGACACGAACTCCGCACCCGCTACCTCGCCGCCCCCGGAGCCCTCGCCATCGCCGAACGCGACATCGAACGCGGACGCCTCACGGCCCGCGGCCTCGACCGGGTCCTCCGCGTCGCCTGGACCGTCGCCGACCTCGCCGGACACGACCGCCCCGAGAACGAGGACATCGCCCTCGCCCTCGAACTGCGCACCGGCATCGCCCGCGGCGTGCCCGTCGGAGCGGGGGACCGGCCATGACGACTCCCGACTCCCGGCCCGGCACCCCCCACCCCGGCACCCCCCATCCCGGCACGCCCGACCCCGGCACCTCCGCCCCCCGCCCCGGCACCCCCGGCTCCGCGGCCACGGACGAGCGGCTGGCCCGGGCCACGCTCAGCCGCGCCGTCGAGCCCGGCGACGAACACGCCGGCCGCTGGCTCCGGCGCTACGGAGCCACCGGCTTCCTCGACCGGCTCCTCGACACCACACCGTCTCCCCGAGGAGACGGTCACGCCGACCCCTTCCCCGGCACCGGACCGAAGCGCGTCGCCTCCTGGCGACTTCGCGCCACCGCCGCCGACCCCGCCCGCGACCTCGACACCATCCACGACCTCGGCGGACGCTTCCTCGTCCCCGGCGACTTCAACTTCTGTGGACATACTCTGTGTTGCCCCAGGAGGAGTTGCGACGGAGAGGTTCTGTGTTGTGGACGAGTGGTGGCTCTTCTGGACGGGTGATGGGGGTACGCCGAAGGAGGACGAGGTACCTGGGTGGGGTGATCTGCCGGAGCGGGAGAAGGCGCTGAGGTTCCGCGATCGGCAGCCGATCCTGGTCTCGCCGGAAGGGAGGGTCGATCCTCGACTGAGCAAGATCTTTCGACGGTCGGCGTTCTCCGCCAAGGCGGAGGGGACTCAGGAGACCTACGCGCCGATCTACCGGGTGTTCTTCACGTTCCTTTGGCAGCGTGGCCTGAACTGGGACGAGGCAGTGCCTGAGGACCTGGAGGACTGGGAGGAATGGCGCCGTCGGGCTGCGGCGAACCCGGAGAAGATCGGCGGCGCCACCTGGGCCAAGGAACTGGCGGCCCTGACGCTCTTCTACAAGATCGCCTGCGGCCAGGGGTTCGCGGAGGTCAACCCGGTGCTGATGCGTTCGGTTCGCACGTCGGACGGAGGTGAGGCCGAGGTCGCGGAGCTAGCGCCCAACGACGTGGTCTATTCCGACGTGAAGTGGCTGACGCCGAGGGCCTTCCGTTTGTGGCGGAACGTCGGTCTGGGCGGCATGCTGCCGAGCGGTCTGGAGGACGAGACGTGGCGGGGCCGGCTTGGCGGGCGTGACTGCGCTTTCGCGGACTTGACGTATTCGAGCGGCATGAGGCGCCGTGAGGCCGGGACGATCCTGACCTGTGAGATTCCCAAGCTCGGCCGTCAGAACTACTACTCGGGGAAGGTGGGCCACAAGATCGCCAAGCGGGCGGGGCACACGTTCTACGCCAGTCACGCGGCTCTGCAGAGGGTGGAGGGCTACAGGCTGAGCACGCGGGCGGAGGCGGTGCGGGTTGCGCAGGCTCGGGGTGCGTACGACGACCTGCCGGGCCAGAGGATCATCTACAAGATCACGCGGCGGAGAAGCGTTTTGTGGACCGAGCGGGACGGCCGCCGGGGTGAGGGCTCCCTGGACACGCTCACGGCCGCGGACCGGCTCAGGCTCTACATCCGTACCGAGGAAGGTCTTGAGCCCGCGATGCTGTGGTTGACGGAGAGCGGTATGCCGTTCTCCTACAAGAACTGGACCAAGGTCTTCGAGCGGGCGAGCGATCGCTGCGAGGCTCTGGGGCTCGACGTGTTCGCCACCCCGCACATGCTGCGGCACTCGATGGCCCTGCGGGTTCTGGTGTCGCTGCACAACGCGCTCGACCGCCGGCTGGGCCTGACGCCAGCTGAACGCCGGCACTACGAGGACGTCTACGGGCCGGTCTGGTCGATGGTCAAGGACATGCTCGGACACAAGAACGAGCAGGTCACCAGGGACATCTACCTTGAGCCCGTGGGCGGGCTGCAGCTGGATTCTCTCCTCAATGACGAGGACAATCCGGTCGACGCGGAGAAGATCGCCGAGCTGGCGGCCCGCACCGGCTTGATCCTGGATGCGGCGTGAAGGGGCCGGGGCGGGGGCGGCGGGCGGCCCTGCCTCCGGAAGGGTGGGAACGAGAGGCGGTTCTCGATCCGACGGGCCTGGTCGTCCGGGCGGTCGGTGAGAAGGGCGAGGACCTGGGCACCTGGGACTTCAGCGACGCACCCGGGCCTGAAGGTCTGCGTCTTGAGCTGGTGGAACTGCTGGCCCGGCACGGCCGGGCGCGTTGGACCAGCGAAGCCACTTATGGGACTGCGTCGAAGGTTCTGCGCAAGCTCTTGCGAGATGCTGCGGCGGCTGAGCCGCCGATCACTGCGGTTGACCAGATCAACGTGTTCTGGTGGAAGTCCTGGAGCCAGGACGTCACCAGCCGCCGGTTCTTCGGCTCGGTACTCCAGGCGAGTTCGCGGCTGCCGGCCGAGACACGCTCCTTCATGGCGGTTCCGCGCCGCAGACCTGCTGCTGAGAAGAAGAAGGAGGCGCCCAAGCGTGCTCACTCGAAGGCGGATCTGAAGACGGTCCGTGACGCAGCCGCCGCGACGGTGCGGTCGGCTCGCTTGCGCATCGAGAAGAACGTCGCGCTCATGGAACGGTGGCGCGATGGGGCACTGGCCGAGGGGAGCCCGGACTGGGCCTGGGGGCAGATGCTGGACCACATCAGTCGCACCGGGGACGTTCCGCGCTACGGGGGCAAGAACCGCGTTCTGGCTAATGAGACGCGTCGTTTGATGGGTGATGAAGGCGTCGCGAGCGTCCTTGCCAGGCTGTTTCCTACGGTCCAGGAGATCGGTGCGGCTTCTGTGCTGCTGATCGTTCATGAGGGCTGGAATCTGTCCGTGCTGAGGAAGATGAAGGTGCCGTCGTTTCCGAACGCGGACGGAGATTCCGCCTCGCCGGCGGTCCACCGGCTGGCCACGGACAAGGCCCGCCGCGGCAAGAGACGCCGCCATAACAGCAACAATCTCGTCGATGCGGGGGAGGGCAGCAGCGGCTGGGCGATGAGACAGATCCTGGACCTGACTCGGCAGGCCAGGCTGACCCTGGAGAAGCTGGGACGGCCCAGCCCGATGCTTCTCCTCGCCCGGCGAGGACGCGGTGGACCGGAGAATCTGGGCTCGCTGCGAGACGGCAGCGCTCTTGAGCAGGCGATCGTCGACTGGGCCCGTGGCCAACGGGCGTCGGGAGTCCGCCTTCCGCCCAGGATCAGTGCTCAACCGCTGAGGCACAGCGCTCAGGTCCATCACGGCCGGGCCCGGAACAACACCCCGGCCACTCAGGACAAGGACTACCTACTCAAGGACGAGACGGTCCGAGAGGACTCACGTGACGTCGTGGAAGCTGGTCTGGCCAAGGCTGTCGAGCACGCCCGGGAACGGGTGAAGATGCGGCTGGTCGCTCACGCCACCGGCGACACGGAGTACGACGCCGAGCAGGTCGCCAAAGCCGCGGGCGTCGACCGCGAGACCGCGATGAGCATCGTGAAGGGCCAGCTGAAGACGCCGGTCGCCTCATGCGCCGACTACGAGAATTCCGACTTCGGCCCGACCGGGAAACCCTGTGGGGTCTCCTTCCTGCTGTGTTTCGGCTGCCGCAACGCGGTGGCGACCACGCGTGATCTGCCGCGGATCGTCTATCTGCACCGTGTCATCGAGGGGCTCCGCTCGACTTTGACGGCAGCCACCTGGGCGGCCGACTGGCAAGGCCATCACGACCGCGTCTCCGACTTCCTGAACAACTACGCCAGCGGTGAGGACGGCAGAGCAGAACTTCTGTCCACCCTGGCCCAGGCGGACCGCGACCTCATCGACCGCATGCTCGACAGGAGACTCGATCCGTGACCTCGACCGCGCTGGCCGACGGCATCCGCCTGGCCGATCCAGCACCCCACGACCTGGCCCTGCCCGCTCACCGGGTCCGTTCCAACATCCCCGAGGACCAGTTGCCCCGTTTCCGGGACCTGACCTGGCGTCTTTCCTGCATGACCCACAAGGACACGGTCAAGCCCGAGATCGTCAACTGGGCCCGCTGCCCAGAGCCGCTGCGGGCCTCGCTGATGCGGGTGGGCTGGGCCGTCATGAACATCCCCGCCCCCGAGGTGCTGCTGCGCGAGACCGCTTCCCGGAAGGTGATGTCGCCCAGGGCCCTGCGGCTCACCTTCAGCTTCTGGATCGATTTCGCCGACTGGCTCGTGAAGCAGGGCATCACCGAACTCGCCGCGGTGACCGGAGAGGATCTGGGTGAGTACGCGGAGCACATCCGCACCTATGGAAGATCGTGGGACCACGACCAGAGGGCGGCGAAGACCCTCACCCGGATCTGGGGATACGCGCCGTTCCTGCTGCCGCAGGACCGCCTCGTGATGCCTCCCTGGGAGGATCCGGCAGCTGTCATGAGCGACTTCCTCGGCACGAAGGACACCCCGAGCGACGGCGAGAACAACATTCCGATCGTCCACCCGGCGGTGATGTCGCCTCTGCTGGTCTGGTCGCTGCGGATGGTCCTCGATCTGGGGCCGGACATTCTGGCCGCCTGGCGCGAACGCCGGCGCTTGCTCGACCGCACCCGGGAGGCATCGCCCCGCGGGGACAGCCAGGTGGTCGTCGACTACCTGCAAGGGCTGATTGCTCAGGGCAAGCCGTTGCCGGGATTCTCAGGCTTCCAGGAAGACGCGATCAAGGCCAGCGTCCGGTCCCGGGGCGGCAAGGGGATCCTGCCCTCCCTCAACCGTCAGTTCATCGCTGGCACCCTCGGGGTCCACGCCGACCAGGTCACCGTTGCCCAGCGGCGTCTTCGGCACGAGCTGGAGCCCCACCATTTCGGCCTGGACGCCCCCCTCGACGTCCCGATCACGAGCCGGATCGCGGACCGGCCCTGGACCGATTCGCTGGACTTCGACGAGATCACCTTCCTGGTCCTGCACCTGTCCACGGCATCGCTGATCACAACCGCCTACTTGTCCGGAATGCGTCCTGAGGAAGTACTGCACCTGACCAGAGGCTGCTGCACGCGCGAGGAACGCGAGGACGGCACCTCCCGCTACAAGATCACGGGCCGGCACTTCAAAGGCGTCACCGACGACGACGGCAACGCGATTCCCGAGGGTGAGATCCGCCCCGATCCCTGGGTGGTCCTCGAGTTCGTGGCGCGGTCCATCGCCGTGGTCGAGGAACTGGAGAGCGGCGACTTGCTCTTCTCCCGCAGCTTCTCCAGGGGGCACCGGCCTTCAACGGAGGGCGGCGACGCAGTCCCCAGCGAAATGGCCACCAAGCGCATCGCGAGCTTCATCGCCTGGGCGAACCAACAGGCCATCCGCCACGACCGCCCGCACGAGCTGATCCCGGAAGACCCTGAGGGCCCGGTCGTCCTGCGGCGGTTCCGGCGGACCATCGCCTGGTTCATCCACCGCCAGCCAGGCGGACGCATCGCTCTGGGAGTGCAGTTCGGCCACGCCGCGACGCTGATCGGAGAGTCGTACGCGGGACGCTCGAAAGCGGACATGCTCGAGCTCCTCGACTTCGAGAAGGGCCTGGCCCTGGCCGACGCCCTCGCCGAAGCACGCGAACGCATCGCTGATGGCGAGAGCGTCAGCGGGCCCGCAGCCGGCCGCTACATCTCCGCCGCGACAGAGTTCGAAAACCGATACGCCGGCACCTACCTGGGCAAACGAGAACTCCGGGCCCTGGTGAAGAACCCGAAACTACAGGTCTATGAAGACCCGAAAGCCTTCCTGACCTGCAACTTCGATGCCTTCAAAGCCCTCTGCGACCCCGACCTCGAACTCGGCCAGAGCAACACCGGCAGACGACGGACCCCCGATCGGACCCGCTGCCAGCTGGCCTGCCCGAACATCAGCCGCACCGACTCCCACATCGCGAGCATCCAGGCAGAGATCGACAAGATCGACGCAGACGCCGCAGCCGGACTCGACCCCTATCCCATCGCACGTCGGGAGCAACAACGGCGAGCCGTCTTCGTCGAGATCGTCGAGCGGCACCAGAGCAGCGCGATCCCAGGCAGCCCGAGCAGTGAGAAGACCCGATGAACCCGGTTCAGAACCCCGACGCAACGACGGAACCCGCTACTGAGGGAGAACGACGAGGCCAGGCTGCCACCATCGCTGAAACAGTCGGAGCAGTCCTCGCCCACGCTGCCGACGCCCTCCAGCAGGGGACCGCCGCTGACGCCGCAGAGATCCAGATGATCACCGATGCCATGGTCCGTCTCCTGGTAGGCGCACCGCTTCGCTCCGACGGAAAACTCACGATCAAGACGTTGGCGGAGGAAGCCGGCCTGCGGCGGAACAAACTCACCCACAAACACACCGGCCTCAAAGACCTCTTCTATGCACTAGTCAAGGCCCAGCAGACCTCGCCGCAGCCCTTCACCGATAAAGAACGAGATGCGAGCGTGAAGCAGAAGAAGGACCTCGCCCGAGTCCGCGCAGAGCGCGACGGCCTCCGAAGCAAGGTTCAACAGATGGCACGGGTCATCCATGTCCTCGAAGTCGAAAACCACCAGTTGAGGCAGGCGCCGACATCCCATGGCGTTGTTCAGGTCTTCCCCGGCTCCCGCAGAAGATGAATGCCCATCGAATCGGCCAGGTTGCAATTTCAGTGAGATGGCCTCCGGTGAGAGCACTGGACTGCCGGAGATAATCCACGCAGCGTTCCCGCGGGCCGCTAAGCCGGTGAGGTTAACCTCGCCTCACCGGCTTAGCGCGCGTTTAGGTATGTGATCCTGCTTGCGCATCCTAGAACGGATGGCTCCTTGGCTTAACTCTGCGGCTCTACTTATCGGTCGACGGTGCGCCGATTGTTTTGACGTTTGAGCGGCCAGGATGGCGCACTGTCGAAACGGTCGGACTGTCGTAATCGAAGTCAATCTCGGAATAATGACTCCGGTACTCTGCCGGCAGATTGTTGTCCGAGATGATGAACTGAACCCTTCCCTGGTTTGCGTCGGCCAGCATTACGAGTCGTCGATAGAGTGCGGCCGCGAGGTCGTCGTCTGGAGTGTTGAGTGCCAACCGTGGAGCATCGATGAGCAGGAAAGCCGGGTAGGGAACCTCGCTATGCCTGAGCGCTACCGCCAGAAGAGACGTCCAGTAGGCGAGCTGAGTAGCCGTCATCATGCCGCCGCCGGGGGGCATGAAGTCATAGAATATTTTCTCATTGAGCACCGGCAGGTAGTTCGTCCGATGGATTTCGGCCGCCTGGACTCCTGGGATGCCGAGAGTCGTGACTGCGTTTCCGAATTCCTCAGAGATCTCGTCGAGGATTTCCTGCCGCCGCACGGCAAGTGCCTGCGTCGCTTGATCGACCTGGGCCTGGAGTCGGTCTTGCTTAGTGCGGAGATCTTGAACGGCTTGCTCCAGGTCGTTGACACGATCCCATTGACGGAGTACGCCCTCAAGCTGTTCTTGTTGTGCGCGGGCTGTGGCCAGACGTTCGGTGGCATCACTGTACGCCTGAAGCCGCGGCGTCACGCGGTCGATAGTGCGGCTGTCGATTTCCGCGTTAAGCCTGCTGACCAGCTCCTCCCTACTTGCCGCTGCATCGTTAGCTTCGCTGATTCCCACCGCCAAGGAACTCAGCTGGTCGTCCATCTCTGACAGCTGTTGGGTCAGCTGCATCAGTTCGTACTGATCGGCCTCGCCGGAGGTTTCCACCGGGTCCGGTTGCAAGCACACTCGGCAGACATCTGCCGGCACTTCTCGCCCCGTCAGCGACTGCACGCACCGGGGGCAGACCAGGAATTCGATACTGGCCAGGCGTTCGCCAGCATCGCGCATTCTGTTAAGCCGGTCCAGATCCGATTGAACTCGGCGTTGCTCCAACGCGTATTCGTTACGCTGTCGCTGCAACTCCTTGACGGTGGCCCTTGTGTCGGCAAGGATGCGCTCGGATTCATTCAGCAGATCGCGCAATACCTGCGTCTGCCTATCCGTTACCGGGTCGATCTCGTCGCGCAGTTCAGCTCGTTGAGCTTCGGCCTCGCGCTCCGTGGTGATCGCCTGCTGCAGCGCCTCTTCTGCGTCGAACCGCTGCGCTGTCGAGCTGTCGTGAAGAAACTGGAGGACAGTGTTGTACTGTTCGGTTGCCTTCGCGACCTCTCCCTTGAGGAGGTTTACCTGAGAGCGCATGTTGAGAACAGACGGGTCTGTGAAGCCGAAAAGCAGTTCAAAGACTGCCTTTCTTTTCGGCTCGACGTAGCTTTTCTGGCTGTTTGCGATATCGATATTGATCTCGTACTGCGGGAGGTACAAGACCGAGAAGATATCGTTGAAGGTGATGCGGCTGCCTGCTTTGACGCTCTGTCCAGATGCTGCAGCCTTCATGTCGTCGGGGAACCCGAGGGCTCCGAGCAGGAGCGTATTTAGGCTGGGCTGAGTAGTGCCGATATGCTGATCAGGGAGCCGCTCTTGAGCCACTAGGTCTGTAACGCGAACCTTTTTGCGTTTGGTACTGTCAAGGCTGCGAGCAATATGCAACCTCTGATTTCCGATGGTTACGTCTAGCGCCACATCGAGGACGTGCTCCTGTGCAACGGTGGCCAAAATTGCGTCCCCGCCAAAGCCGAACTTGATCAGCTCCAGCAGAGTGGTCTTACCGACGCCAGTCGGTCCCGCGAGCACAGTCAGATCGGAAGGGAAGGGATAGTTGACGATCCCCTCCGTAGTGGCAAGCGAAACCGAATTGATTCGGAACTTTGCGCTCATCGGATCACCTGCCTATGGGGACGGTTCATGAGTGGCGCGAGACGGTTGTAGATGCGGTCCTTCAAAGCGCTCCCCGTAAGCCCGATAGATGCTTCAGCAACCGCGCGGCAGCGGTCGTTGATCGACGCCCACTGGCTGCTTCTGCTCATCTCTTTGACAAGCTTCTTTCCCGCCGGGGTGGGGGCGATGGCAACACTTCCTTGTCGACCGCGCCGGTATGCGACAAGTCCACGTCCCACTAGAGCCCCGATAACGGAGTAGTAGCGATCATCCCAGGGGCCGTACTTGTAGCGGATCATGGGGGCTTCAACATCTGTAGGGTTCGCGTCATCTGCCGGCGTGAGGTGAAGCCGCGGGTCAGCGGACGTTAGTTCCTCAAGAACCTGGGGAGCGAGAGCCGGATAGCGAACCAGAAAGTCGAGCTTGGCCAGCTTGGTGAGGCCGTCAAGTTTTCCTTGATGTCCAGGTGTTTCGGTTACAGCAGTTACAAGCAGTAGGATTCTGGCCTGATGATAGGCAAGGTCCTCGCGTAGGAGGGCCAACTCGAAGGCGTCATGGCTCATGACGCTTCCCCTCGAGATGCGCGAAGGCGTTCAATCTCCGCCTCGACATCAAATGAGTTACTAAACCACACCTTGCACTCGCTGGTTAGGTCGCAGACGCCACCGAGAAGCAGGTCGGCATCCATGCCGACAGGCAAAGTTTCCTCAGGTAGGTCATCAACACGACGCTGCAGTTCCTTCCAGAGTTCCTTCCCTCGGATCACAGGGAGGTCTGCCGCCGCTTCATCACTCAGCCGATGCAAGCGTCGGCGGAGCTTAGCCTGCTCCGCACGAGCGGTTGTATCCCCACTCATTCGATGGCGCCAGTAGTCTCGATACTCTCGTTGCAGTTCCTCCGCCCGCTCGATGCTGATCTCACCACAGTGGCCAGCCTTCATTTTCACTGAAAGGCGGGTCAGGCGTGGCTGAGGGACAAGCGGACGGAAACCTTGTGGATTCGCTATCGCCATGCGGACCGCAACGTCGATTTCTGCCAGAGTAATGATCCGTCCGACATCCGCTCGCTCCAGATCGGTGGCGCTAGGTAGCGGTGTTCCGGGCTTGTAAGCGAGAACCAAGGGGAGCTTTCCTCGGGGCATGGGTCCTGCTGCCCGCATCCGAACGCGCATCAGGTCGTGAACGGCCTGCCAGATGGCGTCCGCCTCTGCTTGAACGCCAAGGCGTTCCAACACGGGCTTTGCGTACATGTTGGCTGCTGCGTATGCGACGAAACCTCGAGGAAGGCGAGTGTGGTCGAGCGTCAGCATGGAGAGGAAGCGTGCAACCTGGTCCTTCTCCTGCTGTGTCGCTTCCTTTGGGTCGCTGTTCTCGGTCCAGAAATCTGGCAGCCGCTCTTCCGCGGTGTGCTGCCGGATGCACTTGCACAAGTCCTTGATCGACTTCTCGTGCTTTTCGGTGAGAGCGAGTGGGCGATGACTGAGGCGAAGCGTGCGAAGGTGCTCGATCGCCGTCGCAAGATCCTGCGCGGCATCTGCCAGGCCGGGAGTTGTCACCAGGCGGCAGGTGGGCTTCTCGCCCAATGTGTGCCAGCGGTTGAACAGATGCGCGATGCCACCGTCGTTGGCGAGTTGGTTTACCGTGGTATAAGCCCCGTATGGGGCGTCGCGGTGCTTAGCGGATACCAGCTCGATGTCGTCGTCAACCGCGACCGCCCAGTCTTCGTGAAGCTCGCAGACCACTCGGCAGTAGTGGTCCGCTGCGAGGGAGCCGTCGTCAGTGAGGGCGGTCTCGTAGAGTGACAGGCCATCAGCGGTGGCCATCGCCGCTTGCCAGTCAAAGAGATCGGCCGTTCGTTCGCCTGCGGCGTCTGGTTGCGGGTTCGTCCAGAACAGCTCAACAGCAGTTGGGCCCGTCGCGTTCGCGTCCAATTACACCCCCCGGATCACAGGGGTAACTGTGTGTGCCTGCGGGCTCAAGGTCAAGTGCCCGTGTTCCATCCCTGGATCTGTCCCCGGACATCCTGGCCGCCGCCCGCGAACAGCGCCGGCTGCTCGCCACCATCCCCGACCGCGCCCCGCGCGGCGGTACTGAGACCGCGGTGGCCCACCTGCGCGGCTTGCTCGCGGCCGGGCAGCAGCTGCCCTCCAGCGGTGCGCCTGGCGCCACCGCCGTGCGTGCCCGCTTCGGCGGGCCGCTGCCACCGATGACCAACGCGTTCCTGGCCGGCTCCCTCGGCGTCACCACCTCCCAGGTCGCCCGTGTCCGCAGCCTGCTGACCGGCGAGCTCACCCCGGCCGACTTCGGCCCCGCCCCGCTCCTCGCTGTTTCGCTCAACGCCCGGATCGGCGCCGCACCGTGGCGAGAGCAGGTCGGCTTCGACGACGTAGACGTGCTGATGCTGCACCTGTCCACCGTCGCCCTGATCTGCTGCGTCTACCTCTCCGGCATGCGGCCCGAGGAGGTCTGGCCCTGCATCGCGGCTGCTACACCCGCGTTGAGCGCGAGGACGGCACCGTACGGCTCAAGATCCGCAGCTGGCACTTCAAGGGCGTGCTCCACGAGGAAGGCAACACGATCGGCGAGGGCGAACAGCGCGCCGACCCGTGGATCGTGCTGGAGCCCGTCGCGCGCCGTCGCCGAGGAACTCGAAGACGGCGAGCAGCTGTTTACCCTCGCCACCGAAGCGCCCCCCGGCGATCCTCGCCCGGATGCTCGGGGTCCACGTCAAAGTCGACGTCCAGTGGCAGCAAGCATCAGTTGGCGACTGGGCCGCCTACGCCGCCGATGTGAGCCAACGGGGCAGGCCGTGAGCGAGGCGGTCTTACCAGGTCAGCCCGTGTTGATGCGAGCGGTCTAGTTTCTGAGGGTGGAGAGCGCTGATGGGATCTCGACGGCCAGCGTGAGCATACTGTCGGCGACGGCTTCAACATCGCGCACGGCCACCATTTGGTGAGCACGCATGTGAACAGGGTTTTTCCTACTACTACTGCTGACGTGGAAGATGCGGTCATCCGGTTCTGCTGCTGCTGGTCCTGGGCGAGGGCCACACGAAGTTACAACCCAGTCGGGCATGTCGCACTCCTTGCTCCAGTGACCATGAACCATCAGGTTGCGCAGACGACTGGCATCCTGGGCATCCTGGAGCAGTGACTTTGCGTGGTCGGCCTTGGGCCCAGGCGCATGCATTGTGCGCAGGTAGGTTCCTACTGAGTCCCTCAACCAACTGACCGCTTGTCCTTCGAAGATGAAGTCTCCGTCATCGGACGGTACGAGAAGGTCAGCGGTGGCAGAGCGGAGGCGTGCTTCCATCTCTCCACTGGCTACGAGCAGTCGCCCCAACGCCAGGCAGAGCTCACTGAGGTGTGGGGTATCAGCGTTGTTGGCCTTGAGCATGGGGACAGCTTGTCTCAAACCTGGGCAGCATGAGAGCTTTTCTCCTATCTATGTCCACCCATTCAGGCACTTCCGATACCCGACTCCACCGTTAGGCCGCTTCAAGGCCGGCATGCGCGGAGTGCTGGGCCAGGAGAAGGGCCTGGCCCTGGCCGAGACCCTCACCGAAGCCGGCAAGAAGGTCAGCGGCCCGGCCGTCGACCGATACCGCGCTGCGGCTGCCGAGTTCTCCGACCGCTACGCCGGGACCTCCGGCGGGCCTAGAAGCGGCCCTCCTTGTCCAGGTTGATCAGCATGACGATCCACACGGCGGCGGCCCGCACCACGCCCAGCGCCTCGATCCGGGTCAGCTCCACGTCCTTCTGGCCGCCACCGTGACGCACCCAAGGCATCGCGGAGCCGTAGTTGTGCAGCTGGTTGATCGCCTGCCACAGCGGGGTGCGCTCCCCTTCGGGGAACAGCCGGCGAAGCCCGGAGTTGATGTCCTTCTGCCTGGAGGCGATCTTGACGACGCCCTCCAGGGTGTTGACGGCCAACGCGACGGCCTGGTGATCGTCCCCGGCCTTCTGGGCGTTCAGGGCCTTGGACCAGTTACTCCGGGCGGCGGCGTACTTCCCGGTGAGCAGGGTCAGCGGGTGGACGGTGGCGTCCTGGACGTCCAGCTCCCCGGCCCCCTCGTCGTCCTCGAGGAAGGAGCCGTCGACCATCATGAGAGCGATTTCGGCCTCCTTGAGGATCTTGTTGACCCGCTCGTCGTAGGCCGACGATCCCCACATTCCGTTCGAGGTCAGGGCCTGCTCCAGCAGGTCGAAGACCTTGGGGTCCGGCAGCCGCTGCAACTGTTCGTTGATCCATTCGGGCAGGTCCCTGCCCCACAGGCCGGAGGGCACGGGGATGTCGAGCCAAGTGGCGAGGGTCGCAACCGCTTCCTCCTCCAAGGCGTGCACGACGTCCTGGAGTACTCGGCGTAGCCCGGGCGGGGCTACCTCACGTTCGTGACTCATCGTCAGTCCTTGTGATTGGCGTAGCGCTTCGGCCTTCATTGTCGCCGAGCTAGGTGCTGGGCTCGGCCCGCTTTCGTACGAGTGAGCCGCGCCGGGGCAGCGGGTGGCGTGTGTTCCCGGCCCGGCGAAGCGGCCCAGTAGTGGCGCTGCCCTGCGGTCCTGGGGATTAGGCCGTCGGGTCAGGTGTCATGCGCTGCCCGTGCGCGTGGCTGAGCAGGTACAGCGCCGCTTGCAAGATGAGCGCGACGTGGTGCTTGGGCGGGGTGTCGGCCAGGCCGTGGAGGATGTCGTTGCGCAGGTTCATCCCGCGGTCGGGGTCGACCAGGAGAAGTTCCAGCGCTCTGCTCCAGTCCGCCGGATACCCGGCCTCCGGCATGCTCTGCAAGAGCTTGCCCAGCAAGTCGACTCCACCGGGGCTCGGTCCCCAGGCCACGGAGACGACAGGAACCCGGGAGCGCAGGAGTTCCCGGAGGATCTGCTCGACCTGCGGCAGGGCGACGCACGCCGCGGCGTCGAATTCCTCCAGCCAGTAGTAGCAGAAGGCCTGGGCGAGGATCCGCGCGCGCGGCTCGGGCAGCACCGCCTCGTGTGCCAGAGCGGCGGTCATCTCGAACTCGTCGGGTCGAAAGCGTTCGTGGATGCGGTCGAGCTGGATTGCGGTCAGGATTCCGAACAGTCCCAGGCCGCGGACCTGCATCGCCACGGCGAGGTCGTCGTCGGCCTCGACGGGCGGTCGGACGAAGACCGGTCCGGCTGGGTTGATGCGCGAGCGCGGGATCCTTAGCAGGCCCTCGAGCGCGCCGTCGGCCTCGGCCTCGGCCTGCGCGCGCATCGCCGGATGGATGTCCTGCACAGTGAGCCACAGCGCGGTCCGCAGATCCTCGGCTGCATCGACCCGGGCCTGCTGCCCGGCGATCAACGCGCGCGGGATGGTGCCCTCGGTCCGGACGGAGGTCCGCTCCGGCGTGGTCTGCTGCAGGGCCATCTCGGCACGGGCCCGCAGGTCGGGCAGTCCCCGCTTCTGCGCCTGGGTCGCTGCCTCCGTCAGGAAGTACAGGCGGCGGTGCCCTGCATCGGCTGTATCGGCGGCGTCGAGGAGGGTGTGGATCACGGCGGCGTCGATCTCCGTGTGGCGGCTGGGGCCCGCGTCCTTCCGCAGTGCATCGAGGAAGCCAAGCCGGACATCCACGTCGCGGGCGAAGAGGTCGGCTGCCCGTTCGGCGAGGTCCGCGACATCGCACTCCAGGGTCTGCAACGTTTCCAGGACAACCAGCAGGGGTCGCCCCTCGTCCTCGGCGCCGGCCAGGAGGCTCTCGGCAAGGGCGACGGCGTCCTTGGTTGCGTGTTCACGAACGTCGTGCTGCTTGAACTTGACGGACAGCTCTCCGGCCCTCTTCAGGCACCGGGCGGCCCGCAGCAGCCCGTGGCCGTCCTGGGCGGCCAACAGCAACTGCACCGCGTCGAGGTATCCGGAGGCCGCGCCACGAACGTGGTCGGGTCTACGGCCGTGTCCGGCGTCGAGTAGCAGATGATGAAGGTGGCCACGGACCAGAGGATCATCCACGTGGTCTGCGTACAGGCTCCAGATCTCCATCTGGGCCGGCGTGGTGGGCGGAATCGGCGGGGCCTCCCGCGCCTCCTTCCGGGCCTTCAGCACCTCAGACGGCCGGCGGCGCAAGGCCGCGACCAGCGCATCCCGCTGCTCGACGGCCGTACTCGAACCGACGTCCATGGCCGCGAGGGAGAACGCGGCGGCTGCGTTGGAGACAGCGTCCTTAGCCGCCGCCATGAGCGCTGTCAGCACGCTCGGCTCGATCTGGGGCACGGGACCTCACTTTCGTCATCAGCAGTATCGGAGCAGCCGGTGTCCGCGCGCACCGATTTTCGTGCGCTCCGGCGGGAAGCCCTCGGGTTCAGCGGCCGCGTCGGCACGGCCACGGCGACCGGCACCCCGGACATCGCCACCCTGCGCAGTTACGCCCCGTCGGCGTCGATGTCGTACAGACCAAAGCGGAACCGCGCGGCGGAAGGAGCCGGAGTAGTGGTGCTCGACCGCGAAGGTCTTCGATTCCTTCTCCGCAGCAGCTCGACCGCGTACTGCCGGGCGTCGAACCCGTCATCACCAACGTGACGGAAGGAGTGCCGTCGATTGTTCTACCGCTGGCACCAGTCGGAGGCGGTGGGAACCTCGGCCAAGCCGTCGAACGGAGGGGTGTCTTGGACGGTAGTCACGGCCGCGAGCGCGGCGCGCTGGTAGCGTCGTCAGTAGAGCGGCAACACGTGGAAACTGTCCCCAGAAACGGAATGGCCCCGCCAGCTCGACGACCTCGCGGACGCCCGCCCCCTCGGCCTCTGGATCCGCGGCCCCGCCGACCTGCGGGCCTGGGCCCTCCGCTCCGTCGCCCTCGTCGGCGCCCGCGCATGCACCCCGTACGGCGCCCACACCGCCGCCGACCTCGCCACCGGCCTCGCCCGCCAGGGCTGGGTCGTCGTCTCCGGAGCGGCCTACGGCATCGACGGCGCCGCCCACCGCGGCGCACTCGCCGCAGGCGGAGCCACCGTCGCCGTCCTCGCCTGCGGCGTCGACACCCCGTACCCCCGCGGCCACGACCAGCTCATCCGCCGCATCGCCGAACAAGGCCTCGTGGTGGGGGAGTTGCCGCCCGACAGCCACCCCACCCCCAGCCGATTCATCCTCCGCAACCGGGTCATCGCCGCCCTCACCCGAGGCACCGTCGTCATCGAGGCCCAGCACCGCAGCGGTTCGCTGGTCACCGCCCGCGCCGCCGCCCGCCTGGGCCGTCACACCATGGGTGTCCCCGGCCCCGTGACCAGCGCACTCTCCGCCGGCGTCCATGAGCTCCTCCGTGGCGACGCCGCCCTCGTCACCGACGCCGACGAGATCGTCGAACTCGTCGGCGACATGGGTCAGCTCGCCCCGGCGCGCCGGGGGCCCGTCCTTCCGCGCGATCTTCTCGCCCCGGCCGCCGCACACATCCTCGAAGCGATCCCGGCCCGCGGCCCCACCCCCGCCACCGTCATCGCCCGTCGCGCCGGAACCACCCCCGACGACACCCTCGCCAAGCTGTACGAACTCCACTCCCTCGGCTTCGTCGAACGCCACGGAGAAGGCTGGCGGTTGACGAACACGACGACACCCGCGTCGAACGCGCGGCGAGGCGGTACTTGACCTGGAGCATTCGGGTGAAAGGGTGAAGGCGATGAACAGTCGAGTTCTCTCGGCCGCATCCGAGGGGCCGACACGCGCCACGGCCCGGGTTCGAAGATGTGGCCGACGGCGTCCACCCGGAGCGGCGCGATCCGCCGATGTTCGCGCACCGCGACCGCGCACTCACGCTACGCTCACCAGGATTCCGTCCAGGACACCCACACCGACACACCCGACAGCAGAACGGCTCAAGGCAACGCATGCCCCAGCACACCTCCGGGTCTGACCGCGCTGCGGTGCCCCCAGCAGCCCGGGGCGCCGTGCGACCACCCGCACCGACCTCCCTCGACGAACTGTGGCGGTCGTACAAGGACACGGGAGACGAGCGGCTGCGGGAGCAGCTGATCCTGCACTACTCGCCCCTCGTCAAATACGTCGCGGGTCGAGTCAGCGTCGGGCTGCCGTCCAATGTGGAGCAGGCCGACTTCGTCTCCTCCGGCGTCTTCGGCCTCATCGACGCCATCGAGAAGTTCGACGTCGAGCGCGCGATCAAGTTCGAGACGTACGCCATCACCCGCATCCGCGGCGCCATGATCGACGAACTCCGCGCACTCGACTGGATCCCGCGCTCCGTCCGCCAGAAGGCCCGCAACGTCGAGCGCGCGTACGCCACCCTCGAGGCCCAGCTCCGGCGCACCCCCTCCGAGACCGAGGTCGCCGCGGAGATGGACATCACGCTGGAGGAACTGCACGCGGTTTTCAGCCAGTTGTCCCTGGCGAACGTCGTCGCCCTCGAAGAGCTGCTGCACGTCGGCGGCGAGGGCGGCGACCGGCTCTCCCTGATGGACACCCTCGAGGACACCGCCGCCGACAACCCCGTCGAGGTCGCCGAGGGCCGTGAGCTGCGGCGACTGCTCGCCCGCGCCATCAACACGCTCCCCGAGCGGGAGAAGACCGTCGTCACGCTCTACTACTACGAGGGCCTCACCCTGGCCGAGATCGGCCACGTCCTCGGCGTCACCGAAAGCCGTGTCAGCCAGATCCACACCA
This sequence comes from Streptomyces sp. NPDC029956, assembly GCF_055574655.1. Classification (NCBI taxonomy): domain Bacteria; kingdom Bacillati; phylum Actinomycetota; class Actinomycetes; order Kitasatosporales; family Streptomycetaceae; genus Streptomyces; species Streptomyces sp. NPDC029956. Next base: position 85,590 of record NZ_JBVHZJ010000017.1, on the reverse strand, counting down.
AGTCCGTCCTCCAGCTCCGGGCCAAGCTGGCCGACGTCGGACGCTGACCCGGCGCGAGCCGGTCGTACAGTGGAGCCGTGCCCAGGATTCGAGCGGCCTCGGTGGCCGAGCACCGGACGATGCAGCGCGGCGCCCTCCTGGACGCCGCGCGCGCCCTGCTGTCCGAGGGCGGTACGGAGGCGCTGACCTTCCCCGCACTCGCCGAGCGCACGGGCCTCGCCCGTTCCTCGGTCTACGAGTACTTCCGATCGCGCGCGGCCGTCGTCGAAGAGCTGTGCGCCGTCGACTTCCCCGTCTGGGCGGCCGAGGTCGAGGTCGCCATGGACGGCGCGGACACCCCGCAGGGCAAGGTCGAGGCCTATGTCCGCAAGCAGCTGGAGCTCGTCGGCGACCGCCGGCACCGTGCGGTCGTCGCCATCTCGGCGAGCGAGCTCGACGACGGTGCCCGCGAGAAGATCCGCGCGGCCCACGGCGGCCTCGTCGCGATGATCGTCGAAGCCCTCGCAGCCCTGGGCCAGCCCCAGCCGCGCCTGGGCGCCATGCTCCTCCAGGGCGTCGTCGACGCCGCGGTCCGCCGCGTCGAGCTCGGCGCGGCCGAGAACCCCGTGGAGATCGCCGAGGCGGCGGTCACGATGGCCCTCCACGGGGTCAACGGCACCCAGGCCTGACCGGCTCGCACACGGGCCCCCGCCCCGAGCGCTCCGGCCGCCCCGAGGGCCTCGGCCGCCCCGAGCGCCGCGATCAGCCTCCGGTCGGCAGCAGGCGGGACGGAGCGCGTGGGACCAGGAGCAGCGGGTTCAGGTACCGGTCGCCTCTGAGGAGGCCCCAGTGGAGGCAGCTCTCCGGACAGTGCGTGCCGGGGGCGACCCGGGCGATCGGAGTGCCGGCCGCGACCCGCGTACCGGCCTCCACCAGCGGGGTCACCGGGGTGAAGGTGGTCCGCAGCGGGGGAGTGCCCGAGCGCGGCAGGGTGAGCGTGAGGACTCCACGGCCGCCGACCGGGCCCGCGAAGGTGACCGTGCCCGCGACCGGGGCCAGGACCGGGGTGCCCGGTGGTGCGGCCAGGTCGACGCCGCGATGACCGGCCGCGTAGGGCCCCGGCGGCGGCTGCCAGCCGCGCAGGATCTCCGGGAGCGGCGGGCCCACCGGCCACAGCAGGCCGAGGGTCAGGATCAGTGCCGTGAGGTGCATGGCAGAACGCTCCCCCGCATGTCCGGTCCACGGGGCTCGCGGAGGGTTTCTGTGGACCACCTGCCGGTTGTGGACAGCGCCGTCACCCGCTGCTCCCGGGGTCCCGTACACTTTCTATGGCGACCCGGGTCACCGGGTCGACTTCGCACGCCCCGCCACTACCCTCACCGGTCGTGGCAGCGCCTTTCGGTCCCTTGCGGGCATGGCGCGTCGGGGCGTCAGGAACACAAAACCGAGAACCCAAGGAGATGGCCATGGCCGTCGTCACGATGCGGGAGCTGCTGGAGAGCGGCGTCCACTTCGGTCACCAGACCCGTCGTTGGAACCCGAAGATGAAGCGCTTCATCTTCACGGAGCGCAACGGCATCTACATCATCGACCTGCTCCAGTCGCTGTCGTACATCGACCGCGCCTTCGAGTTCGTCAAGGAGACCGTCGCCCACGGCGGCTCCATCATGTTCGTCGGTACGAAGAAGCAGGCCCAGGAGGCCATCGCCGAGCAGGCGACGCGTGTCGGCATGCCGTACGTCAACCAGCGTTGGCTCGGTGGCATGCTCACCAACTTCTCCACCGTCTACAAGCGTCTGCAGCGCCTCAAGGAGCTCGAGCAGATCGACTTCGAGGACGTCGCCGCCTCCGGTCTCACCAAGAAGGAGCTTCTCGTGCTCTCGCGCGAGAAGGCCAAGCTGGAGAAGACCCTCGGTGGTATCCGCGAGATGTCCAAGGTTCCCAGCGCCGTCTGGATCGTGGACACCAAGAAGGAGCACATCGCCGTCGGCGAGGCGCGCAAGCTGAAGATCCCGGTCGTCGCGATCCTCGACACCAACTGTGACCCCGACGAGGTCGACTACAAGATCCCGGGCAACGACGACGCGATCCGCTCCGTCACCCTGCTCACCCGCGTGATCGCCGACGCCGTCGCCGAGGGCCTCATCGCCCGCTCCGGCGCCGCGACCGGCGACTCGAAGCCGGGCGAGAAGGCCGCCGGCGAGCCCCTCGCCGAGTGGGAGCGCGACCTGCTCGAGGGTGAGAAGAAGGCTGACTCCGACGAGGCTGCCGAGGTCCAGACCTCCGCCGAGACCGAGAAGGTCGCCGACGCCGAGGCCGCCGACGCCCCGGCCGAGGCCGCTGCCGAGGTTGCCGAGGCTCCGGCCGCGGACGCCGAGCAGGCCTGACCCTTCAGGACCTTCGGGTGACGACGGCGGGGGCCCACGAAGCCCCCGCCGTCCACCCGTGGACCCGCCCGATCTTTCAGACTTCGAGAGAGAAACAGACTCATGGCGAACTACACCGCCGCTGACGTCAAGAAGCTCCGCGAGCTCACCGGCGCCGGCATGATGGACTGCAAGAAGGCCCTGGACGAGGCCGAAGGCGATGTCGACAAGGCCGTAGAGGCCCTGCGCATCAAGGGCCAGAAGGGTGTCGCCAAGCGTGAGGGCCGCTCCGCCGAGAACGGCGCCGTGGTCTCCCTCATCGCCGACGACAACACCTCCGGCGTCCTCGTCGAGCTGAAGTGCGAGACGGACTTCGTCGCCAAGGGTGACAAGTTCCAGGCCGTCGCCAACCAGCTGGCCGCGCACGTCGCCGCCTCCGCCCCGGCCGACCTCGAGGCGCTGCTCGCCTCCGAGATCGAGGCCGGCAAGACCGTGCAGGCGTTCGTCGACGAGGCCAACGCCAACCTCGGCGAGAAGATCGTCCTGGACCGCTTCGCGCAGTTCGCCGACGGCTTCGTCTTCGCGTACATGCACCGCACGATGCCGGACCTCCCGCCGCAGATCGGTGTCCTCGTCGAGTTCGACAAGGCCGACGCCGCCGTCGCCAAGGGTGTCGCCCAGCACATCGCCGCCTTCGCGCCGAAGTACCTCACCCGTGAGGACGTTCCGGCCGAGGTCGTCGAGACCGAGCGTCGCGTCGCCGAGGAGACCACCCGCGCCGAGGGCAAGCCCGAGGCCGCGCTCCCGAAGATCGTCGAGGGTCGCGTGAACGGCTTCTTCAAGGACGCGACGCTGCTCGGTCAGCCGTACGCCCTTGACAACAAGAAGTCCGTCCAGCAGATCCTGGACGAGGCCGGTGTCACCCTGAAGCGCTTCACCCGCATCAAGGTCGGCATCTGAGTCCGTACGCGAACAGCGACGGACACCGGACCCCGGTAGGGTCTGAGGCAGTCGACCGCGCACGCGCAGGACGACCGCAGATCTGACGAGGAGGCCATTGCCGTACGGGATACCGCGAGGACCCAAGGCAATGGCCTCCTTCGTATGTGCACGAGGAGATCTCCATGAACCAGGGCGCCGTACAGGGCGACGACAACAACGGCAACAAGGCCGGCCGCTACATGCTGAAGCTGTCCGGAGAGGCGTTCTCCGGCGGTACCGGCCTGGGTGTCGACCCCAACGTCGTGCACGCCATCGCGCGTGAGATCGCGGCCGTCGTCCGCGACGGCGCGGAGATCGCGGTGGTGATCGGCGGCGGCAACTTCTTCCGTGGCGCCGAGCTCCAGCAGCGCGGCATGGACCGGGCCCGCTCCGACTACATGGGCATGCTCGGCACCGTGATGAACTGCCTCGCCCTCCAGGACTTCCTGGAGAAGGAGGGCATCGACTCCCGCGTCCAGACGGCCATCACCATGGGCCAGGTCGCCGAGCCGTACATTCCGCTGCGCGCCGTCCGCCACCTGGAGAAGGGCCGTGTGGTCATCTTCGGTGCGGGCATGGGCATGCCGTACTTCTCCACGGACACCACCGCCGCCCAGCGCGCCCTGGAGATCGAGGCCGAGGCCCTGCTGATGGGGAAGAACGGCGTGGACGGCGTCTACGACTCCGACCCGAAGGCCAACCCCGACGCGGTCAAGTTCGACGCACTGGAGTACAGCGAGGTGCTCTCCCGCGACCTCAAGGTCGCCGACGCCACCGCCATCACCCTGTGCCGGGACAACAACCTCCCGATCCTCGTCTTCGAACTGCTCACCGAGGGCAATATCGCTCGCGCGGTGAAGGGTGAGAAGATCGGCACGCTCGTGAGCGACCAGGGCACCCGGGCCTGACCCGAACCGGGGAACCGCCCCGCAAGGGGATGGACAGAGCCCTGCCGGTCGTACACCGTGCAGGACACAACGCGACGACACGCAGGAGCATGTGGTGATCGAAGAGACCCTCCTCGAGGCCGAGGAGAAGATGGAGAAGGCCGTCGTGGTCGCCAAGGAGGACTTCGCCGCGATCCGCACCGGCCGTGCGCACCCGGCGATGTTCAACAAGATCGTGGCGGACTACTACGGTGCCATCACCCCCATCAACCAGCTGGCGTCCTTCTCCGTCCCGGAGCCTCGGATGGCCGTGGTGACCCCGTTCGACAAGAGCGCGCTGCGCAACATCGAGCAGGCGATCCGTGACTCGGACCTCGGCGTCAACCCGAGCAACGACGGCAACATCATCCGGGTGGTGTTCCCCGAGCTGACGGAGGAGCGCCGCCGGGAGTACATCAAGGTCGCCAAGGGCAAGGCCGAGGACTCGAAGATCTCGATCCGCTCGGTCCGCCGCAAGGCCAAGGAGACCATCGACAAGCTCGTCAAGGACGGCGAGGTCGGCGAGGACGAGGGCCGCCGCGCCGAGAAGGAGCTCGACGACACCACCGCGAAGTACGTCTCGCAGGTGGACGAGCTGCTCAAGCACAAGGAAGCCGAGCTGCTCGAGGTCTGATGAACGACTCTTCCTGGGGGGCCCCGGCCGGTTCCGGCCGTGGGGGACCCGACCAGGGGCCCGTCCCGGCGGGTCCCGCATACGAACGGCATCAGGCGGCGCAGACTCGGCCCATGCCCATCGTGCCCGACGTTCCCGCCGGCGGATTCCAGGACGGTCACGGCCGGGGGGCCGCTCACCAGAGCGGTCCCCTGTTCCGTGACGAGACGCCGCACGAGCACCCGCAGGAGCCCATGCCCAGCCCCACCCCGCCTCCGCCGCCCGCGCCGACGGCGCCACGGCCGAAGAAGAGCGCGGGGCGCAATCTGGGCGCGGCCATAGGGGTAGGGGTCGGACTCGGGGCCGTCATCATCGCCTCGCTGTACATCTGGGCGCCGGCGTTCGTCGGGGTGATAGCGATCGCCGTGGTGGTCGGGCTGTGGGAGCTCACCTCCCGTCTCCAGGAGCGCAAGGGGATCAAGGCTCCGCTGGTGCCGCTCGCGGTCGGCGGCGCGGCGATGGTCGTCGCCGGTTACGTCCGGGGGCCCGAGGGCGCCTGGGTGGCGATGGCGCTCACGGCGCTCGCGGTGCTCGTCTGGCGGATGACGGAGCCCCCCGAGGGCTACCTGAAGGACGTCACGGCGGGTGTGTTCGCTGCGTTCTACGTGCCGTTCCTGGCGACGTTCGTGGCGTTGATGCTCACCGCCGACGACGGCCCGCAGCGGGTGCTGACGTTCCTGCTGCTGACCGTGGTCAGCGATACGGGCGCGTACGCGATCGGCTGGCGCTTCGGCAAGCACAAGCTGGCACCGAGGATCAGTCCCGGAAAGACCCGCGAGGGTCTGTTCGGGGCGGTGACCTTCGCCATGGCGGCGGGCGCGCTGTGCATGGAGTTCATGATCGACGACGGCATCTGGTGGCAGGGTCTGCTGCTGGGTCTCGCGGTGGCGGCGAGTGCGACGCTCGGCGACCTCGGCGAGTCGATGATCAAGCGGGACCTGGGCATCAAGGACATGGGCACCCTGCTCCCGGGGCACGGCGGGATCATGGACCGGCTGGACTCGCTGCTGCCGACGGCTCCGGTCGTCTGGCTGCTGTTCGTGATCTTCGTCGGTTCGGCCTGATCCGTACGCGTGTGTCGTCAGGGCCCGTCACCCTCAGGGGTGGCGGGCCCTGACGCATGTGGGCGTGCTCGCCGAGCCGACATCATGCCGAGTGGGGACAATGCGGTCATGACACCCAAGGCAGGCGGCGCCGGCGGCGCAGCGGCGGGGGCGCGGCTCGTCCTGCTGACGCTCGCGGCGGGCCAGTTCCTGATGGCCCTGGACAGCTCCGTCATGAACGTGGCGATCGCGACCGTGGCCGACGACGTGGGCACGACGGTGACCGGGATCCAGGGGGCCATCACCGCCTACACGCTGGTGATGGCGATGTTCATGATCCCCGGCGGCAAGGTAGGGGTGCTGATCGGACGCCGGCGCGCGTTCATGATCGGCTGTGTGATCTACGGCTGCGGATCGCTGACCACGGCGCTCGCGCCGAACCTGCCCGTCCTGCTGTTCGGCTGGTCGTTCCTCGAAGGCATCGGGGCGGCGCTCATCCTGCCGTCGATCGTGGCGCTGGTGGCCGGCAACTTCCCCACCGAGGGCCGGGCGGCGGCGTACGGCATCGTGGCGGCGGCGGGCGCCGTGGCCATCGGGCTCGGACCGCTCATCGGCGGTGTCGCCACGACCTACTTCTCCTGGCGCTGGGTCTTCGCCGGCGAGGTGCTGGTGGTGCTCGTCATCCTGGTGTTCGCCCGCCGCATCGCCGATGCCGCCGACGAGCAACACCCGCACATCGACCTCGTCGGCGCCCTCCTGTCCGCCGCCGGGCTCGGGGTCTTCGTCTACGGTGTCCTGCGCTCGGACGAGTGGGGCTGGGTCCAGCCGAAGACCGACGCGCCCGCATGGCTAGGGGTGTCGATGACCGTGTGGCTGATGATCGCGGGTCTTCTCCTGCTGTACCTGTTCCTCCACTGGGAGGCCCGGCTGGTCAAGCGCGGCCGGGAGCCGCTCGTCGACCCGGCCATGCTGCGGAACAGGCAGCTCACCGGCGGTCTGACGATGTTCTTCTTCCAGTACCTCGTGCAGATGGGCGTCTTCTTCGTCGTCCCGCTCTATCTGTCCGTGGCCCTGGGCCTGTCGGCGCTGCAGACGGGCGCCCGGATCCTGCCGCTCTCGCTGACGCTGCTGGCCGCCGCGATCCTGATCCCGCGTTTCCTCCCGGACGTCTCGCCGCGACGGGTGGTACGGATCGGGGTGGTGGCGCTGCTCGCCGGTGCGGTCGCTCTGATGGCCGCGCTGGACGCGGAGGCCGGAGCGGAGATCGTCACCGTCCCGCTGCTGCTGATCGGCTTCGGAATGGGTGCACTGGCCTCCCAGCTGGGATCGGTCACGGTGTCCGCGGTCCCGGACCGGCAGAGCGCGGAGGTCGGAGGGATCCAGAACGCCGTCACCAACCTGGGCTCCTCGATGGGCACGGCGCTCGCCGGCTCCCTGATGATCGCCGCGCTCACGACGTCCTTCCTGGGCGCGGTGGAGCGGAACGAGGCGATCCCGGCCGAGGTCAAGAGCCAGGCCGTCGTGGAGCTGCAGAGCGGTGTCCCGTTCCTCTCGGACGCCCAGCTGACAACCGCCCTCGACGAGGCGGGCACCAGCGAGGAGGTGGCCGAGGCCGCCCTGGAGGCGAACGAGGCCGCCCGCCTGGACGGCCTGAAGGCAGCCCTCGCGATCCTCGCCGGCGCGTCCGTCGTGGCGCTCTTCTTCACCCACCGGATCCCACGGACCCAGCCCAGGTCACCCGGTCCCTGAGCGTCCACGGCGCGGGTGAGTCCGCCGGAGCCGGCCGGGGCACGCACGGCGTCAGCACGGGTCCCGGGACTCCTGCCCCGCACGGCGCGGCGGGTGCGGTGATCGAGGTGGCCTTATGAAACCTGCGTACTGTTCATGTTCCAGATGTGCTGACCCGCAGACCAATTGGCCACGAACTGCCGAGCCGGGAAGATCAGTCGAGGCATCAGCGGACTCAGAGACTCAGGGCCCTCCCGACGGGCTTTGGCCAGCAGGGCCAGCGACAGTGGATATCTGACCTGTGCTGCGAAAGCCTCCTCGAGCAGCTCTATGAGTCCCAGGCACAAGTAGATCAGCCCGGTCAGGGAAGAGCTTCCGCCGCTCGCTTCCCGTCCGGAGCTGTCGTACAACTCTCGGACCACTCTCTCGCACCGGGCTGCGCCACGTGTATTCCAGTACGCCAGGAATCGGTCGTCCAGTCGAGGTACATCAAGGTTGACCAGAGTGTCCAGCGGGTTGCCCAGCATCAGGGCGAGGTCGGCGAGAGCACTGTGAGCCCGCCCACGCCGTGTTTCGTCGGTGATCGTGCCGCTGCCAAGGACATCGAACACCCATGCAGCCGGTGAAATGGGACCCAGCGAGTTGGGAGTACCTGCCGTATCCAGCATGACGGACAGAACATTGCTGTGCGCCGCGTCGGGAGGCCCAGCAGCCCTACGGGCCTGCGGACTTGCCAGCGTCCTTATGCCGGTGGCACCCGTATACAGTGACAGAGCCCAGCCGGCCGAAGAGTGCTCCATGGCGCTCAGGGCAATGTCCTGCAGGCCGGGTACGGACCCGAGGTGGGCTTGCACAGGGTCGGCGTAGGTCTTCACCCGTTGCTGGTCATGTCGTGAAACAGGGATGTAGTGGACGTTGGTGACGAGCCACGCCAACGCCAGGCTGTGCGAACTCGCCTTGTTCGTCGCGGTGGAGAGATGCTCCTCCGCCACCGCTTGGAAGGCCGCCCAAGCTGCTTCCGGGTAGGGTCCCGAAGGCGAAAGGAACTCCTGAAGTTCCCCGGACGCGGTGGATATGTAGCTTTCGATGGCGAGCTTCATGAGGAGCTGCATGGTCGAGACGTTTATCTTGACGACGTCGAGCCGGCGAGCCATGAACTCCACGAGCGTCCGGAGGCCTTCACCTTCGACTGTCTGCCCGCGTTCCAGCAGCCTGGTGACGACGCGACTGCTCCCGCCGGCCCACTTCTCATCCGCCAGGTTCATGCAGATCTGCGTAAGGATCTCCCATCGCCCGCCTGTCAGTTCGGGCAGAAGGCGATCGGCCAACAGCTCCGGTGTTCCGCTGTTGCGTGTCAGATGAAGGGCTGCAAAGTACTCCTGAAGGCTCTGGTGGGTGAAGCCGAAGATTCCCGAGCCGTCCACCTCTGTTCCGAGCTCTGTGAAGATCCAGGCGCGGCCGCGGCATAGGGTGACGAGCTCTTCGGCCAGTCGTCGTGCTTCTTCGTGTGCGGGAACCGACTCGTCGGACATGGCTGCCGAGGCGACCGACTTCACATCGGCTTCCGGCATGCCGGCCAACCATTGAGGGTCGGTGATGGACCGGTAGGCGAGGGCGGCGAGGGTATGTCGTACGGTGTCGAGATCCGTTTCGCTGTCGACCGGAAGGCCCTGGAAGTTGTCCCAGTCGGCCAGAAGCAGTTCCGCGCACTTCTTGTACAGCTGCGCTCGGCTCCGCGGGATGAAACGGTGCCCCCTGTACAGGACGCAGATGTAGGCCAGCAAGAGCGGATTGCAGCGAAGATCGGGGATGCTCGTGCTTTCCTTCATGAAGGCTTCAGTCACCTGAACCGGTGGCTCCGGCAGGCGCGATCCGACGGAGAACCACTTGGACACGTACGCGCGAACCTCGCCGTTCTCTCGAACGAGTCCGTTGTCGAACGGTTGGATGCGATACTCGTGGAAGGTCGCCGGATTCAGCCTTGCCGAGCTGTATCCCACGATGCGGGATGTCGCGAGAACCCGTGACAACGGGTAGAGGCGACTCGCTGTCTCGATGATCTCGGAGGACCTGCGGCGCACGCTTTCCGACTGCACCTCGTCGAGTCCGTCGAACACCAGCAGAGCCGACCCCTCGAGGAGAACCTCCTCGACAAGTCCCTCTGGAACCTTGATCTGGTACCGATGGGCCAACTGCTCTTCGATGACCTTCAGCAGGGAGAACCCTGATGCGGTGAAGTCGACCTCACGCATCACCACGTAGAACGGGATCGATTCTTCCCTTTGAAACAGAATCGACGCAGATATCGCGCTGCTCGTCGATTTTCCGGCCCCCGGGTCACCCAGGAGAACCGTCCGGTCGATCGAGCCTATGAAGTCGTCGAAGGAGGTTCGGTCGTCGTCCTGTCCGTGTATCAGCTTGGGTTGAACGAAGATCTGGGTGTAGTGGATTCGTCGACGATTGCCGAGGTCAGGCAGTGGTATTTCTTCGTGGAGTGCGAAGGCTTTTCGGTACCGTTGGGTCCACTCGTCCCTGACCTCAGCCTTCGGTCTGTGCGGACGAGCCAGAACCGCGAGATACGATTCGATGGAATCCGCGGTCGCCCTTGCGAGGGTCGCGTGCGCCCAGTCGATGGCATGGGATTCATCCTTCAGCGCGGCGCGAAGCTCGCGAACCAGCCCCTCGCACTTGCGATGAAGATGGGTGAACAAGAGTTCCGAATAGTTGTTCAGAGCGGCGGAGTCCACGTCAGGGAACTGCTTCCGAAAGAATTCCCGAAAGGCAAACTTGATCTTGGTTGCCGCTCTCAGGTCCCCGTCCAGGATCTCGATGGCCATCAGCTGCTGGGACAGTGCCCTGAACTCTGGCGTTTCTATGCACCTGAGCACATCGCGATTGCTGACCCCGTGAGGGAGGTCGTTCAGCAGAGCGGTCGGGGAAACGCTCCGTCCGTCCGGGGCGGCGATCCGGTCCAAGGCGTTGGCGAGGTTCCCTCTCGCTCGTCCTCGGCGGGCCAGTTCTCGCTGGACGCGGCCTATCAGGGGCCCTGCGACCACGCCGGCGAGTCGACCCGCTATGGCTGCTTCGACACTCAAGCGTCCCCCCGGTGACCGCAGCGTGAGCCGGCTCACCGCTGCACGTGGCTGACAGTCTCCGGGCAGAGGCCGTGAGAGTGCAACGGCGAACTGCCGTTTGGGTAGTTGAAGAGCGGGCGGCGGGAGTGGAGGTCCGCAGCTGCCCGCCGGGCGTGAGGGGCCGCGCCGGTCGTCGGGCAGGAGAGGGCACGGCCCCTGGCGTGGCGTCGCGCGTCAGGCGGCCCTGTACTCGTGAGCCCGGCCGCCGCGCCACTTCACCCAGGCCGGGTCGTCGAGGAGATCCCCGGCGTCCGGGAGGCCGGCGCGGCGGAGGAACTCGACGACGTCCTCGTCGCTGTGGGCGAGGCCGAGAATGTCGCCGCGCGCGGTGACACGCCTTCCGCCGGTGGGGGAGGGCTGATGGACGACTATCGGGGCACTGTCCATACCTCAAGGATGCCCCCGGGCCGAGCGGCTCTCCCGACCATGCCGTGGGACGCTCCCAGCCGCTCCGTCCCACCGGCCGTACGCGGTCCGCCCGCGGATTCCCCGCCCACCGGTCTCCGCCCCGGGCGGTCTCCGGGCCGTCCGAAGGCGCCCGGGGCGGCCCCGGACGGCCCGGGACGACCACCGCCGGGGGCTCGGGCCCCTGGTTACCGCGTTCCGTCTGCGACACTGGGGGAACCATGCCCAAGCCCGGAGAACTCACTTTCGTCGCCCCCCGCGGAGCCAAGAAGCCGCCGCGGCACCTGGCCGACCTCACGCCCGCCGAGCGGAAGGAGGCCGTCGCCGCGATCGGCGAGAAGCCGTTCCGCGCCAAGCAGCTGTCCACCCACTACTTCGCGCGGTACGCGCACGATCCCGCCGAGTGGACGGACATTCCGGCCGCCTCGCGGGAGAAGCTGGCCGGGGAGCTGCTGCCCGATCTGATGTCCGTGGTGCGGCACATCTCGTGCGACGACGACACCACCCGCAAGACCCTGTGGCGGCTGCACGACGGCACGCTCGTCGAGTCGGTGCTCATGCGCTACCCGGACCGGGTGACCATGTGCATCTCCTCACAGGCCGGCTGCGGGATGAACTGCCCGTTCTGTGCGACCGGGCAGGCCGGGCTCGACCGGAACCTGTCGACCGCCGAGATCGTGCACCAGATCGTGGACGGCATGCGGTCGCTGCGGGACGGGGAGGTGCCCGGGGGACCGGCGCGGCTCTCCAACATCGTGTTCATGGGCATGGGGGAGCCGCTCGCGAACTACAAGCGGGTCGTCGGTTCCATCCGGCGCCTCACCGACCCCGAGCCGGACGGTCTCGGGCTCTCGCAGCGCGGGATCACCGTCTCCACCGTCGGGCTCGTGCCCGCGATGCTGCGGTTCGCCGACGAGGGCTTCAAGTGCCGGCTCGCGGTCTCGCTGCACGCCCCGGACGACGAGCTCCGCGACACCCTGGTGCCGGTCAACACGCGCTGGAAGGTGCGAGAGGTCCTCGACGCCGCCTGGGAGTACGCGGAGAAGTCCGGGCGCCGGATCTCCATCGAGTACGCGCTCATCCGGGACATCAACGACCAGGCCTGGCGCGGTGACCTGCTCGGCAAGCTCCTCAAGGGCAAGCGGGTGCACGTCAACCTGATCCCGCTGAACCCGACGCCGGGTTCGAAGTGGACGGCGTCGCGTCCGGAGGACGAGAAGGCCTTCGTCGAGGCCATCGCCCGCCACGGCGTGCCGGTGACCGTCCGGGACACCCGAGGCCAGGAGATCGACGGTGCCTGTGGACAGCTGGCGGCCGCCGAGCGCTGACCTTGTAGTCTGAGCTCGAACACATCTCCATATTCCGACAGGGGAGCGCCACAGCGCTGAGAGTGCGGTCACCGTAGGACCGCAGACCCTCTGAACCTTGCCCAGGTCATTCTGGGTAGGAAGTTCGGTCGTTAACTCAAGCTGTTGCGCCCTGCCCGCGTCCGGTTCGCCGGTCGTGGGCAGGGCCGCGTCTCTTCCTGGTCATACCCAGGAGGAATCTCAGTGAGCACCAATCCGGTGAGCATCAAGAAGGCCGCTGCCGCCGCGCTCGTCGCGGCGCTGGGCGTCACCACCCTTGCCGCCTGCGGCACGGAGGGCATCCGCGAGGCGGCCGGCAAGTCCGACGCGCCCGCGCCGAAGACCGTGACCCTCGTGAGTCACGACTCGTTCAACGCCTCCAAGGAGGTGCTGGCCGAGTTCACGAAGCAGACCGGCTTCACCGTCAAGGTGCTGAAGAGCGGCGACGCGGGCGAGGCCGTCAACAAGGAGATCCTGACCAAGGGCTCCCCCCAGGGCGACGTCTTCTTCGGCGTCGACAACACCCTGCTGTCCCGCGCCCTCGACAACGGGATCTTCGTCCCGTACGAGGCGAAGGGACTCGACCGGGTCCCGGCCGCGTACCAGCTCGACAAGGAGCAGCGGGTCACGCCGATCGATTCCGGTGACATCTGCGTCAACTACGACAAGAAGTACTTCGCCGACAGGAAGCTGGCGCCGCCGGTGACCTTCGACGACCTGGCGAAGCCGGCGTACAAGGACCTGCTCGTGGTCGAGAACCCCGAGCGGTCGTCCCCGGGGCTCGGCTTCCTGCTCGGCACCGCCGCCGAGTACGGCGACGAGGGCTGGCAGGCCTACTGGACGAAGCTCAAGGCCAACGGCGTGAAGACCGTCGACAGCTGGGAGCTCGCCTACAACCAGGAGTTCTCCGGTTCGGCCGGCGGCAAGCAGGCCAAGGGCGACCGGCCCCTCGTCGTCTCGTACGCCTCCAGCCCGCCGGTCGAGGTGCTCTACGGCGAGCCGCAGCCGAAGGTGGCCCCCACCGGGGTCTCCACCGGGACCTGCTTCCGGCAGACGGAGTTCGCGGGCCTGCTGAACGGCGCGAAGAACCCCCAGGGCGGCAAGGCGCTGATCGACTTCCTGATCTCCAAGAAGTTCCAGGAGGACATGCCGCTCCAGATGTTCGTCAACCCGGTGGCGAAGGACGCGGCCCTGCCCGAGCTGTTCACCAAGCACGGTGTGGTCGTCGACGAGCCGGAGACGATGGCGCCGGAGAAGATCGCCGAGAAGCGTGACCCGTGGATCCAGCAGTGGTCGTCGCTCGTTCTGAAGTAGTCCCCGACCGCCGGGGGAGTGCGGCGCGGCTCGGCCTGATGGTCGTGCCCGTCGCCTTCTTCGCGCTCTTCTTCGCCTGGCCCGTCGTCTCGATCGTCGAGCGAGGGCTGCGCGTCGACGAGGTGTGGCAGTTCGGCCGGTTCGGCGAGACGCTGAGCCGGCCGGAGATCCTCGGCGTCCTGTGGTTCACGTGCTGGCAGGCCCTCGCCTCGACCGGGCTGACCCTGCTGATCGCGCTGCCCGGCGCGTACGTCTTCGCGCGCTTCGAGTTCCGCGGCAAGGGGCTGCTGCGCGCGGTCGTCACCGTGCCCTTCGTGATGCCGACCGTCATGGTCGGTACGGCCTTCCTGGCGCTCGTGGGCCGCGGCGGGCTCCTCGACGAGCTGTGGGGCGTACGGCTGGACACCACGGCCTGGGCGATCCTGATCGCCCATGTGTTCTTCAACTACGCCGTCGTCGTACGGACCGTCGGCGGACTGTGGGCGCAGCTCGACCCGCGCCAGGAGGAGGCGGCCCGGGTCCTCGGCGCGTCCCGCTGGAAGGCCTGGCGGACCGTGACCCTGCCGGCGCTCGCCCCGTCCGTCGCCGCGGCGGCGCTGATGGTCTTCCTGTTCACCGCGAGCTCCTTCGCCGTCGTCCAGATCCTCGGCGGCTCCACGTACTCCACGCTGGAAACAGAGATCTACCGGCAGACCGTCGTCCGGTTCGACCTGACGACGGCGGCCGTCCTCACGATGGTGCAGTTCGTCGCCGTCGGCGTCGTCCTCGCCGTGCACGCCAGGGCGGTCCGCCGCCGGGAGACCGCGCTGCGGATGGTGGCACCCGAGGAGACGGCCCGCCGGCCCCGGGGCTTGGGCCAGTGGGCGCTGTTCGCGGCCGTCCTGCTCTCCGTCGCCCTGCTGATCGTGCTGCCGCTCGGGGTGCTCGTCGAGCGGTCCTTCGCCACCTCCCACGGATACGGGCTCGACTACTACCGGGCCCTGCAGACCCCCGACCCGTCCGGCACCTTCCTCGTGCCCCTGCTCGACACGATCGGGAACTCACTGCGGTACGCCGTCGTCGCCACCCTGATCGCCCTCGTCATCGGCGGGCTCGCCGCGGCCGCGCTGACCAGGCGCGCCGGGCGGCTCGTACGGGGCTTCGACGCGCTGCTCATGCTGCCGCTCGGGGTGTCGGCCGTGACCGTCGGCTTCGGGTTCCTCATCACGCTCGACGAGCCGCCGTTCGACCTGCGGGCCAGCTGGATCCTCGTACCGCTGGCCCAGGCGCTGGTCGGTGTGCCGTTCGTCGTACGGACGATGCTGCCGGTGCTGCGTGCGGTGGACGAGCGGCTGCGGGAGGCGGCGGCCGTGCTCGGTGCCTCGCCGTGGCGGGCCTGGCGGGAGGTGGACCTGCCGCTGGTGCGGCGGGCGCTGCTGATCGCCGCCGGGTTCGCGTTCGCCGTCTCGCTCGGCGAGTTCGGCGCGACCGTCTTCATCGCCCGCCCCGACAGCCCGACCCTCACGGTGGCGGTGGCCAGGCTCCTGGGCCGGCCCGGCGAACTCAACTACGGCCAGGCGATGGCCCTCTCGACGATCCTCATGGTGGTGTGCGCGGTGTCCCTGCTGCTGCTCGAACGGCTCCGGACCGAACGCACCTCGGGGGAGTTCTGATGCTGGTACTCGACGGGGCGACCGTACGGTTCGGGGAGCGGGCCGCGCTCGACGCCGTGGACCTGGAGGTCGCCGACCACGAGATCGTGTCCGTGCTCGGGCCGAGCGGCAGCGGCAAGTCCACACTGCTGCGGGCCGTCGCCGGGCTGCAGGCCCTCGACGGCGGGCGGGTGCTCCTCGGCGGCGCCGACCAGCGCGGGGTCCCGGTGCACCGGCGGGGCGTCGGCCTGATGTTCCAGGACCACCAGCTGTTCCCACAGCGGGACGTCGGCGGCAACGTCGCCTTCGGGCTGCGGATGCGCGGGGCCGGGAAGGCCGAACAGGCCGGGCGGGTGGCGGAGCTGCTCGACCTCGTCGGACTGCCGGGCGCCGAGCGGCGGTCCGTCTCCGCGCTCTCCGGCGGTGAGCAGCAGCGGGTGGCGCTGGCCCGGGCCCTGGCGCCCCGGCCCCGGCTGCTGATGCTGGACGAGCCGCTCGGCCAGCTCGACCGGGGGCTGCGGGAGCGGCTCGTCGTGGAGCTGCGGCAGCTCTTCGGGCGGCTCGGCACGACGGTGCTCGCGGTCACCCACGACCAGGGGGAGGCGTTCGCGCTGGCCGACCGGGTGGTGGTCATGCGGGACGGGCGGATCGCCCAGTCGGGTGCACCCGTCGACGTCTGGTCGCGGCCGGCGTCGGAGTTCGTGGCCCGCTTCCTGGGGTTCGACAACGTGGTGGCGGCGCGGGTGACCGGGCCGGTCGCCGAGACCGCCTGGGGGAAGGTCCCGGTGCCGGACGGTTCGCCGCAGGGCGAGCGACGACTCCTGGTCCGGCCCGGCGGGGTACGGCTCGTGCCCGTCGAGAAGGGCCCGGCCTGGACGGTCGAGTCCCGGACCTTCCGGGGCAGCCATGTGGCCGTACGGCTCCGCCCGGTGGACGGGCCGCCGCTGGACGCGGAGCTTCCGCTGCGGGAGGCGCCGGGGGAGGGCGCCGCGGTCGGGGTGGAGTTCCGGGCGGAGGACGTGATCGTGCTGGGGGACGACATTCCGTAGCGGTGCGATGAGTTCTCCGGCCCGGTGGAGTCTCCTTGGTGTTCGTCGTCTTTTCGACCACGCGGGAGGAACCCCATGGGCCAGCTGCTCCGAGTCCAGAACTTCATGGTCTCGTCCGACGGATTCGGTACGGGGGAGGGCCAGAGCCTCGAGCATCCCTTCGGGCACGCGGATCCGGGTGCCATGTTCTCCTGGGCGGGTGCCACGGCGAGCTGGCCCAACCGGACCGACCCGGGCGGCAGCCGTGGCCTCGACGACTACTTCACACGGGACTTCTCCAGGAACATCGGCGCCGAGATCATGGGCCGCAACAAGTTCGGCCCCCAGCGCGGGCCGTGGCAGGACCACGAGTGGCAGGGCTGGTGGGGTGACGAGCCGCCGTTCCACACGCCGGTGTTCGTCATGACCCACCACCCGCGCCCCTCGTTCACGCTGTCCGACACGCCGTTCCACTTCGTCGACGGCGACCCGGCGACGGTCCTCGCGCGGGCGAAGGAGGCGGCGGACGGCAAGGACGTCCGGCTCGGCGGAGGGGCCACCGTCATCCGGGAGTTCCTCGACGCCGACCTCGTCGACACCCTGCACGTCGCGGTCGCGCCGGTGAAGCTCGGCGCCGGGGTACGGCTCTGGGAGTCGCCCGACGAACTCCTCGACCGGTTCCACCGCGATGTCGTGCCCAGCCCGGGTGGCGCGGTGACGCACCACCTGTTCTGGCGGAAGTGACCCGAGCGCGTCACCGGCAGCGGTCGCACGGCCCGGGTGCCGACCGCCGGTCCATGGTCCGAGCCTCGCGGGGAGCGCCCCGGCGGTCGTCGGACCGTGGTCGCGTCCCGGTCCGCCGTGCGGCGGAGACGTGTGTACGGCTCCGGGGGCGGGTCCCGTCCCCGGAGGTCACGCCTTCGCCAGCCGCTCCAGGGCGTCCGGGGCCTCGTCGATCGAGTCCACGAGGGCGATCCGGGCCGCCATCGGCCGGCCCGCCGCCAGGGCCTCCAGGAGGGGCCAGGCCGGGAGTCGTTCCGTCCAGTGGGCGCGGTCGACCAGGACCATCGGGGTCGGCGGGCCCTGGGACGGGTAGTAGTTCGGGGTCGCGTCGTCGAAGATCTCCTGGACCGTGCCCGCCGCGCCCGGCAGGAAGACGACGCCCGCCGTGCAGCGGGAGAGGAGGCCGTCCTCCCGCGTGGCGTTGGCGAAGTACTTGCCGATGCGGCCCGCGAAGGCGTTCGGCGGCTCGTGGCCGTAGAACCAGGTGGGGATGCCGACCGAGTCGCCGCCGTGCGGCAGGCGGGCCCGTACCCGGAAGGCCGCGCGGGCCCAGTCCGTCACCGAGGGCGCGAAGGAGGGGACTGCGGCGAGCTCGGCGAGGGCCTCGGCCAGGGCCTCGTCGGCGAGCGGTGCCACGTACGCGCCGAGGTTCGCGGCCTCCATCGCGCCGGGGCCGCCGCCGGTCGCCACGGTGAGACCGGCGCGCGCCAGCGCTCTGCCGAGCCTGGCGGCGCCCGCGTACGCCGTCGTGCCCCGGCCCATCGCGTGGCCGCCCATCACTCCGACGACCCGGGCCCCGTCGAGGAGTTCGTCGAGGGCGTCGGAGACGGCGTCGTCGTGGATCGAGCGGATCATCGAGGCGAGGATGTCGCCGTCGGCCCGGGTCCGGCCGAACCAGGCGTACGCGAGGGCGTCCGGCGTCCCCTCGTACCCCGTCTCCGCGAGCCCGTCGAACAGCTCCTCGGGGGAGTAGAGCGCCGCCCGGTACGGGTCGAAGGGCAGGTCGGGCACGGGCGGGAAGACGAGCGCGCCGCCGGAGCGGACCTTGGCGGACGCTTCCGGCTGCATCGGGCAGCCGAGGAAGACGGAGCCGGTGGTGACCGCGGTCAGCAGGGCGAAGGTCCGGTCGGTGAGGTCGACCGACTGCACGCGGTACCCGGCGAGCGAGCCGGGCCGGGCGAGCGCCTCGTCGAACGCTTCGAGCGTGTGGATCTCCCGCCCGTGCCCGCGCGGTCCGGGCGGCCGGTGGGCCGGGGGAAGCGTCGCCATGGGCCCACGATAGGGGCGGCACCGGGGTGCCGCCCCTGGAGGCGTCGTGCCGATCGGCCCGGCTCGCGGCCCGGTCGTCAGGACACCGACGCGGTGTCTCAGCCGGTCAGCGGCAGCGCCGCCAGTTCCGCGACCGCCCACGTCAGGGGGAGGAAGACCGCGAGCAGCACGCCGGCGCGCAGGAGGGCCGCCGAGCGGAGGACCGTGGGCGGGGCGCCGATGCGGAGGAGGGCCGCGGTGGTGTGGGCGCGGCACTGCTTGGACTCCAGGGCCGCGGTGAGCAGGGTGGCCGTCGTGCAGGCCAGGACGAGCGCCGCGCCCAGGCCGGTGAGCGGGCCGAAGGTGCCGGTGCCGGCGTCGTTCAGGGCCGCGGCCGCGAGCGTTCCGGAGAGCACCGCGCTGACCACGCCCAGGGGGCGGCCGATACGGCGGGACTCGTCCATCAGGACGCGGCCCGCGAGCAGTCGGGTGGCGCCCGGCCGGACGGACTGGAGGATGCGGCCGCAGCCGTGGACCAGACCGGGGCCCGCCATCGCGAGGCCGACGGCGGTGAGGACCCAGCCGGCCAGGACGCCCGCCGGGTTGCCGTCGAAGCGGCCCGGCAGGGGGAGTCCGTCGCCGGCGCCGCTGCGGCCCGCGTAGGTCTCGACGGCCAGGCCGACCGCGACCAGGGCGATCCCCCACGGCAGTCCGGACGGCAGCGGCTTCTCCGCGCCCTCCGGTGCGGCGGGCGCGGTGCGCGGCCGCAGGGCGAGGCCCGCGGCCGTGGCCGCGGCGACCGGGAGCACCGCGAGCAGGGTGAGGGCGGCGGCGAGCGGGATCGGCCGGTCGGCGGCGAGGAGTTCGGCGGCGGCCCCGTCGAAGGGCAGGCCCGTGATGTCGCCGCGCAGATGGAGGTAGAAGAGCAGCGCGAGCATCGAGCCGAGCGTGCAGGCGACGGCCGTCGACGCGGCGGCGATCGCGGTGAGGCGGGCGGGTCCCAGGCCGATCGCGGAGAGCCCGGGGCGCGGGCGGGTGCTGGGGTCGGTCCGGGCCACCGCGACCGCGAACTGGACGGTCGCGGCGAGCGGCAGGACGCACCAGAGCAGCCGCAGCACGGACGTCGAGGACCGCTCCGGGTGCCCGACCGCGTATCCGAGGGTGCAGAGCAGGAGGAAGCCGACCCCCGCCGCCGCGACGGCGACGAGGAGCCGGCGCGTCTGGACGAGGGGGTGGGCCCCGCGGGCTAGACGGAGAGCGAGCACGCCGCGACGCCCTCCGCCCCTGACGCCGGGGGTACGGTGCCGACCCGGCGTCCGTCGAGGAGTGCGACCGAGCGGTCGGCGAGCGCCGCGACCTCGGCGTCGTGGGTGGCGAGGAGCACGGTGATGCCGTGCGACCGGGCGGCGGCGGTCAGGGTGCGCAGGACCTGGGCGCCGTCGGCCTGGTGCAGGACCGCGGTGGGTTCGTCGGCGAAGAGCACCGACGGGGTGGTGACGAGCGCGCGGGCGATGGCGATGCGCTGGCCCTGCGCGTGGGTGAGGGTGTGCGGGCGCTTGCCGGCGCAGTCGCCGATGTCGAGGCGCTCCAGCCACTCCACGGCGGTCGTCCTCGCGGCGCGGTGGGAGGTGCCGCGAAGCAGCAGGGGGAGGGCGACGTTCTCCCAGCCGGTGAGCTCGGGGACGAGGCCGGGCTCGGGGTCGATCCAGCCGAAGCGGTCGCGGCGGAGCCGTTCGCGGTCGGCGGGACCCAGGGTGTGCACGGGGCTGCTGTTGAACCAGACCTCGCCCTGTTGGGCGAGGAGCTGGCCGGACAGGCACCGCATGAGGGTGGTCTTGCCGCTGCCGCGCGGGCCGACGAGGGCGAGGATCTCGCCCTCGCGGACGCCGAGGGAGACGCCGCTGAGGGCGTCCGAACCGCCCAGGGCGCAGTGCAGGGAACGCGCCCAGAGCACGTCGTTGTCCGGTGGGGCCATCGCGTACACCTCGATGTCGGATCCGATCTGTGTCCCCCGTCCGGGGGAACGAAGGGACGGGCCTGTCGGTCACTGGGCACCGTAAGTATTCGGATCCGTTTGTACGGACAGCACGCGGCCCGGGCCGCCGCCATCCACTCGGATGGCGGCATGCCCGGGCCGGGGTCACGCCGTGAGGGCGGCGTGATGTCGTGTGCCTCGCGCGGCGGGGACCTCGGAGCTCGGTCCCGTCGGGGACCTTAGAGCTTGGTCCAGGCCTCGGTGAGCACCGAGCGCAGGATGCCTTCGATCTCGTCGAAGGTGCCCTGGTCGGCGATCAGCGGCGGGGCGAGCTGGATGACCGGGTCGCCACGGTCGTCGGCACGGCAGTACAGGCCGTTCTCGAAGAGCGCCTTGGAGAGGAAGCCGTACAGGACGCGCTCGGTCTCCTCGTCCGTGAAGGACTCCTTGGTGACCTTGTCCTTGACGAGCTCGATGCCGTAGAAGAAGCCGTTGCCGCGGACGTCGCCGACGATCGGGAGGTCGTGCAGCTTCTTCAGGGTGTCGAAGAAGTTGCCCTCCTGGTCGAGGACGTGCTGGTTCAGGCCTTCCTTGTCGAAGATGTCGAGGTTGGCGATGGCGACCGCCGACGACACCGGGTGGCCACCGAAGGTGTAGCCGTGGAGGAAGGTGTTGTCGCCCTTGTAGAAGGGCTCCGCGATGCGGTCCGAGACGATGCAGGCGCCGATCGGGGAGTAGCCCGAGGTCATGCCCTTGGCGCAGGTGATCATGTCGGGCACGTAGCCGAACTTGTCACAGGCGAACATCGTGCCGAGGCGGCCGAACGCGCAGATCGTCTCGTCGGAGACGAGCAGCACGTCGTACTGGTCGCAGATCTCGCGGACGCGCTGGAAGTAGCCGGGCGGCGGCGGGAAGCAGCCGCCGGCGTTCTGCACGGGCTCCAGGAAGACGGCCGCGACGGTGTCGGCGCCCTCGAAGAGGATCTCCTGCTCGATCTGGTCGGCTGCCCAGCGGCCGAAGGCCTCGGGGTCGTCGCCGTGGATCGGGGCGCGGTAGATGTTGGTGTTCGGCACCTTGTGCGCGCCGGGGACCAGCGGCTCGAAGGGGGCCTTGAGGGCCGGCAGACCGGTGATGGAGAGGGCGCCCTGCGGGGTGCCGTGGTAGGCGACCGCACGCGAGATGACCTTGTACTTGGTGTGCTTGCCCTGCAGCTTGAAGTACTGCTTGGCGAGCTTCCAGGCGGTCTCGACGGCCTCTCCGCCGCCGGTGGTGAAGAAGACCTTGTTCAGGTCGCCCGGCGCGTAGTCCGCGAGACGCTCGGCCAGCTCGACGGCCTTGGGGTGCGCGTACGACCACACGGGGAAGAACGCGAGTTCCTTGGCCTGCTTGTACGCGACCTCGGCCAGCTCCTCGCGGCCGTGTCCGGCGTTGACCACGAAGAGCCCCGCGAGACCGTCGAGGTAGCGCTTGCCCTTGTCGTCGAAGATGTAGGTGCCCTCACCACGCACGATGGTGGGAACGGGCGAGTTCTCGTACGACGACATGCGGGTGAAGTGCATCCACAGGTGGTCGTAGGCGGACTTTGACATGTCACTTCGGGACTGGGTCACGATTATCGAGTTCCCCACATATAGGTCTGCTTCTTGAGCTTGAGGTAGACGAAGCTCTCGGTGGAGCGCACGCCGGGGAGGGTGCGGATGCGCTTGTTGATCACATCCAGCAGGTGGTCGTCGTCCTCGCAGACGACCTCCACCATCAGGTCGAAGGAGCCCGCGGTCATCACCACGTACTCGCATTCGGCCATGGCCGTCAGGGCTTCCGCAACCGGATCAAGGTCACCCTCGACGTTGATGCCGACCATCGCCTGCCGTCGGAAACCCACGGTGAGCGGGTCGGTGACGGCGACGATCTGCATGACGCCCTGATCGAGCAGCTTCTGGACGCGCTGCCGCACGGCGGCCTCGGAGAGGCCCACGGCCTTGCCGATCGCCGCGTAGGGACGGCGACCGTCCTCCTGGAGCTGTTCGATGATCGCCAGGGAGACGGCGTCGATCGTCGGGGACGAACCGGTTCCGGTTCTGGGTTCTGTGCTTCGACTGGCCACGAGTTCACTCTGCACCGAGAATGTCGGTCTTGCAACCCCGGATCGATGTAATTCGTTGTCGAGGGGCTCGAAAGTCACGGAATCCGAAGTTGGAGGGGGTTGGGCCTGTTGAAAGCGTCAGCCGAGCGACTAGGCTGAGGTGTCTCGCCCATCGGGACAGCGCACAAGGACGTGCGACGACAGAACGTGACAGGAGGGGTGGCAGTGACCACCGAGCTGCGCCGGCTGCGTAACTACATCAACGGGGAGTTCCGCGACGCGGCCGACGGCCGCACCATCGAGGTGGTCAACCCGGCCACCGGCGAGGTGTACGCCACCTCCCCGCTCTCGGGCCAGGCTGACGTCGACGCCGCGATGGAGGCCGCCGCGGCCGCCTTCCCCGCCTGGCGCGACAGCACCCCGTCCGAGCGCCAGAAGGCGCTCCTCAAGATCGCCGACGCCTTCGAGGAGCGCGCCGAGGACCTGATCGCCGCCGAGGTCCAGAACACCGGAAAGCCCATCGCCCTCACGGCGAGCGAAGAGATCCCGCCGATGGTGGACCAGATCCGCTTCTTCGCCGGCGCCGCCCGGATGCTCGAGGGCCGCTCGGCCGGCGAGTACATGGAGGGCATGACCTCCATCGTCCGCCGTGAGCCCGTGGGCGTCTGCGCCCAGGTCGCGCCGTGGAACTACCCGATGATGATGGCCGTGTGGAAGTTCGCCCCGGCGCTCGCCGCGGGCAACACGGTCGTCCTCAAGCCCTCGGACACGACCCCCGCGTCGACCGTCCTGATGGCGGAGATCATCGGCCAGATCCTCCCCAAGGGCGTCTTCAACGTCGTCTGCGGCGACCGCGAGACGGGCAAGGCGATGGTCGAGCACCCGACCCCCGCCATGGCCTCCATCACCGGCTCCGTACGCGCCGGCATGCAGGTCGCCGAGTCGGCGGCCAAGGACGTCAAGCGCGTCCACCTGGAGCTGGGCGGCAAGGCCCCGGTCGTGGTCTTCGAAGACCTCGACAGCGCGGCCATCGACAAGGCCGCCGAGGACATCTCCGTGGCCGGCTTCTTCAACGCCGGCCAGGACTGTACGGCCGCCACCCGCGTCCTCGTGCACGAGTCCATCCACGACGAGTTCGTCGCCGCGCTCGCCAAGGCCGCCTCCGGGACCAAGACCGGTCAGCCGGACGACGAGGACGTGCTCTACGGCCCGCTCAACAACGCCAACCAGCTGAAGCAGGTCACCGGCTTCATCGACCGCCTCCCGGCGCACGCCAAGGTCCAGGCCGGCGGCCACCGGGTCGGCGACAAGGGCTACTTCTACGCCCCGACCGTCGTCTCCGGCCTCAAGCAGGACGACGAGATCGTCCAGAACGAGGTCTTCGGCCCCGTCATCACCGTCCAGTCCTTCACGGACGAGGCGCAGGCCCTGGAATACGCGAACGGCGTCGAGTACGCCCTCGCCTCCTCCGTCTGGACCAAGGACCACGCGCGCGCGATGCGCATGTCCAAGTCCCTCGACTTCGGCTGCGTGTGGATCAACACCCACATCCCGCTGGTCGCCGAGATGCCCCACGGCGGCTTCAAGAAGTCCGGCTACGGCAAGGACCTCTCCGGCTACGGCTTCGAGGACTACACGCGCATCAAGCACGTGATGACCTCCCTGGGCTGAACCCCCGCCTGAACGCCACGCGGCCCCGGCACCCCGGTCGACAGGGTGTCGGGGCCGCGCCGCGTCGCTCGACGGAGCGTCCATTGCCCCGGCCGGTGGCCTGCCGCGATGCTGCACGGGTGAGAGCGACAGCCAGGAACAACATCTCCCGCCGGTCCCTGCTGCGCGGCATCGGCGGTGCCGGGGCCGCGAGCCTGCTCGCCGCCGGATGCGGGGTCCCCGCCGCCTACGTCGACGAGAGCGCCCGGGCCGGGCGCGACCTCTCCGCCCGGGACCGGACGCTCGACTTCGCCAACTGGCCGCTCTACATCGACACCGACGACGAGGACGCCAGGAAGCGCCCGACCCTCGACGCGTTCCGGAAGCGCACCGGGATCTCCGTCCGGTACACCGAGGAGATCAACGACAACGACGAGTTCTTCGGCAAGATCAGCCCGTCCCTGATGAACCGCCAGGAGACCGGCCGCGACCTGATCGTCGTCAGCGACTGGATGGCCGCCCGCTTCGTCCGCCTCGGCTGGGCCCAGGAGATGAACCGCGCCACCCAGCCGAACGTCACCGAGCACCTCGACCCGCAGCTCCGCTCGCCCGCCTTCGATCCGGGCCGGCTGCACAGCGTCCCCTGGCAGTCCGGGATCACCGGCATCGCGTACAACCGCAGGAAGCTCGGCCGTGAGCTCCGCTCCACCAAGGAGCTGTGGGCCGACGACCTGCGCGGCAAGGTCACCCTGCTGTCCGGGCTCGACGAGTCCTTCGCCCTGCTCATGATGGGCCGGGGCGTCGACGTCACCCGGTGGACCGGCGACGACTTCCACGGCCTGTGCGAGCAGATCGAGGGCCTCGTGAAGAAGCGGCACATCCGCCGCTTCACCGGCAACGACTACATCAAGGACCTGTCGACCGGCGACGTGCTGGCCTGCCAGGCCTACTCGGGCGACGTCATCCAACTCCAGGCCGACAACCCGGACATCGAGTTCGTCGTACCCGAGGAGGGAGCCGAACTGTGGGCCGAGTCCCTCATGATCCCCAACCTCGCGCACCACAAGACGAACGCCGAGAAGCTGGTCGACTACTACTACGAGCCCGAGGTCGCCGCCGAACTCGCCGCCTGGGTCAACTACGTCTGCCCCGTGCCGGCCGCGCAGAAGGTCCTCGCGGACTCCGGCGACGAGGAGCTGGTGGCCCTCGCGGAGGACCCGCTGATCTTCCCCGACGCGGACATGCGGGGACGCCTCGCGATCGCCCGGGACATCACCGCGCGGGAGCGGCAGGACTTCACGAAGCGGTGGAACGCGATCGTCGGCCTGGGGGGTTTGGGGGGGGGGGGGGAAGACCCGCCAGGCGCCCCCCGGGCCCCCCGGGCCGGGTTTGGGACCGAGAACGAAAAA
>NZ_JBVHZJ010000017.1:0-59878 GCF_055574655.1 Streptomyces sp. NPDC029956 | reverse complement strand
GGAGGGGGAGAGAGGTTGTGGTAGTGTGGTTTGTGCCGGGCCATCCCCCCCGCCCCCCCCCCCCCCCCCCCCCCCCCCCCCAGGCCGCCTACGGCCTGTTCCTCGCCCGGGCCGTCCACGACGCCGAGGAACTCGCCCTCGGTCCCCGTCGGCTGCGGGAGGACCTGCCGATGCTGCGCGAGCGGTTACCCGGAGTGCCGGAGGCCGTCTGGAAGGCCGCCGAGTCCGGCGGCGAGCGCGAATTCGCCCTCGCCGCCGGGGTGATGGCGGCCGTCGTCGGCGCCGCCGCCGTGGCCGGGGCCCGCACCGGCGGCCGATCCGCCTTTACCGGGGGGCCCTGAACGGGTTCGGCCTGCGCGGCCTCGTCCACCTCGCGCAGGCCGCCGCGGTGCGAGGGGTGACACCCGGCTCACCTCGCCGCTCGTGGTCATCCCCTTCACCCTCCGGGCGCGCGGGCGGCTGCGCCGGGCGGGCGTGCTCCGCCCGGCCGGACTCCGCGGCACGGTCACCGGACTGGGGGTGGCGGCGGCCGCCGCCGTCGTCGCGCACGCGGTGGCGCGCCGACTGGCCCCCCATTTCTGAACACGTTCAAGAGAGGCGTAGGCTTCCCCCATGAGCGACTCGAACGGGCCGAGAGCCCTTCTCACGCGCATCCGCGTCTGGCTGATCGTCTTCGTCGTCTGCCTGGTCCTGAGCGGGATCACCGCGTTCCCGCTCGTCACCGAACTCCGGCTGCTGGACTCCTCGCTCGACGGCTGGGCGGCTCCCGTGGCCGACCTCCTCCCCGGGCTCGCCGAATGGATCGACCGGGTACGGGGCGGTCTCGAGACCGCCGACGAGCAGGCCCCGTACCTGCTCTACGGCACCGACTGGCTCGCCTTCGCCCACCTCGTCATCGCGGTCGCCTTCTACGGCGCCTACCGCGAACCCGTCCGCAACATCTGGGTCGTCGAGTTCGGCATGATCGCCTGCGTCGGCATCATCCCGCTCGCCCTGATCTGCGGACCCCTCCGGGACATCCCCTTCTGGTGGTCGGTCATCGACATGTCCTTCGGCGTCATCGGGATCCTGCCGCTGCTCCACGTACGCCGGCTGATCAAGCGGCTGGAGGCCGCCACCGCGACGGCGGCACCGGAGCCCGTACCGGCCGGCATCGGCTAGTCCGGCAGGCCGTACGCCGCCACCATGACGTTCAGGGCGGTCGGGTTCATGTCCTGGCCCTTCGCGTCGGTGGAGTTGACGCTGTAGACGAGGGTGCGCGCGCCGTCTCGGGTGGAGGCGACGGCCGCGTTGTACCCCCAGCGGCCGCCGGTCTTGCCCCAGACCTCGCGGCCGCCGAGCCTCTTCATCGACAGACCCGCGGAGTACGCCGCCGGATCGCCGGACTTCAGGTCCGCGACCTTCGGCAGGGTGAACATCTCCTCCAGGAGCGGCCCGCGCACCACCCGGCCCGCGAACAGCGCCCGGGTGAACCGCTCCAGGTCGGCCGTGGTCGAGACGAGGTCACCGGCCGCCCAGCCGTCCGTCACCCCCCACACCGAGACGTCGCGCAGGCCGGTCGTCCCGTCGTCGAGCCGCATGGTCTGGTAGCCGTGGTTGTACGGGCCGACGAGCTCGGCGGCCTCGCCCGGGAGATACGTGTCCCGCAGACCCAGCGGGCGCAGGATGCGCCGCTCCACCTGGTGCTCGTACGAGTCGCCCGTCACCCGCTCGACGATCAGAGCGGCGATCGTGTACCCGATGTTGAGGTAGTGCTGCTTCGTGCCGGGCCGGAACTCGCGGGGCTTCGCCGTGGCCGAGCGGACCATGGCCTCCGGGCTGTGGATGTCGAAGCGGTGGGCGTACCACTCCTCCACCGTGTCGCCGACGGCCAGTTCGGGGGCCGGGATGCCATGGGTGTGGTTCAGGAGCTGGCGGACGGTCACCGTGGCGTACCGGCCGGGGATCAGCTCCGGCAGGTACGAGCGGGCCGTGCGGTCCAGGTCGATCCGGCGCTCGGACGCCAGCTGGAGGACGGTCGCGGCCGTGAAGACCTTCGTCACCGATCCGGCGCGGAAGCGGGCGGCCGGGTCCGCCGGGGCGCCGGTCGTCAGGTCGTTTACTCCTGAACTGCCCTGCCAGGAACCTTCGGTGCCGCCGACCCGGACGAGCGCGGCCGTGGCGTCGGCCCGGGGGAGTCCGGCGATCGCCGCGCTCAGGTCCGGGCTGGTCGGTTGTGCGGCCGACGCGGCCGACGCGGCCGCCGAGGGGGGCGCGGAGGCCGGTGCCGCGAAGGCCGGGGTCAGGGCCGGGCCCGCCGCGACCCCCAGGACCAGGGCGGCGGCGAGCAGCGTGCGGGTGGACTTCGTCATGGTCAACTCCGGTGGTGTGAGCCGTTGTTCTCGATGGCTCCATCCTGCTGACCTGCGGCGATCGACGGATCGCCCGCACCGGGGGTCTTCCGCCGGTCAGTTCCTCGCCGACCCGGGGGAGGAGCCCGGCCCCTCGCCTCCCCCGGGCGGGGGAGAGCCCGCCGCGACCAGCCCCGTCTCGTACGCGCAGATCACCGCCTGGATGCGGTCCCGCAGACCGAGCTTGGCGAGCACGTTCCCCACATGGGTCTTCACCGTGTGGTCGCTGACCACCAGCTCCGCCGCGATCTCCGCGTTGGAGAGACCGCGCGCGAGGAGCAGCAGGGTCTCCCGCTCCCGGCCCGTCAGCACGTCGAGCCGGACGTCGGGGGCGGTCCTGCGCGGGCCGCCCGCGGTGTACTGCTCGACCAGGCGGCGGGCCACG
Organism: Streptomyces sp. NPDC029956; assembly: GCF_055574655.1. NCBI lineage: Bacteria > Bacillati > Actinomycetota > Actinomycetes > Kitasatosporales > Streptomycetaceae > Streptomyces > Streptomyces sp. NPDC029956. The sequence goes on along the minus strand of NZ_JBVHZJ010000017.1, from coordinate 57,103 downwards.
GACGGCGCGAGCAGCGAGTCGCCCGCCGCCACCACCCGTACCGCGTGCACCAGATCGTCCCTGCGCACGTCCTTGAGGAGGAAGCCGCTCGCGCCCGCGTGCAGCGCCTCGTACACGTACGCGTCGGTGTCGAAGGTCGTCAGGATCACCGTCCGGCAGCCGGTGCCCGCGCTGATCTCCCGGCAGGCCTCGATGCCGTCGGTGCCGGGCATCCGGATGTCGAGCAGCGCCACGTCCGGGGCGTGCCGGCGCACCGCCTCGACCGCCTCGGCGCCGTCTCCGGCCTCGGCCACCACCTCGATGTCCGGCTGCGCGTCGAGGATCATCGCGAAGCCGCTGCGGACCAGTTCCTGGTCGTCCGCGACCACCACCCGGATCGTCGTCATCTCCCCACCTCCGCCGTGGAGGGTACGGGGAGCAGGACCCGCACCTCGAACCCCCGGCCGTCCGGTCCCGGGCCGGTGGCCACCGTCCCGCCGTGTGCGGCGGCCCGCTCCCGGATACCGGTGAGGCCGTGGCCGCCGGGGCCGCGTCCGGCCGGTACCTGCGAGGGGCCGCGTCCGTCGTCCGTCACCGTGACCCGCAGGACGCCGTCGGCGTGGGCGAGCCGGACGTCGGCCCGGCGGGCGCCCGCGTGCCTGACGACGTTCGTCAGGGCCTCCTGCACGATCCGGTAGGCGCTCGCGCCCGTCGCCGCCGGCAGCGCCCGTACGCCGCCCTCCGTCGTGTACTCCACCTGCAGACCGCCGGACCTCACCCGCTCCACCAGGGCGGGGATCCCGGAGAGGTCCGGCTGCGGCTCGCGGGGCGGCGCCCCCTCGGCGCCCTCCCGCAGCAGCCCCAGCATCTGCCGCAGCTGGGTCATCGCCTCGCGGCCCGTCTCCGAGATCGCGTCGAACGCCGCCTCGGCGCGCTCCGGCGCCGTGCGCACCGCCACGGGGCCCGCCTCCGCCTGCACGATCATCAGGCTCACCGCGTGCGACAGGATGTCGTGCATCTCCCGTGCGATCCGGGCCCGTTCCCGTGCGGCGGCCTGCTCGGCCTCGATCAGGTGCGCCCGCTGCCGGGCGTCCTGGAGCCGGCCGAAGACATAGGCGGCCCCGAACACGAAGAGCGAGAAGGTCAGTTCACGGGCCGACTGGGTGTTGAGCCACACCGAGGCCGGCACCGCGACCGTCATCAGTCCTGCCGTGGTGAGCCGTTTCCACGCCGGCGAGTGCAGCGCGATCGTGTAGACGATGACGAGCCCGGTGTACGGCAGCGGCTGGCCCGGCCCGTCCAGGGCCAGCACGTACAGCGTGCTCGTCGCGAGGATCGCCAGGAGTACGGCCACCGGCGCCCGCCGCCGCCAGACGAGCGGGATCACCGTGAGCGTCGTCAGTCCGTACGCGGGCCAGGTCGCCGGTTCGATCTCGGGCGGGCGCGGCACCACGAACGGCATCGTCATCGCCGCCTGGACGAGCAGCGCGATCCCGAGGTCCACCGCCCACGGGTTGGCACCGCTCCAGCTCCGCGCCCGCTCCCACCGGTCGCGGAGGTTTCCCCGTACGCGCTCGTTCCCCCGTACGGCCACTACGGCTTGCGGCCCACCGCGCCGAGCTGCGCGACCACGGGGGCGTCCCCGGTCGTCGCGCGCCAGCGCGAGCAGGACAGGATGCCCGGCTCCAGGAGGTCGAGGCCGTCGAGGAAGGAGGCGAACTCGGCGCGGCTGCGGGCGGTGATCGGCGGGGTCGCGTTCTCGTTCCAGAAGGCCATGGCGGCCTCGTTGCCCTCGCCGCCGAGCTCCGGCTCCAGGGTGGGGTGGGTCAGGACCAGGTAGCTGCCGGAGGGGACGGCGTCCATCAGGGTGCGGACGATCGTCCGGGCCGCGCTGGTGTCCAGGACGAAGTTGAGGATGCCGAGCATCATCACGGCGACCGGCCGGGAGAGGTCGAGGGTCGCGCCGGCCGCCGCCAGGATCTTCTCCGGGTCGTGGGCGTCGGCGTCCACGTAGTCGGTGACGCCCTCCGGCGCGCTCGTCAGGAGCGCGCGGGCGTGGGTGAGGACGATCGGATCGTTGTCGACGTAGACGATCCGGGCGTCGGGAGCGGCCCGCTGGGCGACCTCATGGGTGTTGTCGGCGGTCGGCAGGCCCGTACCGATGTCGAGGAACTGGCGCACCCCGGCGTCCGCGGCGAGGAAGGTGACGGCGCGGCCGAGGAACGCCCGGTCCGCGCGGGCCACTTCGCCGATGCTCGGGTAGAAGCCGGTGACCTGGTCGCCGACCGCGCGGTCGACCGGGTAGTTGTCCTTGCCGCCGAGCCAGTAGTTCCACACCCGGGCGTTGTGGGCGATGTCGGTCCGGATCCGGTCGTTCATCCCTGGGCCTTTCGCAGGACGGCGGCGAGTGCGTCGACCCGGTTCGTGGTGATGGAGTCGACCCCGTTCCTGATCAGCTTACGCATGGTGCGGGAGGTGTCCGCCGTCCAGGCCGAGACGAGGAGACCGTCCCGGTGCACCCGGTCGGTCAGGGCCCGACTCACCAGGCCGAAGCGGTAGTTGAGCCAGCGGGGCCGGACCACGTCGAGCAGGATCGGGCGGGGCGGGGCGAGCGAGGTCCAGGTGAGGGCGATCTCGGCGGACGGGTCGGCGGCCCGCACCTGGAGCATGGCGACGGCCCCCGCGCAGTAGTAGACGCGCTCACCGGCGCCGCACTCGCGGACCGTACGGACGATGGTGCGGACCGAGTCCTCGTCGCCGCCCGGCAGGTCCAGCATCAGCCGCTTGTCCCCGGCGGTGAGCAGCGCCTCGCGCAGGGTCGGGACCCCGTCGTACGTGAGCTCCCGGACCTGCTCGTACGAGAGCACGGAGAGCGGGCGGTCATGGCCCCACAGGCGCTTGAGGGTGTCGTCGTGGAGGAGGACGGGCACGCCGTCCTTCGTCAGCCGGACGTCGACCTCGACCGCGTCCGCCCCCCGCTCGATCGCCGAGGCGATCGAGCCGAGGGTGTTCTCGCGGACGCGGTACGGGTCGCCGCGATGGCCCACGACGGTGACGGAGGCCGTGGTCTCGGCGGCTTTCAGGACGGCGGTCGGGTCCATGGCGGTGTCGGAGTCCATGGGCCCATTCTCGCCGTCGTGGGCGTGCGAGCGAGTCGTCAGCGCGCGAGCCAGGCGTCGGTGTACGCGTCGATCTCGGCGGCGATCCCGGCCTTCCCGGCAGGGTCGAGGAACGAGGCCTCCACCGCGTTCTTCGCGAGGGCGGCGACACCGCGCTCGTCGAGTCCGAGGAGCCGGGCGGCCACCGCGTACTCGTTGTTCAGGTCGGTGCCGAACATCGGCGGGTCGTCGCTGTTGATCGTGACGAGGACACCGGCGTCCACCATCTGCCGGATCGGGTGCTCGTCCAGGGTGGCGACGGCCCGGGTGGCGATGTTCGAGGTCGGGCAGACCTCCAGGGCGATGCGGTGCTCCGCGAGGTGGGCGAGGAGCACCGGGTCCTGGACCGAGCTGGTGCCGTGGCCGATGCGCTCGGCACCCAGGTCGTTGATCGCGTCCCAGACGGTCTGCGGGCCGGTCGTCTCGCCCGCGTGCGGGACGGAGTGCAGGCCGGCCGCCCGCGCCCGGTCGAAGTACGGCTTGAACTGCGGGCGCGGCACGCCGATCTCCGGGCCGCCGAGACCGAAGGAGACCAGGCCCTCGGGGCGCAGCCCGTCGGTGGTGGCGAGGCGGGCGGTCTCCTCGGCGGAGGCCAGGCCGGCCTCGCCCGGGATGTCGAAGCACCAGCGCAGGACGGTGCCGAACTCGGCCTCGGCCGCCTTGCGGGCGTCCTCGATGGCTTCCATGAAGGCGTGCTCGTCGATGCCCCGGCGGGTGGAGGAGTAGGGGGTGATGGTCAGTTCGGCGTACCGGATGTTCTGCCGGGCCATGTCACGGGCGACCTCGAAGGTCAGCAGCCGGACGTCCTCGGGGGTGCGGACCAGATCGACGACCGAGAGGTAGACGTCGATGAAGTGCGCGAAGTCGGTGAACGTGAAGTAGTCGGTCAGCGCCTCCGGGTCCGTGGGGACCTTGGAGTCGGGGTGCCGGGCGGCGAGCTCGGCGACGATCCGGGGCGAGGCGGAGCCGACGTGGTGGACGTGCAGCTCCGCCTTGGGCAGGCCCGCGATGAAGGGATGGAGATCGGTCATCCCGTCATCGTAGGCCGGACGGGTCCCCCTCAGGAGTGAGGCCGTAGCATGGCGGGACCATGATGGGGGAGGCCCATGTCTGACAACCAAGACCAGTCGCGGGGCGGGTACGACCCGACGGACCCGTGGGCTCCGCCGAACCGCGACGGGGTGGAACTGAGCAAGCCGACGACTCCGTCGCCGGTGCACGACCAGCAGACCGTCACGTCCGTTCCGCTGGCACAGCCCGGCCCCACCGACGTGCCGCCGCCACCGGTGGCACCCGGCGGGCCCGCGGCCACGCCCGGCGCGTACGGCTATCCGGCGGCGCCCGCCTCCGGCGGGTACGGGTACCCGTCGGCGGTGACCCCGCCGCCCGCCCCGGCGAGCTCGGGGTACGGCTATCCCGGCTATCCGTCGACCGGCGGCGGATACCCCGGCCAGCCCGGCTGGCAGCAGTCCCCGTCCAACGGCATGGGGACGGCCTCGATGGTGCTCGGCATCATCTCGGTGGCGGGCTTCTGCCTGTGGGGCTTGGGCGCGATCCTCGGCATCCTGGCGCTGATCTTCGGCATCATCGGCATCAAGAAGTGCGGCCGGGGCGAGGCGACCAACCGGGGCATGGCCGTCGCGGGCATCGTGCTCGGCTCCATCGGCACCCTGGTCAGCGCCGTCTTCCTGGGCTTCATCATCTGGGCGGCCTCGCAGGACTCGTCGTCGTTCGACGACTCCGGATACGACGAGGACCCGTTCGCGTCGAGCCTGGTGGTCGAGAGCGGCAGCCGCTGAGCGACCCACGGTCACTCCGGGGGTTATCCCACGGTCAAGGGCCCCGCACCTCGTCGAGGTGCGGGGCCCTCGGCGTCCCGCCGGTGCGTCTCACGCGCCCTGGCGCAGCCGCTCCCGTGCCTCCATCAGGGCGAAGCCCAGGAGGTTGCCGCCGCGCCAGCTCGCCGGGTCGTGGGCGCGGGGGTCGTCGGCCGCCAGGCCGATGCCCCAGACGCGGTCCACGGGGCTGGCCTCCACGAGGACCCGGGTGCCGGTGCCCAGGAGGTAGGCGCGCAGGGACTCGTCCGAGGAGAACTTGTGGACGCTGCCCTCGACGACGATCCCGAAGCGCTCCCGTGCCCACACCGTGTCGTCGAAGCCCCGGACGAGCCGGCCCGCCTTCTTGGCCTCCGCCGGGGTACGGGCGGACAGCGCGGCCCGTTCCGCCTCGGCGTCCTCGAAGAGCCGGGCCTTGGCCGCCATCATCCAGTGCTCGGCCGTCGCGTACGACACGCCGGAGACCACGAAGGGTGCAGGCCACCACTGGCTGAGACAGCTCGCCGAGAGCCGACCGTCCGGGTGCGGACGGTGACCCCAGAAGTGCAGCCACTTCACCCGGTCACCCCTGTTGACCTGCTGTATCAGAGACTCGAGCTCGCTCATGCACGCGAGTGTGGCATCCGCCACGGACACTTGGTACGGAGATATTCCGGCCGCCTCGACACATGGTCGACCGATTCCGTCGCGTAATCAAAAGGCAACAACGGAATCACTTGTTGGGACATCGTCCCTCTGTCAGGATCGGCACTCAATTCGAGCTGGAACAACGGAGAGCGTCATGGGCAACCGCTTCCAGGTGACGGACCGCTTCGCGGACGGCGCACAGTACATCGGCGGGCGGCTCCGCGCCGGAACCTCCGGTCAGGAACACAGCGTGATCGATCCGGCGACCGGGGAGAGCGTGTACACCTACGCGCTCGCCTCCACGGCCGACGTCGACGAGGCCGTCGCCGCCGCCAAGGCCGCTTTCCCCGGCTGGGCCGGCGCCACCCCCGGGGAGCGCTCCGACGCGCTCCACCGCTTCGCCGGCGTCCTCGCCGAGTGGGCCGAGGACTTCGCCCGCGTCGAGTCCCTCCAGTGCGGCAAGCCGCTCAGGCTCACCACCGAGTTCGACGTGCCCGGCACCGTCGACAACACCGCCTTCTTCGCGGGGGCCGCCCGTCACCTCCAGGGCCAGTCCGCCGCCGAGTACAGCGGCGACCACACCTCGTACATCCGCCGCGAACCCATCGGCGTCGTCGGCTCCATCGCCCCCTGGAACTACCCGCTCCAGATGGCCGCCTGGAAGATCCTCCCGGCCATCGCCGCCGGCAACACGATCGTCCTCAAGCCCGCCGAGCTCACCCCGCTGACCTCCCTGATGTTCGCGCAGGCGGCGAAGGAGGCCGGTATCCCCGACGGTGTGGTCAACATCGTCAACGGCGCCGGGAAGACCGTCGGCGAACACCTCGTCGGCCACCCCGACGTCGTCATGACCTCCTTCACCGGCTCCACCCCCGTCGGCAAGCGGGTCGCCGAGATCGCCACCGCCACCGTGAAGCGCCTCCACCTCGAACTCGGCGGCAAGGCCCCCTTCGTGGTCTTCGACGACGCCGACCTGGAGGCCGCCGCCCACGGCGCCGTCGCCGCCTCCCTCATCAACAGCGGCCAGGACTGCACCGCCGCCACGCGCGCGTACGTCCAGCGCCCGCTCTTCGACGCGTTCGTCGCACGCGTCGCCGAACTGATGGAGACCGTCCGGCTCGGCGACCCCTTCGACCCGGCCACCGACCTCGGCCCGCTCGTCAGCCACCGCCACCGCGACAGCGTCGCCGCCTTCGTGGAGCGGGCCCGCGGCTACGCCACCGTCGTCACCGGCGGTGAAGCACCTGGTGGAGACCTCAAGGACGGTGCGTACTATCGTCCGACCCTGATCACCGGCGCCGCGCAGGACAGTGAGGTCGTGCAGTCGGAGATCTTCGGCCCGGTCCTGGTGGCCCTGCCCTTCGACAGCGACGACGAGGGCATCCGGCTCGCCAACGACACCCCGTACGGCCTGGCCGCCTCGGCCTGGAGCCGGGACGTCTACCGGGCCAACCGTGCCACCCGGGAGATCAAGGCCGGCTGCGTCTGGGTCAACGACCACATCCCGATCATCAGCGAGATGCCCCACGGCGGCACCAAGGCATCTGGCTACGGGAAGGACATGTCGGCCTACTCCTTCGAGGAGTACACGCAGGTCAAGCACGTGATGTTCGACAACACCGCGGTCGCCGCGAAGGACTGGCACCGCACGATCTTCGGGGACCGTCCGTAACCGAAATGCGGCTACCGCCGCGTGGCATTCGCCGCCCGACCAGCGGCGCAACCATCCCGAAAGGGCACAGCGCATGGAGCAGTACGAGCCCGACAGCCTCTCCGCCGCGCAGACGGCGGCGATACGTCGCAGCCTGACGAGCGGCCGGGGCGCCCTCAGCCGCCGTTCGATGCTGCGCGCGGGCGGTGTCGGCGCGCTCACCGTCGGAGGCCTCGCGTCGCTGAGCGCCTGCGGCATCCCGCCGGCCAAGCGGGAGGGCCAGGGGCCCGCCTCCACCGACGTGTCGGCCAAGGAGAAGACCCTCGCCTTCTCCAACTGGACCGAGTACATGGACGTCAGCGAGGACGAGAAGTCCCGCCCGACCCTGGAGGCGTTCGCGAAGCGCACCGGGATCAAGGTCAAGTACACCGAGGACATCAACGACAACGTCGAGTTCTTCGGCAAGATCAAGCCGCAGCTCGCGGCCGGCCAGGACACCGGCCGCGACCTGATCTGCGTCACCGACTGGCTCGCCGCGCGGATGATCCGGCTCGGCTGGGCCCAGAAGCTCGACCCCTCGAACCTCCCCCACGCGTACGCCAACCTCTCCGCCCAGTTCCGCAGCCCCGACTGGGACCCGGGCCGCGCCTACTCGTACCCGTGGACCGGCATCTCCACGGTCATCGCGTACAACGCCAAGGCGACCGGCGGGAAGAAGGTCGACTCGGTCACCCAGCTCCTCGACGACCCTTCGCTCAAGGGCCGGGTCGGCTTCCTCACCGAGATGCGGGACTCCGTCGGGATGACGCTGCTCGACCTCGGCAAGGACCCGGGCGACTTCACCGACGCCGACTACGACGCGGCGATCGGACGCCTCCAGAAGGGTGTCGACAAGAAGCAGATCCGCCGCTTCACCGGCAACGACTACACCTCGGACCTGGACAAGGGCGACATCGCCGCCTGCCTCGCCTGGGCCGGCGACATCATCCAGCTCCAGGCGGACAACCCGGACATCAAGTTCTCGATCCCGTCCGCCGGTTACATCACCTCCAGCGACAACCTGCTCGTCCCCGCCCAGGCCCGGCACAAGACCAACGCCGAGAAGCTCATCGACCACTACTACGAGCTTCCCGTCGCCGCCCAGCTCGCCGCGTACATCAACTACGTGTGCCCCGTCGACGGGGTGAAGGACGAGCTCGCCAAGATCGACCCCGAACTCGCGAACAACACGCTGATCCTCCCGGACAAGGCCATGGCCAAGAAGTCGCACGCCTTCCGCTCGCTCACCAGCGCGGAGGAGACGGCGTACGAGGAGAAGTTCGCCAAGCTCATCGGCGCCTGAGGCCCCCGTCGTCCACCTCTCTCACTCCCCGGGACCACAACCCATGACTGACAAGACTGCTCACACCGGAAAGAACACTGGCGGCGGCGACGTCCGTCTCACCGGGATCAGCAAGTCGTACGGCTCCTTCACCGCCGTCCACCCGCTCGACCTGACCGTCCCCCAGGGCTCCTTCTTCGCCCTCCTCGGCGCCTCGGGCTGCGGCAAGACCACCACCCTGCGGATGATCGCCGGACTGGAGGACCCCAGCACCGGCACCGTCTTCCTCGGCGACAAGGACGTCACCGACCTCCCGCCGTACAAGCGGCCGGTCAACACCGTCTTCCAGTCCTACGCGCTCTTCCCGCACATGGACATCACCGAGAACATCGCCTTCGGTCTGCGCCGCCGCGGCATCAGGTCGGTGAAGAAGCAGGTCGACGACATGCTGGAGCTCGTCCAGCTCGGCGACAAGGCCCGGCACAAGCCGCACCAGCTCTCCGGCGGCCAGCAGCAGCGCGTCGCCGTGGCCCGCGCGCTCATCAACCACCCGCAGGTGCTGCTCCTCGACGAGCCGCTCGGCGCCCTCGACCTCAAGCTGCGCCGTCAGATGCAGCTGGAGCTCAAGCGGATCCAGACCGAGGTCGGCATCACCTTCGTGCACGTCACCCACGACCAGGAGGAGGCCATGACGATGGCCGACCAGGTCGCGGTGATGAACGGCGGCCGCGTCGAGCAGCTCGGCGCCCCCGCCGACCTGTACGAGAACCCGAGCACCACCTTCGTCGCCAACTTCCTCGGCACCTCCAACCTCATCGAGGCCGAGGTCGTCGAGACCGGCGGCGACGTGATCGTCACGGCCGGCGGCGGCAGGCTCCGGGTCCCCGGCGACCGCTGTACCTCCGCCGTCCGCCAGGGCGGCAAGGTGCTCGTGGGCGTCCGCCCCGAGAAGATCTCGCTGACGCACAAGGACGACGCCGACTCGATAGCCGACGGCCGCAACCGGGTCACCGGCCGGATCGCCGACTCCTCGTTCATCGGCGTCTCCACCCAGTACGTGGTGAACTCGCCGGCCGGTGCGGAGCTCCAGGTGTACGAGCAGAACGTCGACAGGCGCGCGGGACTCCTTCCCGGCGCCGAGGTCGTCCTGCACTGGAACCCGGCGCACACGTTCGGGCTCGACGCGGCTCAGGACATCGACGCGGGTGTGGAGACGGTGGAGGACGCCGGATGACCACCTCCACGCTCCAGAAGGAGGAGGCGGCACCGGTCGAGGAACCGGTTCTGCGCAAGCCCTCCACCCGCAAGCGACTCGTCCCCTACTGGCTGCTGCTGCCCGGCATCATCTGGCTGCTCGTCTTCTTCGCGCTGCCGCTGGTCTACCAGGCCTCGACCTCGGTCCAGACCGGCTCCCTCGAAGCGGGCTTCCAGGTCACCTGGCACTTCCAGACCTACTGGGACGCCTTCCAGGAGTACTGGCCGCAGTTCGTCCGCTCCCTGCTGTACGCCGGGACCGCGACCCTGCTCTGTCTGCTGCTCGGCTACCCGCTCGCGTACCTCATCGCCTTCAAGGCCGGCCGCTGGCGCAATCTGCTCCTCGTCCTCGTCATCGCGCCCTTCTTCACCAGCTTCCTCATCCGGACCCTGGCCTGGAAGACGATCCTCGCCGACGACAGCCTCGTCGTCGACGCGCTGAACGCGCTGCACGTCCTCGACGTGACCAGCTGGATCGGCTGGACCGAGGGCGACCGCGTCCTCGCCACCCCGATGGCGGTCGTCTGCGGTCTCACGTACAACTTCCTCCCCTTCATGATCCTGCCCCTCTACACCTCCCTGGAGCGGATCGACGGCCGGCTCCACGAGGCCGCGCAGGACCTGTACGCCTCCCCGGCGACGACCTTCCGCAAGGTGACCTTCCCGCTGTCGATGCCCGGCGTCGTCTCCGGCACCCTGCTCACCTTCATCCCGGCGAGCGGCGACTACGTCAACGCCGAACTGCTCGGCTCGACCGACACCAAGATGGTCGGCAACGTCATCCAGTCGCAGTTCCTGCGGGTCCTCGACTACCCGACGGCGGCCGCGCTCTCCTTCATCCTCATGGCGATCGTCCTTGTCATGGTCACCGTCTACATCCGCCGTGCCGGAACGGAGGACCTGGTCTGATGCGCTGGATACGACGCAACCTCGTCGTCATCGCGGGCCTGCTGACGCTCGCGTACATGATCCTGCCGAACCTCGTCGTCATGGTGTTCTCCTTCAACAGGCCGAAGGGACGCTTCAACTACTCCTGGCAGGAGTTCTCGCTCGACGCCTGGAAGGACCCCTGCGGCGTCGCCGACATGTGCGAGTCGCTCTCCCTCTCGCTCCAGCTCGCCGCCTGGGCGACGGTCGGCGCGGTCGTCCTCGGCACGATGATCGCCTTCGCGCTCGTCCGCTACCGCTTCCGGGCGCGCGGTGCGATCAACTCGCTGATCTTCCTGCCGATGGCGATGCCCGAGGTCGTCATGGCCGCCTCGCTGCTCACGCTCTTCCTCAACATGGGGATCGAGCTCGGCTTCTGGACGGTCCTGATCGCCCACGTCATGTTCTGTCTGTCGTTCGTCGTGACGGCGGTCAAGGCCCGGGTCATGTCCATGGACCCGCGTCTGGAGGAGGCCGCGCGCGACCTCTACGCGGGGCCGACGCAGACCTTCCTGCGCGTGACCCTGCCGATCGCGGCCCCCGGCATCGCCGCCGGCGCCCTGCTCGCCTTCGCGCTCTCGTTCGACGACTTCATCATCACCAACTTCAACGCGGGCTCCACCGTCACCTTCCCCATGTTCGTCTGGGGCTCGGCACAGCGAGGAACCCCCGTTCAGATCAACGTCATCGGCACCGCGATGTTCGCGCTCGCGGTACTGGTGGTCGTGGCCGGGCAAATCATTACGAACCGGCGCAAGAAAACAGCAACGGCCTGAGCAGAACGCAGCTCAGGCACCGAAGGAGTTGGAAACCATGGCCCCAGTCGCCATGCGTCTCGCTGCACAATCTCTCTCCGACGCCCAGCCCGTCCCCTTCTGGCTGGAAGACCCCGGCAAGCCCGGCGCCCTGCCCGCCCTCACCGGCACCGAGAAGTGCGATCTCCTCGTCGTCGGCGGCGGCTACAGCGGACTGTGGACCGCGCTCCTCGCCAAGGAGCGCGACCCCGCCCGGGATGTCGTACTGATCGAAGGCCGTGAGGTGGGCTGGGCCGCCTCGGGCCGCAACGGAGGCTTCTGCGCCGCCTCCCTCACCCACGGCTTCGGCAACGGGCTCGCCCGCTGGCCGGGCGAGCTGCCGAAGCTGGAGCAGCTCGGCGAGCGCAACCTCGACGGCATCGAGGAGGCGGTCGCCCGCTACTCCCTGGACTGCGACTTCGAGCGCACCGGCGAGATCGACGTCGCCACCGAGCCGTACCAGCTCGACGAACTCCACGAGATGTACGAGGAGATCGACCGGCTCGGTCTCGCGGACGGCCTGGAACTCCTCGACCGGGACGCCGTCCGGGCCGAGGTCGACTCGCCGACCTTCCTCGGCGGCCTCTGGGACCGCCGCGGCGTCGCCATGCTGAACCCCGCCAAGCTGGCCTGGGGCCTCAAGCGGGCCTGCCTGGACCTGGGCGTACGGATCTACGAGAACACCCCCGGCCTCGACCTCGTCTCCGTCGGCGCCGGCATGGGCGTCCGCACCCCGTACGGCCGCGTCCTCGCCCGCCGGGTCGCGCTCGGCACCAACGTCTTCCCGTCGCTGGTCAAGCGCGTGCGCGCGTACACCGTCCCGGTCTACGACTACGCCCTGACGACCGAGCCGCTCAGTCCCGAGCAGCTCGCCTCCGTCGGCTGGAAGAACCGGCAGGGACTCGGCGACTCCGCCAACCAGTTCCACTACTTCCGGATCACCGCCGACCACCGCATCCTCTGGGGCGGCTACGACGCGATCTACCCCTTCGGCGGCAAGGTCAGCGCCGAGATGGACCACCGCCCGGAGACCTACCTCAAGCTCGCCGAGCACTTCTTCCACTGCTTCCCGCAGCTGGAGGGGCTCCGCTTCAGCCACGCCTGGGGCGGCGCGATCGACACCTGCTCCCGTTTCTCGGCCTTCTTCGGTACGGCCTACCAGGGCAAGGTGGCGTACGCGGCCGGCTTCACCGGCCTCGGCGTCGGCGCCACCCGCTTCGGCGGCGACGTGATGCTGGACCTGCTGGCGGGGGAGCGGACCGAGCGCACCGAGCTCGAGATGGTCCGCCACAAGCCGCTGCCGTTCCCGCCCGAGCCGATCGCCTGGGCCGGCATCGGCATCACCAAGTGGGCGATGGCGCGCGCCGACGAGAACGGCGGCCGCCGGAACCTGTGGCTGAAGGCGATGGACCGGATGGGCCTCGGCTTCGACAGCTGAGACTCCACCTCCCGGGGTGCTGGTGTGGCCTACATCACAACCGATGGGTAGCTGAAACCGCGTAAGAGCAGCCGCCCGAATGGCTCTCTCCGTACGGACACCGTGTCCACACGGAAGGAGACCGTTGCGATGACTGGTACGGGGGCCTCGGGCGCCAAGAGCGCGGTGGAGTGGCTGGTTTCGGTCGCACCCGATCCCGACGCCTGCCGGTGGGAGTGGGAGCGCAACCCGCACGGGGTCGCGCTCCTGCCCGCGGGCAGGCGCTGGGACGTCCTGATCCTGCCGGCGGAGCTCGGTTACCCCACCCTCGACGTCCTGACCCGCCTGGTGGGCCGACCGGGCCCGGTCCTCGCCGACTTCGGCGACGCCCGGATGGGCTTCTTCGTCCCGCCGGGCACGGTGACCCGCTGGCTCGGCACCGGGGTGCGCGGCGCGGGCGCCGGGACCTGGATCGTGGTCCCGTACCCGGGCCGGGTGACCGGTGGGGTGCGCTGGCTGGTGGCGCCGGACGGTGCGGGCACCCTCACCGACGCCTCGCTCCTGGAGCTGGCGATGCATGAGGCGGCGGGGCGGATCGGGCGGGCGGGAGGGGGGACGTAGGGGGAGTGGTCCGTACGGTGGGCGGACCGGTTCGTCCGCCGTGCGGACGTCGGGAACAGAGGTCTTGACCACTCGATTGGTCTGGACCATGCTGTGGCGCGCTCCCACCTCGATTCCCCCACCCCCGGAGGCAGTTGTGGACCGCGCCAGACCTCTCACCCTGCTCCTCGCGGGCGTCCTAGCCGCCGGAGGACTCGCCGCACTCGGCCCCGCCGCCCAGGCCGCCGACGCCGAACTCGCCCGCAACGGCGGCTTCGAGGCCGGCCTCGACGGCTGGACCTGCACCGCCGGCAGCGGCACCGCCGTCTCCACCCCCACCCGCAGCGGCGCGAAGGCACTCCAGGCGACCCCTGCCGGCAGCGACAACGCCCGCTGCTCCCAGACCGTCACCGTCAAGCCCAACTCCTCCTACACGCTCAGCGGTTGGGTGCGCGGCAGCTACGTCTACCTCGGCGCCTCCGGTACGGGCACCACCGACGTGTCCACCTGGACGGGCTCCGCCCCCGACTGGCAGCGGCTCGCGACCACGTTCACGACGGGCGCCTCGACGACCTCGGTCACGATCTACACCCACGGCTGGTACGGCACCCCCGCCTACCAGGCCGACGACCTCTCCCTCTACGGCCCGGGCGGCGACCCGGTGCAGCTCCCGGCCGCCCCCACCGGCGTCGCGGCGGGCTCCCCGACCTCCACCACCGTGCCGCTGACCTGGTCCCCGGTCTCCGGCGCCACCTCGTACAACGTCTACCGGGGGACCACCAAGGTCCAGACGGTCAGCGGCACCTCGGCCACCGTCACCGGACTCACCGCCTCCACCGCGTACACCTTCCAGGTCAGCGCCGTGAACAGCGCGGGCGAGTCCCCGAAGTCGGCCACCGTGAGCGCGACGACGACCAGCGGCGGCAACCCGGGCAACCCCGGCCTGCCCGCGCACGCCCTCGTCGGCTACCTCCACGCCAGCTTCGCCAACGGCTCCGGCTACACCCGGATGGCCGACGTCCCCGCCTCCTGGGACGTCATCAACCTCGCCTTCGGCGAGCCGACCTCGGTGACCTCGGGCGACATCCGCTTCAGCCTGTGCCCGGCGACGGAGTGCCCGAACGTCGAGTCGGTCGCCGACTTCAAGGCGGCCGTCAAGGCCAAGCAGGCCGCCGGCAAGAAGGTGCTGATCTCGATCGGCGGCCAGAACGGCCAGGTGCAGCTCTCCACCACCGCCGCGCGGGACATGTTCGTCTCCTCCGTCTCGAAGATCATCGACGAGTACGGCCTCGACGGCCTCGACATCGACTTCGAGGGCCACTCGCTGTCCCTCCAGACCGGCGACACCGACTTCCGGAACCCGACCAGCCCGGTCATCGTCAACCTGATCCAGGCGGTCAAGACCCTCAAGGCCAAGTACGGCCAGAACTTCGTCCTGACCATGGCCCCGGAGACCTTCTTCGTCCAGCTCGGCTACCAGTACTACGGCTCCGGCCCCTGGGGCGGCCAGGACCCGCGCGCCGGCGCCTACCTGCCGGTCATCCACGCCCTGCGCGACGACCTCACCCTGCTGCACGTCCAGGACTACAACTCGGGCTCCATCATGGGCCTCGACAACCAGTACCACTCGATGGGCGGCGCCGACTTCCACATCGCGATGACCGACATGCTGCTCACCGGCTTCCCGGTCGCGGGCAACACCGACCGCGTCTTCCCGGCCCTCCGCCCCGAGCAGGTCGCGATCGGCCTCCCGGCCTCCACCCAGGCGGGCAACGGCCACACGGCCCCCGCCGAGGTGAACAAGGCCCTGGACTGCCTGACGAAGAAGACCGACTGCGGCACCTACCAGACCCACGGCACCTGGCCGGCCCTGCGCGGCCTGATGACCTGGTCGATCAACTGGGACCGCTTCAACCAGTGGCAGTTCTCGAACAACTTCGACGCGTACAACTGGAGCTGACCGCCAGGATCAGCAGCGACAGGCAGAGGCTGGCCAGCACGTCCAGCGGCCAGTGGTAGCCCCGTAGGACAAGCCCGGTCCCCGTCACCGCCGTCAGCACGGCGGCGACGGGGATCAGCCGGTTCGAGACCAGGAAGGCCGCGCCGAAGTAGGCGACGGCGGCCGTGGCCGTGTGGCCCGAGGGGTAGTAGCCGTGCGCCCAGGGTTCCAGCGGGCCGGGGCGGGCCGTCCACTCCTTGAGGGGGATCACCAGGAGGGGGACGGCGGCCATGGCCAGCCCCGCGTACAGGGCGGCGAGCCGTCGGCCGCGCCACACCGCGTACGCCATCGCGCAGGCGAGGACGGGCAGGGCGACGGTCATGTTGCCGAGGTCGGAGGCGAGTTCGGAGAGGGGCCGGGGGACCGAGTCCACCACGGCCCGGGACACCCGCTCGTCGAGCCTGGCCGAGGGGCCGTGGACGAGCACCTGCCAGGTCACGACGACGAGGGCGACGAGCGCCGAGAAGAGAGCCGGCCGCCCTGGAACAGGGGGGGTGGTTCCAGAGCGGCCGAGAGGATCGGATCGCCGCACGCCCCGGGGGGTGTGGGGCGGGCGGCCGTCCGATCGGTGAGGAGTTCCGGAGCACGAGGCTCCAGGGGTGTGCGCGACGGCACGGTGTGGACGGGGCTGGGGAGGCTCCGCCCGGGGTGTTTCTCTCATCTGCAGAAACCGTACGTCAGAGAAAGGGGGACCGACAGCAGGAAACGCGTCCCGCCATCGGCCCCCCACACAGTCTTCACACGGAGTGTCAGATCCGAGGCCGGATCCGAACTCCGGTCCGAACCCGGACGCGAACCCGGTCCCATGTCCGATCCGCACTCCGGTCCGGCCCCGGACCCGTGTCCGGCGCCGTGTCCGGACCTTCTGTCAGATCTGGGCGAACGCGTTCTCGATGACGTCGAGGCCCTCGTTCAGCAGGTCCTCGCCCATGACCAGCGGCGGCAGGAAGCGCAGCACGTTGCCGTAGGTGCCACAGGTCAGGACCAGCACGCCCTCGGCGTGGCAGGCCTTCGCCAGCGCGGCGGCGGCCTCCGCGTACGGCTCCTTGGTGTCGCGGTCCTTGACCAGCTCGATGGCGATCATGGCGCCGCGGCCGCGGACGTCACCGATGGCCGGGAACTTCTCCTGCATGGCGGTGAGGCGGGCCTTCATGACCTCCTCGATGCGCCGGGCCTTCGCGTTGAGGTCGAGCTCCTTCATCGTCTCGATGGAGCCCAGCGCGCCGGCGCAGGCCACCGGGTTGCCGCCGTAGGTGCCGCCCAGACCGCCGCCGTGGACGGAGTCCATGATCTCGGCGCGGCCGGTGACGGCGGCGAGCGGCAGACCGCCCGCGATGCCCTTGGCGGTGGTGATGAGGTCCGGGACGATGCCCTCGTCCTCGCACGCGAACCACTGGCCGGTGCGGCAGAAGCCGGACTGGATCTCGTCGGCGACGAAGACGATCCCGTTGTCGTTGGCGAACTTCACGATCGCCGGCAGGAAGCCCTTGGCCGGCTCGATGAAGCCGCCCTCGCCGAGGACCGGCTCGATGATGATCGCGGCGACGTTGTCGGCGCCGATCTGCTTGGTGATGTTGTCGATCGCCTGGGCGGCGGCCTCGGGGCCGCAGTTCTCCGGGCCGGTGGGCCAGCGGTAGCCGTAGGCCACCGGCACGCGGTAGACCTCGGGCGCGAACGGACCGAAGCCCTGCTTGTACGGCATGTTCTTCGACGTCAGCGCCATCGTGAGGTTCGTACGGCCGTGGTAGCCGTGGTCGAAGACGACGACGGCCTGGCGCTTGGTGTACGAACGGGCGATCTTGACCGCGTTCTCGACGGCCTCGGCGCCGGAGTTGAACAGCGCGGACTTCTTGGCGTGGTCGCCCGGGGTCAGCTCGGCGAGCGCCTCACAGACCTCCACGTAGCCCTCGTACGGCGTCACCATGAAACAGGTGTGGGTGAAGTCCTGGAGCTGCGCGGAGGCGCGGCGCACGACGGCCTCGGCGGAGGCGCCGACCGAGGTCACGGCGATGCCGGAACCGAAGTCGATCAGGCGGTTGCCGTCGACGTCCTCGATGATGCCGCCACCGGCCCGCTTGGTGAAGACGGGGAGCGTGGAGCCCACGCCACCGGCGACCGTGTCGAGACGGCGGGCCTGAAGCTCCTGCGACTTCGGACCGGGGATGGCGGTGACGATGCGCCGCTCCTGCGGGACAGCGTTCATGCGGGGCTCCTGGGGGTGTTCTGGACGCACTTGCGGGTTTCCTCCGCAGGCTAGGCGCGGGGGAGGGGCTGAGGCATGCGCCGATCGGGAGTGGTGGGGGGTGTGTCGTTGTCCGGGATGGACAGGGCGGGCCTCGGGGCGGGTCCCCGGGCCGTCCCACCACGGCCCGGGCACACGGGTGGGTGAAACCCCTCCAGGGCGTCCCCGGGCCACTAGATTGACGGTGGCACAGAGACGGCGACCTGGCTGTTCAGGGGGCAGGGGTTCATGGAGACCGACGGCACGTACGAGTCGCGCGACCCGTTCGGCGGTGCGGCGCCACCCCCCGCGAGACGTGTCCCCCCGCCGGTTCCGCGTCCCGCGGGGCCGCCGGCCACCGGTTCGCCGTCCGCCAGGCCGCCCGCGCATCCGCCGGCCACCCCGCCGCCGCCGACCGGCCTCCCGCCGGTGCCGCCCGTTCCCGCCCACACGCCGCCCGCCCCGCCTCGGCCCACCGGGGCCCCCGGGGTGAGGCACCCCGTCGTCGAGTGGCTGGACGCTCCTCGCCCCAAGGCCGGGCTCGGTATCTGGCGGTTCCGGCACGTTCCGCCGCCGCCCGCCGGGCCCGCGCGGCTCGCCCCCGCCACCGTCGCCGGGATGCTGATCCCCGTGGCCGTCGGCCTGCTGATCTGGTCGGCCTACCGGCGCGGCACGCTCCCGTACATGTACGTCGTGCTCCAGACCCTCACCCCGAGCGACTGGTGGTACCACGGCACCACGGCGCCACGGGACTGGCACGGCCAAGCGGCCCACGCCGTCTTCGGCGGTGTCGTCTTCGTCGGGCTCGTCTGCGCGGTCGCCGCGCTGGGCTCCTGGGGCAAGATCGTCCGTCACTACCTCGGCCGGTTCCGTGCGCCCGTCCGCGCCGGGCTCGCGGGTGTCGGAGCCCTGATCGCCCTGGCGTTCGTCTGGCCGGAGGCCTTCGGCCTCGGCTGGGACCCGCTGCCCCTCGGCCTGCCCCTGCTCTCGCTCGTCTCCCTCGTCGGGGGCGGCTACGACGTCCTCGAATCCCCCCTCCTCGTCTATCCGCTGTACGCGCTCATCACCGCCCTCGTGGTCTGGCCCTTCGCCCGCGTCGGCGAGTGGGCGAGCCTCTTCCGGGCCTGGCGCGCCCGCGCGGCCGCCGGTGCCACCGCCCCGGCACCCGACCCCGGACCCGGCGTACCCCGCTCCCAATGGCCCGAACTGCGGGAAGCGGGGCAGCAGCGAGCCGCCGATCTGCTCGTCGGCGAACTGACCACCGGCCGCATGAACGACGTCGACTGCGCCCGCGTCCGCCGCGCCTGGCGGGACACCGACCAGGACGCCGTACGCCGCGCCGCCCTCGTGAGGACGCTGATCGACCAGGGCGCGGCCACGGGCGCCCACCCGTCCGGCGACCGAGACCTGCCCCACCGCTCGGCCACCCACGATCTGCTCCTGGGCCAGGTCAGAATGGGCCGGTACGCGCCCGCCGAGCGCACCCCGCACGCCTACCACGGCGCCGGTCTCGCGCTCGACCCCGGACTCGTCGGCACCTCCGTCCTCGCGGTGGGCCCCTCCGGGACCGGCAAGACCCGCTCCCTCGTCGCGCCCGTCGTCGAGTCCCTCACCCTCCAGGCGCTCACGGGTGCGTGCGCCGTCGTCGTCGTCGGCTCGGCCCGAACCCCGCTCGGCCCCGACGAGGCGTACGACGTCGTGATCCGGCTCGGCGACCCGTCGTCCCGGTACGACCTCGACCTGTACGCAGGGGTCACCGACCCGGACGAGGCGGCCGCCTTCCTCGCCGAGGGACTCGTCGGCGACATGGAGGGCATGGAGACCCGGCGCGCCGCGACCGTCCTCGCCCAGCTCATCGGCCCCTACCGGGCCGCGTACGGGTTCTTCCCGACCGTGCCGGTCCTGCGGGAACTGCTCGAAGCCCGCCCCGAGACCCTCGCGGCGCTGCTCGACCTGCTGCCCGCCGACGGTGCGCAGACCATGCGCCGGGAGCTGGACTCCCGGATCCGCCAGGTCGGCACGGCGACCGACCTGGGTCCGGTGCTCGCCGACCGGCTCGCCGCCCTCGACCGGCCCGTCTTCGCCGAGTTCTTCGGCGGCGGCCGCGAGGTGCGGCCCTTCTCCCTGGCTGCCGTCGCCCAGCACCCGATGCGGGTGCGGATCAGTCTGCCGGAGGGCGGCCACGAAGAAGCCGGGCGGCTCCTGAACCGGCTGCTCCTCGCCCAGTTCCAGTCCGTCACCCGGGACCGGTCGGGTCGCGGCCACACCGCCTTCCTGGCACTCGACGACGCGGCCGGCGCGCTCACGCCCGGGACCGTACGGGCCCTCCAGCGGCTGCGACCGCAGAAGGCGGCCGTCGTCCTCGCCCTCCGTACCCTCGCGGAGGTCCCCGAGGCGCTGCACGGGCCGCTCCTCGCGGTCGTCGGGTGCCGGATGGCCTTCTCCGGCCTGCCCACCTGGGACGGCCGGGCCTTCGCGGAGGCGTGGGGCACCGAACGGGTGGAGACCACCGAGGTGGCCCACCACACCGTGTTCGCGGATCAGCCCATGACCCGGGCCTTCCACGCCCTGCGCAAACTGGTGACGGGCAAGGCCGTGACCACCGAGGCCGTGACCGTACGGGAAGTGGAGCGACAGCGGTGGTCGGCATCCGATCTCGCCCACGACGTCCCCGCCGGGCACGCCGTCCTGTCCCTCACCCATGTGCGCGGCGAACACACGCCACCCCTGCTCGTGGACCTGCGGGGCTGAGACGGGGCAGGCGCATGGCCGGGGAGGGCCGAGGCGCGGGGCCGGCGGTCGGGTAATCGCCCCCGACGCGTCACCCTCGCCCGCGGCGTGCCACCCGCGCGTCCCCGAGCC
Source organism: Streptomyces sp. NPDC029956 (assembly GCF_055574655.1). Lineage (NCBI taxonomy): Bacteria > Bacillati > Actinomycetota > Actinomycetes > Kitasatosporales > Streptomycetaceae > Streptomyces > Streptomyces sp. NPDC029956. The sequence goes on along the minus strand of NZ_JBVHZJ010000017.1, from coordinate 36,458 downwards.
GGAGCGGGCATCGCCCCGCCCTGGCACAATCGGGGGCGCCGCTCGGCTGAGCGGCGGCCCCTCGCTCAAAGGTCCGACGGTCCCCAATGCCGCCCACCCTCGCCTCCCTCGTCCAGCACTCCTCCCTGAAGCTCGTCGTCCGGGCGGGGGAGGACCGGCTGGACACCCCCGTCCGCTGGGCGCACGTCAGCGAGCTCAGCGACCCCGTCCCGTACATGGAGGGCGGCGAACTCCTCCTCACCACCGCGCTCACCCTCGACGCGGAGGACCTGGAGGCGATGCGCCGCTACGTGCGGCGGCTGCTCGGCGCGGGGGTCGTGGGGCTCGGCTTCGCCGTCGGCGTCAACTACGACGAGATCCCGTCCGCCCTGCTCGACGCCGCCCGCGACGAGCACCTGCCCCTCCTCGAAGTGCCGCGCCGGACCCCCTTCCTCGCCATCAGCAAGGCCGTGTCCGCGGCCATCTCCGCCGACCAGTACCGCGCCGTCACCGCCGGATTCGAGGCCCAGCGCGAGCTGACCCGCGCCGCGCTCGCCGAGGGCCCCGAGGCCGTCGTCGCCCGGCTCGCCGCCCACGTCGACGGCTGGGCCGCGCTCTACGACACCTCCGGCACCGTCGTCGCCGTCTGGCCCGAATGGGCGGCACGCCGGGCCGCCCGCCTCACCCCCGACGTCGAGCGGCTGCGCGACCGGCCCGCGCCCGCGAGCGCCGTCGTCGGCGGTACGGACGACCGCGTCGAGCTCCAGTCGCTCGGCACCGGACGGCGCGTGCGCGGCGCCCTCGCCGTCGGCACCGGCGCGCCCCTCGGGACGGCCGAGCGGTACGCCGTGCACTCGGCGATCGCCCTGCTCACCCTCACGACGGAACGCTCCCGTTCGCTCCAGGCCGCCGAACAGCGGCTCGGTGCCGCGGTCCTGAAGATGATGCTCGCCGGTCAGCCGGACCACGCGCGCGCGGTGGCCGGCGACGTGTACGGCGGGCTGCTCGACGCCCCCTTCCGGCTCCTCGTCGCCGAACCCGCCGGAGGCGACCCCACCGGCGAACCGGCGCTCCAGGTCCTCGCCGAGGCCCTGGAGTCGGCGGCCGCACGCGCGGGCGAGGCGGTGCTCACCGTCCCCGAGAGCGACCAGCGGCTCGTCGTCCTCGCGGGCGACGCGGGCGCGGTCGTCGCCGCCTGTGAGGGGTACGCCGAACGGGACGCCGAGGACGCCGGCCTCACCATCGGTCTCTCGGCCCCCGCCGGCCCGATCACGGCCGCCGCCGCGTACAAGCAGGCGGAACAGGCCCTCTCGGTGGCGAGGCGGCGCGGCAAGGCGCTCGTCGAGCACGAGGACCTCGCGGCGGGCTCGGTCCTGCCGCTCCTCGCCGACGATGCCGTCCGCGCCTTCGCCGACGGGATGCTCCGCGCGCTCCGGGACCATGACGCGACGGGCCGCGGCGACCTCGTCGCCTCGCTGCGCGCCTGGCTCTCCCGGCACGGCCAGTGGGACGCGGCCGCGGCCGACCTGGGCGTCCACCGGCACACCCTGCGCTACCGGATGCGGCGGGTGGAGGAGATCCTCGGCCGCTCGCTCGACGACCCGGACGTACGGATGGAGCTGTGGCTGGCGCTGAAGGCGACGGGGGAGGGCGGCGCGGAGTAGCGCCACGCCCCACGCGCCAAGCGCCGGGCGCGGGGCCGGTGGTCTTCGGTCTCCCGCCGCGGTCGCCCGGGGCGACGGCCTCTCGCGGCCCGCCGGGTGTCTCCGCCCCCGTCGCCGCAGGGACCCTAGTCGTCCCCGCCGCCGCCGTCCCCGCTCCCGACGCTCCTCCGCCGGTTGCTGCTGCGCACCATGCTCCCGAGCGCCAGGGTCACGGCGGCGACCCCTCGCACCCAGCGGGGCCCGCCCCGTGCCGCCCACACGACGCAGACGCATCCCCCGATCGCGAGCACCAGGACGCCGGTCAACGCGAGCACGATCATGCGAGTCCCCCTGTTCTTCGTCTCCGTCCACCGCTGCCGCGGTGGGGTGCGGACATCCTGCCATTCCCCGAAAACGGCCTCTACGCGACCGCCAACCGGCCTCCGCCTGCCCGAATACGGGCAATTCTCTTGGTCATCGGGCCCTTTACTCCTTACTCTCCTGCTCATGACAAGCCCCGCCGTCGATCCGGCTCCCGAGGTACCCCAGGTCGCTCCCGAGCCCGACTCCCGTGCCCCCGCGCGTGCGGTCGCGACCGCCGGAACCACCGCGACGACCGCGATGGCTGCGACGACCGTCGTCGACGCCGCCGCCACCGCCGTCCCGGCCCGCCGGATCACCGGGGCCGTCTGGGCCGCGCTCGGCATCGTCTACGTCGTCTGGGGCTCCACGTACCTCGGCATCCGGATCGCCGTCGAGACGATGCCGCCGTTCCTCTCCGCCGGCTTCCGCTTCGTCACCGCCGGCCTGCTCCTCGCCGGGATCATCGCCTGGCGCCAGGGTCCCGCCGCCCTCAAGGTCGACCGACGGCAGCTCGGGTCGGCCGTGCTCGTCGGTCTGCTCCTCATCCTCGGCGGCAACGCCCTCGTCGTCCTCGCCGAGACCTCCATACCCTCCGGCCTGGCCGCCCTCCTCATCTCCGTCGTCCCGGCCTGGGTCGTGATCCTGAAGGCCGCGACCGGCCAACGCCCGAGTGCCGGCGGGCTCGCCGGGGTGCTTCTGGGGCTCGTGGGACTCGCCGTGCTCACCGTGCCGGGGATCAGCGGTGAGGTGAAGGTCGGCGGGGTCGTCCTCGTCGTGGTCGCGACCCTGCTGTGGTCCGTCGGATCCTTCTCCTCGGCGCGCCTCCCGATGCCCGCGAACCCCTTCACGGCCAGTGCGTACGAGATGATCGCGGGTGGCCTCGCGGGCGTGGCCCTCGGCCTGTTCCGGGGCGAGCAGCACGGCCTCGACCTGGCCGAGATCTCGACCCGGTCGTGGGTCGCGCTCGGCTATCTGATCGTCTTCGGCTCGCTGATCGCCTTCACCGCGTACGCGTGGCTCCTGCAGGCCGCACCGCTCTCGCTGGTCGCCACCTACGCGTACGTGAACCCGGTCGTCGCGGTCGCCCTCGGCGCCCTCGTCCTCGACGAGGCGCTGTCGTGGCCCATCGTCCTCGGTGGCGCGATCGTCGTCGGCGGAGTCTGGCTCATCGTCTCGACGGAACGGCGCGGATGATCGACGTCCTCCGCCGGTACGGCGCCTCCTGAGCGGGCCCGTCCCCCGAGGCGAAGCCTCCTCTTCGGCCAATTCGGACAGAGGTTCCGACCCACCACTCCACACCGGACAAGCCCACGTCCGCCGCCCCGGCCCTAACGTGTCACGAGAGCAATCGCTCGCACCCCCCGATACGGAAAGGGCCGGGACGCAATGACGACCACCCACGCCTTCTGGCTCGCCGGCCGCGAGGCCACCGGCGAGGCCACCTTCGACGTCACGAACTCCTTCGACGGACGTCTGGTCGGCAAGGTCAGCGTGCCCACCGAGGCCCAGGTCGAGGAAGCCGTCGCCGCCGCGCACGCCGTCGTCGACGAGTTCGCCGCGACCCCGGCGCACGTCCGCGCCGCCGCCCTCGACCACGTGTCGAAGCGGCTCGCCGAGCGCACCGAGGAGATCGCCCTGGTGATCTCCGCCGAGAACGGCAAGCCCATCAAGTGGGCCCGCGGCGAGGTCGGCCGTGCCGTCTCCGTGTTCCGTTTCGCCGCCGAGGAGGCCCGCCGCTGGAACGCCGGCGAGGCCCAGCGCCTGGACACCGAGGCCGGCGGCGCGGGCCGTCTCGCGCTGACCCGCCGTATCCCCACGGGTGTCGTCCTCGGCATCGCGCCGTTCAACTTCCCGCTGAACCTCAGCGCCCACAAGGTCGCCCCGGCCATCGCCGTCGGCGCCCCGATCATCCTCAAGCCGGCGCCGTCGACCCCGATCTCCTCCCTGATCCTGGGCGAGATCCTGGCCGAGACCGACCTGCCGGCCGGCTCCTGGTCGATCCTGACCGTGCCGAACGACCGCATGCCCGCCCTCGTCAAGGACGAGCGCCTTCCGGTCATCTCCTTCACCGGCTCCGACACGGTCGGCTACGCCATCCAGCAGTCGGTGCCCCACAAGCACTGCACCCTGGAGCTGGGCGGCAACGCCGCGGCCGTCGTCCTCCCCGACTGGTCCTCCGAGGAGGACCTGGACTGGGCGGCGAGCCGCATCGCCACCTTCTCCAACTACCAGGGCGGCCAGTCCTGCATCTCCGTCCAGCGTGTGATCGTCGACTCCTCCGTCCACGACCGCCTGCTGCCGAAGATCGTCGCCGCCGTCGAGGCGCAGGTCACCGGTGACCCGTCCGACGCCGCCACCGACGTCGGCCCGCTGGTCGACGAGGCCGCCGCGAAGCGCGTCGAGTCCTGGGTGGACGAGGCCGTCGCCGCCGGCGCCAAGCTCCTCGCGGGCGGCAAGCGCGAGGGCGCGACCTACGCCCCGACCGTCCTCACCGAGCTCCCCGCGGACGTCACGCTGGCCCGCGCCGAGGTCTTCGGCCCGGTCCTGACCATCACCAAGGTCGACGGCGAGGCCGAGGCCTTCGCCGCGGTCAACGACTCCGACTTCGGCCTCCAGGCCGGTGTCTTCACCCGCGACCTCCAGGCCGCCTTCCGCGCCCACCGCGCCCTCGAGGTCGGCGGCGTGATCGTCGGCGACGTCCCCTCGTACCGCGCCGACCAGATGCCGTACGGCGGCGCCAAGCGCTCCGGCGTCGGCCGCGAGGGCGTCAAGTACGCGATGGACGACTACACCTACGAGCGCGTCCTCGTCCTGACGGGCCTCGCCCTCTAAGGACGACGCGTACGCGTCGCGAGACCAGGCGGTCCGAACCCACTGTGCGGGGGTTCGGGCCGCCTTTCGCCGTACAGCCCGGCGGCCTTTCGCCGTGCAGCCGGGCCGCCGTCGGGTCTCCCGCCTGTCCGAACCTCCCGAAATCGGGTACGACGGACAGTGAGACCGAGGAGGTGTCCATGTCCGCCCCCACCCAGCGGCCCAAGGTCACCGCGCACGAGGCCCGGCAGACCGCCGAGGCCGCACGTGAGCGGGACTGGCACAAGCCCAGCTTCGCCAAGGAGCTCTTCCTCGGCCGGTTCCGGCTCGACCTCGTCCATCCCCATCCGCTCCCCGCGGACGAGGACGCCCGCCGCGGCGAGGCCTTCCTGGCCTCGCTCCGCGCGTTCTGCGAGACCCGGATCGACGGCGCCCGCATCGAACGCGAGGCCCGCATCCCCGACGAGACCCTCGCCGGACTCAAGGAGCTCGGCGCGCTCGGGATGAAGATCGACCGGAAGTACGGCGGCCTCGGCCTCACCCAGCTGTACTACAACCGGGCCCTCGCGCTCGTCGGCTCCGCGAGCCCCGCGGTCGGCGCCCTGCTCTCCGCGCATCAGTCGATCGGGGTACCGCAGCCGCTGAAACTCTTCGGCACCCGGGAGCAGAAGGACGCCTTCCTGCCCCGGCTGGCCCGTACGGACATCTCCGCGTTCCTGCTCACGGAGCCGGACGTCGGCTCCGACCCTGCGCGGCTGGCCACCACGGCCGTACCCGACGGGGACACGTACGTCCTCGACGGCGTGAAGCTCTGGACCACCAACGGTGTCATCGCCGACCTGCTCGTCGTCATGGCCCGCGTACCCGCCTCGGACGGGCATCCCGGCGGCATCACCGCCTTCGTCGTCGAGGCCGGCTCGCCCGGCATCACCGTCGAGCACCGCAACGCCTTCATGGGTCTGCGCGGCCTCGAGAACGGCGTCACCCGCTTCCACGGCGTCAGGGTCCCCGCCGAGAACCGCATCGGACCCGAGGGCGCCGGCCTCAAGATCGCCCTCACCACCCTCAACACCGGCCGTCTCTCCCTCCCCGCCGCTTGCGCGGGCGCCGGGAAGTGGTGTCTGAAGATCGCCCGCGAGTGGGCGGGAGTCCGCGAACAGTGGGGCGGACCGGTCGGCCGGCACGAGGCCGTCGGCACCAAGATCTCCTTCATCGCGGCCACCACCTTCGCCCTGGAGGCGGTCGTCGACCTCGCCTCCCAGATGGCCGACGAGGACCGCAACGACATCCGCATCGAAGCCGCCCTCGCGAAGCTGTACGGCTCCGAGATGGCCTGGCTCATCGCCGACGAACTCGTCCAGATCCGCGGCGGCCGCGGCTACGAGACCGCCGACTCTCTCGCCGCCCGCGGTGAACGAGCCGTCCCCGCCGAACAGGTCCTGCGCGATCTGCGGATCAACCGGATCTTCGAGGGCTCGACCGAGATCATGCACCTGCTGATCGCCCGCGAGGCCGTCGACGCCCACCTCTCCGTCGCGGGGGACCTCATCGACCCCGGAAAGTCGCTCGCCGACAAGGCGAAGGCCGGTGCGCGGGCAGGCGGCTTCTACGCCCGCTGGCTGCCGGGACTCGTGACGGGTCCCGGGCAACTGCCGCGCTCGTACGCCGAGTTCGGAGAGCTGGCAGGGCACCTGCGGTACGTGGAGCGGACCTCCCGCAAGCTCGCCCGCTCCACCTTCTACGCGATGTCCCGCTGGCAGGGCCGGATGGAGCTCAAGCAGGCCTTCCTCGGCCGGATCGTCGACATCGGCGCGGAACTCTTCGCGATGAGCGCGGCTTGTGTACGGGCCGAACTGCTGCGCACCACGGGCGACCACGGGCGGGAGGCCCAGCAGCTCGCGGACGCGTTCTGCCGGCAGGCCCGGCTGCGGACCGAGGAGCTGTTCGGACGCCTCTGGTCCAACACGGACGAGGTCGACGGGCGGGTCGCCGAGGGGGTCCTGGCGGGCCGGTACACGTGGCTGGAGCAGGGGATCGTGGACCCGGGGGACGCGGGCCCATGGATCGCGGACGCGACCCCGGGCCCGTCGACCGAGGAGAACGTCCACCGCCGCGTCCCCTGACGGCCCGGCGGGTGGCTCGGCCGCCTGGAGCAGCTCCGGTGGTCGCCGTCCGGGGCCGCTCCTAGCGTCGGTGGGGCAACTCCACGAACACCGGGACACCAGGAGACCCACGATGGCGGACACCGACGCGATGGCCGAAACGGCCCCAGAGGACACCAGCGGCGTGGTCGGACTGGGGGTGACCGGGGTCGCCGGATACGCCCGGCCGGCCCCCCGGGACGAGGCCAAGGAGCGGGAGACGCGCGCGGGTGTCCTCGGCATCGGCGACGCCGACGCGCACTCCCCGGGAGTGGCCGGTTTCGGCGAGATCGGCGTGGTCGGCAGAGGGACCCGGTGCGGTGTGCGCGGCCGCGGGGAGACCGGTGTGCGGGGGGAGACGCTCTTCAGTGAAGGTGTTCACGGGGTGTCGAGGGCGACCGGCGCGGGAGTCGTGGGGGAGAGCAAGGACGGTCCCGGAGTCATCGCCCAGAGCCAGGGCGACGTGGGTCTGCGCGCCACGTCCGCGGCGGAGGTCGGCGGAACCTTCGGTTCCGCGAAGGCTGCGCAGATCGAGCTCGTGCCGCTGCGGGCCGAGCCCCCGGAGACCACCGCCCGGCTGCCCGAGGCGGGACGGCTCGGACAGCTCGCCGCCCTCAGCGACGACGCCGTGACCTGCCGCCTCTACCTGTGCGTCGAGGCACAGGACGGAACTCCGGCCAAATGGGCCGAGGTCCGACTGGGCGACCCGATCGAGCGCCGCCCTTCCTAGGTCCTGTCGTCACACGCCCACTGCCCCGTCCAGGGGTGCCCCCGCTCACCGGACCCGCAGTGGCGGGGCCCCGTCCCCCTTCCCTACCGCACTTCCGAGGAGCTGCCATGGCCGCCCTGGACCGCCTCCCCGCCGGCACGATCCTGCTCAGCGACTCCCGGGCCTTCGGCTGTGCCGGCGCGGTGTTCCGCGTCGACCCGGCGACCAGGGAGCAGCACCTGCTCTCTGTGGCCGGCGACCTCCAGGGGGCGAGTGGGATCGCCCTGGAGGCCGATGGCAGCGTCCTGGTCAGCAAGGACCGGTTCTTCCCCGGGACAGGTGCCCTGCTGCGGCTGCCCGCGGGCACCGGAACACAGGTCGAGGTGACGTCGGGCGGAACGTTCGCCACGCCGGCCGACGTGGCCGTCGAGGCCGACGGCCGCATCCTGATCGCCGACGCCTTCTCCGGAGGTTCCGGCGCGGTGCTCCGCGTCGACCCCGCCACGGGTGAGCAGACCGTCCTGTCCCGGGGCGACGGAGAGGGCGACACTCCGCCACGGCCCGTGAAGCTGTGCACGGCCCCGGACGGCACGATCCTCGTCGTCGAACAGGCCATGGTGGGCGGCGAGGACCTCTCGTCCCGTGTGGTCCGGGTCGACCCGGTCACCGGGGCACGGACGACGGTGACCTCGGGAGGCGAACTGCGCAGCCCGATCGGGCTGGCCGTGGCCGAAGACGGCGGCATCCTGATCGCCGACGCCAATGCCTTCGCAGGCTTCGGCGGCGGCGTGATCAGGGTGGATCCGGTCAGCGGGGCCCAGACCACCGTGGCCTCCGGCGGCGGCTTCGTCGGCCCGCGCGCGCTCGCGGTCGAGGCCGACGGCAGCCTGCTGGTCACCGACAACGAGGCCCTGAACGGCGTGGGGACCCTGTTCCGGGTGAACCCGGCGACGGGGGAGCAGCAGGTGCTCTCCTCCGGCGGTGAGTTCAGGTTCCTGACCGGGGTGGCGGTCGTACCGGCGACCTCGGGGTGAGGGGCGTGCGGGACGAGGGACGTACCGGGTGAACCGACGGCCCGAGAGGACGGGCGGACGGCGCGGGTCGACGGGACGAGCCGAGTGGCCCGGCGCGGGCGGCCCCGGCGCGGACGGGGCGTTCCGCCATGCGGAACGCCGGCCGCCCGGACGGGAAAGCCCGGCAGGATGGCCCCGTGACCGTCATCCACATCCCCGGCTCCAAGTCCGTCACCGCCCGCGCGCTCTTCCTCGCCGCCGCGGCCGAGGGCACCACCACCCTCCTCCGGCCCCTCGTCTCCGACGACACGGAGGGCTTCGCCGAGGGGCTGACCGCACTCGGCTACGCCGTCCGCCGCGAGAGCGAGGCCTGGCACATCGAGGGCCGCCCCGCCGGCCCCGGCGCGGACTCCGCCGACGTCTACTGCCGTGACGGCGCCACCACCGCCCGTTTCCTGCCCACCCTCGCCGCCGCCGGCCACGGCACGTACCGCTTCGACGCCTCCGCCCAGATGCGCCGGCGCCCCCTGGGCCCGCTCAGCACCGCCCTGCGCGAGCTCGGTGTCGACCTGCGGCACGGAGGGCAGGAGGGGCACCATCCCCTGGACGTCCATGCCCACGGCGTGAAGGGCGGCGCGCTCACTCTCGACGCCGGCCAGTCCTCCCAGTACCTGACGGCCCTCCTCATGCTGGGCCCGCTCACCGCCGAGGGCCTGGACATCACCGTCACGGACCTGGTCTCGGAGCCGTACGTCGAGATCACCCTGGCGATGATGCGGAGCTTCGGCGCCGAGATCCGCCAGGAGGGGCGTACGTACCGCGTCGCCCCCACCGGCTACCGGGCCCGGACGTACGGCATCGAGCCCGACGCCTCCACCGCCAGCTACTTCTTCGCCGCGGCCGCCCTCGAACCCGGCCGTTCCGTCACGGTCCCCGGTCTCGGCACCGGCGCCCTCCAGGGCGACCTCGGCTTCGTCGACGTGCTGCGCCGCATGGGCGCCGACGTCGAGATCACCGACACGGGCACCACCGTCCGCTCCACCGGCACCCTGCGCGGCCTCACGGTCAACATGCGGGACATCTCCGACACGATGCCGACCCTCGCCGCGATCGCGCCCTTCGCGGACGGCCCGGTCCGCATCGAGGACGTGGCCAACACCCGGGTCAAGGAGTGCGACCGCCTCGACGCGTGTGCCGAGAACCTGCGCCGCCTCGGCATCACCGTCGAGACCGGCCCCGACTGGATCGAGATCCACCCGGGCACGCCCACCGGGCCGGTGGAGATCGCCACCCACGGCGACCACCGGATCGTCATGTCCTTCGCGGTCACCGCCCTGCGCACGCCCGGCATCACGTTCGACGACCCCGGCTGTGTGAAGAAGACGTTCCCGGACTTCCACCGGGTCTTCGACACGTTCGTCCACACCCCGTGAAGCCCGCCCCCGTGAAGACCGCACGGCGTTTGCGGCAAGAATGGGGGGCATGAGCGACCGCCCCTCTCCTCTCGCCGACCCCCATATCGCCTTCGACGTCTCCGAAGGACGCCGGGACATCGTCGTCCTCGGCTCGACCGGGTCCATCGGCACGCAGGCCATCGACCTGGTGCTGCGCAACCCCGACCGCTTCCGGGTCACCGCCCTGGCCGCCTCGGGCGGCCGGGTCGCGCTGCTCGCCGAGCAGGCGCACCGGCTCAAGGTCGCCGCGGTCGCCGTGGCCCGCGAGGACGTGGTGGAGGAGCTCCGTACGGCCCTGAAGGCGCTGTACGGCTCCGAGCCGCTGCCCGAGATCCTCGCCGGGCCCGACGCGGCCACCCAGCTCGCCGCCTCGCCGTGCCACACCGTCCTGAACGGCATCACCGGCTCCATCGGCCTCGCGCCGACCCTGGCCGCCCTCGAAGCCGGCCGTACCCTCGCCCTCGCCAACAAGGAGTCGCTGATCGTCGGCGGCCCCCTGGTGAAGGCGCTCGCGAAGCCCGGCCAGATCATCCCGGTCGACTCCGAGCACGCGGCCCTCTTCCAGGCGCTCGCCGCGGGCACCCGTGCCGACGTCCGCAAGCTGGTCGTCACCGCCTCGGGCGGCCCGTTCCGCGGCCGTACGCGCGCGCAGCTCGCCGGCGTCACCCGCGAGGACGCGCTCGCCCACCCGACCTGGGCCATGGGCCCGGTGATCACGGTGAACAGCGCCACCCTGGTGAACAAGGGCCTGGAGGTCATCGAGGCGCACCTCCTCTACGACATCCCGTTCGACCGCATCGAGGTCGTCGTCCACCCGCAGTCGTACGTGCACTCGATGGTCGAGTTCACCGACGGCTCCACGCTCGCCCAGGCCACCCCGCCCGACATGGGCGGCCCGATCGCCATCGGCATCGGCTGGCCCGAGCGGGTCCCGGACGCGGCCCCGGCCTTCGACTGGAGCAAGGCCTCCACCTGGGAGTTCTTCCCGCTCGACACCGAGGCGTTCCCGGCGGTGGGCCTGGCCCGGCAGGTCGGCGAGCTGGGCGGCACGGCCCCCGCCGTCTTCAACGCGGCCAACGAGGAGTGCGTCGAGGCGTTTCTCGCCGGACGGCTGCCGTTCAACGGAATCATGGATACGGTCACAGCGGTCGTCGCGGAGCACGGCGTTCCCGCCGCGGGAACCTCCCTCACCGTGCCGGACGTCCTCGAAGCGGAGACCTGGGCGCGCGCCCGGGCCCGAGAGCTCGCAGCGAAGGCAACAGCGGAGGCCCGCGCATGACCGAAATGCTCCTGTACATCCTGGGCCTCGTGCTGTTCGCCCTCGGCCTCCTCGTCTCCATCGCCTGGCACGAGCTGGGCCACCTCTCCACGGCCAAGCTCTTCGGCATCCGTGTGCCGCAGTACATGGTCGGCTTCGGCCCCACGATCTGGTCGAAGAAGCGCGGCGAGACCGAGTACGGCATCAAGGCCATCCCGGCCGGCGGCTACATCCGCATGATCGGCATGTTCCCGCCGGGTGAGGACGGCAAGATCGAGGCCCGTTCCACCTCGCCCTGGCGCTCCATGATCGAGGACGCCCGGGAGGCCTCGTACGAGGAGCTCAAGCCCGGCGACGAGACCCGGCTCTTCTACACGCGCAAGCCGTGGAAGCGCGTGATCGTGATGTTCGCCGGTCCGTTCATGAACCTGGTCCTCGCGGTGGCGCTGTTCTTCGGCTCGATGATGACGCTGGGCATCGAGGGCCAGACGACGCAGGTCGCGGGCGTCCAGAAGTGCGTGATCGAGCAGGACGAGAAGCGCGACAAGTGCGTTGCGGGCGACCCCGTCTCCCCGGCCTTCAAGGCCGGCCTGAAGGACGGCGACAAGATCGTCGCCTTCAACGGCACGCCGGTGAGCGACTGGGACACCCTCTCCGACCGCATCCGCGACACCATCGGCCCCGCGACGATCACCGTCGAGCGGGCCGGGCAGCGCGTCGAGCTGCACCCCAGCCTCGTCGCCAACAAGGTGCTGGCGAAGGACGAGGACGGCAAGGTCGTCCAGCCGGTCAGGTACGTCGACGCTGGCTACCTCGGCTTCGCCTCCAGGACCGAGGTCGCGCCCCTCAGCTTCGGTGAGACCACCGACCGCATGGGCGACCTCCTGGAGAACGGCGTCCACTCGGTCATCGCCCTCCCCGGCAAGATCCCCGGCCTGTGGGACGCCACCTTCGGGGACGGCGAGCGCGCGGACGACTCGCCGGTCGGCGTCGTCGGCGCCGCCCGCATCACCGGTGAACTGATGACCGTCGAGGCCCCGCCGACGACGATCCTCGTGATGTTCATGAACCTGCTCGTCGGGTTCAACGTGTCGCTGTTCCTGTTCAACATGCTCCCGCTGCTGCCGCTCGACGGCGGTCACATCGCGGGCGCCCTGTGGGAGTCCGTACGCCGTCACACGGCCCGGATCTTCAAGCGCCCCGACCCGGGCCCCTTCGACGTGGCGAAGCTGATGCCCGCCGCGTACGTGGTGGCCGGAATCTTCGTCTGCTTCACGCTGCTCGTCCTCGCCGCCGACCTCGTCAACCCGGTGAAGATCACGTAGCCCGCAGGGGGGCCGGACCCATCGGTGTCCGGCCTCCCGCCCCCGGGGCGGTAACCTCGGAGACCTGAGCCCGCCGACGCACAACCTTGAGGTTGCACAAAAGATGACCGCGATTTCTCTCGGTATCCCGACCGTCCCGACCCGGCTCGCCGAGCGGCGCAAGAGCCGCCAGATCCAGGTCGGCAGTGTGGCCGTCGGCGGTGACGCACCCGTCTCCGTGCAGTCGATGACCACGACCCGCACGTCCGACATCGGCGCCACGCTGCAGCAGATCGCCGAGCTGACGGCCTCCGGCTGCCAGATCGTGCGCGTGGCCTGCCCCACCCAGGACGACGCCGACGCCCTCGCGGTCATCGCGCGGAAGTCGCAGATCCCGGTGATCGCCGACATCCACTTCCAGCCGAAGTACGTCTTCGCCGCGATCGACGCCGGCTGCGCGGCCGTCCGCGTCAACCCCGGCAACATCAAGCAGTTCGACGACAAGGTCAAGGAGATCGCCAAGGCGGCCTCCGACGCCCGCACCCCGATCCGCATCGGTGTGAACGCCGGCTCGCTCGACGCGCGTCTGCTCAAGAAGTACGGCAGGGCCACCCCCGAGGCGCTCGTCGAGTCCGCCCTCTGGGAGGCCTCCCTCTTCGAGGAGCACGGCTTCCGCGACATCAAGATCTCGGTCAAGCACAACGACCCGGTGATCATGGTGGAGGCCTACCGTCAGCTCGCCGCCCAGTGCGACTACCCGCTGCACCTCGGTGTCACCGAGGCGGGCCCGGCCTTCCAGGGCACCATCAAGTCGGCCGTCGCCTTCGGCGCGCTGCTCTCCCAGGGCATCGGCGACACCATCCGCGTCTCGCTCTCCGCGCCGCCGGCCGAGGAGATCAAGGTCGGCATGCAGATCCTGGAGTCGCTGAACCTGCGCCAGCGCCGCCTGGAGATCGTCTCCTGCCCGTCCTGCGGCCGCGCCCAGGTCGACGTCTACAAGCTCGCGGAGGAGGTCACCGCCGGCCTCGACGGCATGACCGTCCCGCTGCGCGTCGCCGTCATGGGCTGCGTCGTCAACGGCCCCGGCGAGGCACGTGAGGCCGACCTCGGCGTCGCCTCCGGCAACGGCAAGGGCCAGATCTTCGTGAAGGGCGAGGTCATCAAGACCGTCCCCGAGTCGAAGATCGTCGAGACCCTCATCGAAGAGGCCCTGAAGATCGCCGAGCAGATGGAGAAGGACGGCGTCGCCAGCGGCGAGCCGTCGGTCGCCGTCGCGGGCTGAGCCTCCCGGCTCCCCACGAGGCCGGCTCCCGGCTCCTCCCGAAGCCCCCTCCTCCCTCCGGGGAGGAGGGGGCTTCGCGTCCGTGGAGGGCCCCGCCACAGGCGAGAGGGGTAAAGTGCGGAGACCACGTAGAACCGTACGGTGAGGCCCCCTCGTGCTGACACAACCCGCCACCCGGGTGCTCGAACCCGCCGACCTCGGCGCCGCACTCGCCGTTCTGGAGAGCGCCCCCGTCGAGAACGCCTTCGTGACCGCCCGCGTCCAGGTCGCCGGGCTCGATCCCTGGCGGCTCGGCGGCGAGATGTGGGGCTGGTACAGCGAGGGCCGGCTGCGGTCGCTCTGCTACTCCGGCGCCAACCTCGTGCCGCTCTGCGCGACGCCCGAGGCCGTCCGCGCCTTCGCCGACCGTGCGCGGAGGACCGGCCGCCGCTGCTCCTCGATCGTCGGGCCCGCCGAGCCCACCACCGAGCTGTGGCGGCTCCTGGAGCCGAGCTGGGGTCCCGCGCGGGACGTCCGCGCCCGGCAGCCGCTGATGGTCGCCGAGGAGCCCTCCGTGACCGTCGCGCCCGATCCGCTCGTGCGCCGCGTCCGCAAGGACGAGATGGACGTGATCATGCCCGCGTGCGTGGCCATGTTCACCGAGGAGGTCGGCATCTCCCCGCTCGCCAACGACGGCGGACTGCTCTACCAGGCCCGGGTCGCCGAACTCGTCGGCGCAGGCCGCTCCTTCGCCCGCATCGAGGACGGCAAGGTGATCTTCAAGGCGGAGATCGGCGCCGCCACCCGCCAGGCCTGCCAGATCCAGGGCGTCTGGGTCGCCCCGGAGCACCGCGGCAAGGGCCTCTCCGAGTCGGGCATGGCCGCCGTCCTCCAGTACGCCCTTGCGGACGTCGCGCCCGTGGTCAGCCTGTACGTGAACGACTACAACACCCCGGCGAGGGCCTCGTACCGCCGTGTCGGCTTCCAGGAGACCGGTGCCTTCATGAGCGTGCTGTTCTGAGGCCACGGCCGCTTGTAGGGTGCGCCGCATGGATGACGCAGAGGTCATGATCGGGCCGGTCAATCTCGCCGCCCGGGTGGACGAGGCACTCGCCGTGCAGGCGCTCGCCTTCGGCCTGGACCAGGACGAGATCGCCGTACGCCGCCACATCGTGCTGCGCCACCTGCTGAACCCAGGCGCCCGCGCCTACGGGGCCACCACCCCCGAGGGAAAGCTCGTCGGGTTCGTGTACGGGATGCCCAACGACCGGAGCCACTGGTGGTCCACCGTCGTCGAGTCGTACCTGCGCGCCACCGGCACCGCCGACTGGCTCCAGGACTCCTTCGTCATCACCGAACTCCACGTCCACCCGGCCCACCAGGGCCGCGGCGTGGGCCGTGAACTGATCACCACCATCACCGACGGGGCCGCCGAACCGCGCTCGATCCTCTCCGCGATCGACACCGACAGCCCGGCCCGCGGCCTCTACCGCTCCCTCGGCTACCAGGACCTCGCCCGCCAGGTGCACTTCCCGAGCGCCGTCCGTCCGTACGCGGTCATGGGCGCGTCCCTGCCGCTCAAGCGCCGGAACTGATTTCTCCGACCCGGGGAGGCCCGGCTAATCTCGGGGCCATCATCCTTACCCGGCAGGAGTACGAGAACCATGGCCAACGCACCGGTCCAGCGCATGTCCCAGTTGATGGCGAAGACGCTGCGCGACGACCCGGCCGACGCCGAGGTCCTCAGCCACAAGCTCCTCGTCCGCGCCGGTTACGTGCGCCGCACCGCCGCCGGCATCTGGAGCTGGCTGCCCCTCGGCAAGAAGGTCCTCACCAACATCGAGCGCATCGTCCGCGAGGAGATGGACGCGATCGGCGCGCAGGAGGTCACCCTCCCCGCGCTGCTGCCGCGTGAGCCGTACGAGGCGACGGGCCGCTGGGACGAGTACGGCGCCGAGCTCTTCCGCCTCCAGGACCGCAAGGGCGGCGACTACCTTCTCGGCCCGACGCACGAGGAGATCTTCACGCTCCTGGTCAAGGACCAGTGCTCGTCGTACAAGGACCTGCCGGTCATCCTCTACCAGATCCAGAACAAGTTCCGTGACGAGGCCCGCCCCCGTGCCGGCATCCTGCGCGGCCGCGAGTTCCTGATGAAGGACTCGTACTCCTTCGACACGGAGGACGAGGGCCTGGCCCAGTCCTACGCCCTGCACCGCCAGGCCTACCAGCGGGTCTTCGAGCGCCTCGGCCTCGACTACCGCATCGTCGCGGCCACCGCCGGCGCCATGGGCGGCTCGAAGTCCGAGGAGTTCCTGGCCCCGGCCGAGGCCGGCGAGGACACCTTCGCCGACTGCCCGAACTGCGACTTCGCGGCGAACACCGAGGCGATCTCCTACGAGCTGCAGACGGTCGACGGCTCCGCCGTCCCGGCCGCCGAGGAGATCCCCACCCCCGACACCCCGACGATCGAGACCCTGGCGGCCTCCCTCGGCGTCCCGGCCTCCGCCACGCTGAAGAACCTCCTGGTGAAGGTCGACGGCGAGATCGTCGCCGTGGGCGTCCCCGGCGACCGCGAGGTCGACCTGGGCAAGGTCGAGGAGCACTTCGCGCCGGCGACCGTCGAGATGGTCACCGAGACCGACTTCGCCGAGCGCGCCGACCTCGTACGGGGCTACGTCGGCCCGCAGGGCCTGGAGAAGGTCACGTACATCGCCGACCCGCGCGTGGCGCCCGGCACCGCGTGGATCACGGGTGCCAACAAGGACGGCATGCACGCGAAGAACGTCGTCGCGGGCCGTGACTTCGAGGTCGAGGAGTACGTCGACGTCGTCGTCGTGCAGGAGGGCGACCCGTGTCCCACGTGCGGCACCGGCCTCAAGCTGGACCGCGCCATCGAGATCGGCCACATCTTCCAGCTGGGCCGCAAGTACGCCGACGCCCTCAAGCTCGACGTCCTCGGCCAGAACGGCAAGCCGGTCCGCGTGACCATGGGCTCGTACGGCATCGGCGTCTCGCGTGCCGTCGCCGCGCTCGCCGAGCAGACGGCCGACGAGAAGGGCCTGTGCTGGCCGGCCGAGGTCGCCCCGGCCGACGTGCACGTCGTCGCCGCGGGCAAGGCCCTCCAGATCGAGCTGGCCCTGGAGGTCTCCGACAAGCTGTCCGCCGCGGGCCTCCGCGTCCTGGTCGACGACCGCGCGGGCGTCTCGCCCGGCGTCAAGTTCACCGACGCGGAGCTCATGGGCGTCCCGAAGATCCTGGTCGCGGGCCGCCGTTCGGCGGAGGGCGTCGTGGAGCTGAAGGACCGCCGGACGGGCGACCGCGAGGAACTGACGGTCGACGAGGCGCTCGCCCGCCTCACCGCCTGATCGCGGGAGACATGAGGGAGGGGCGGGGGCCCGGGGCCCCCGCCCCTCCCGCGCGTCGGGGGAGGCTCAGGCGCCCTCCTCCGGTGGTGCCGGATCCACCGACGCCCCCGTCAGGTCGCCGACCGGCTCCACCCGTTCCGCCGCATGGGCCGCGCCCTTCAGATACGCGTCACTGACCGGCGGCGTCGACGGAGCCGAGGGCGTCGACGGAGCCGAGGGCGTCGACGGAGCCGAGGGCGTCGACGGAGCCGAGGGCGTCGACGGAGCCGAGGGCGTCGACGGAGCCGAGGGTGGCGACGAGGACGGTGCCGTGGAGGGGGACGGTGCCGTCGACGGGGCGGGCGCTGCCGACGCGTCCGACACCACGGCGGGCGCCTCGCTCCCGGCCGCCGCCTGCCCCATCGTCGACCGTTCCAGGAACCGCAGCAGCTCCACCGGGAACGGCAGCACCAGCGTCGAGTTCTTCTCCGCCGCCACCGCCACCACCGTCTGCAGCAGCCGCAGCTGCAGCGCGGCAGGCTGGTCGGACATGACCGCCGCCGCCTCCGCCAGCTTCTTCGAGGCCTGGAGCTCCGCGTCCGCGTTGATCACCCGCGCCCGGCGCTCCCGGTCCGCCTCCGCCTGCCGGGCCATCGAGCGCTTCATCGTCTCCGGCAGCGAGACGTCCTTGATCTCGACCCGGTCGATCTGCACGCCCCAGCCGATCGCGGGGGAGTCCAGCATCAGTTCCAGGCCCTGGTTGAGCTTCTCCCGGTTCGACAGCAGGTCGTCGAGATCGCTCTTGCCGATGATCGACCGCAGGGACGTCTGCGCCATCTGCGAGACCGCGAACTTGTAGTCCTCGACCCGGATCAGCGCCTCCGCCGCGTCGACGACCTTGAAGTAGACGACCGCGTCGACCCGCACCGTCACGTTGTCCCGCGTGATGCCCTCCTGCGCGGGCACGGGCATCGTGACGATCTGCATGTTCACCTTGTGGAGGCGGTCCACCCCCGGAATGATCATCGTGAACCCGGGCACGCGCACGTCGTCGCGCAGCCGGCCGAAGCGGAAGACGACTCCTCGCTCGTACTGCTTCACGACCCGCGCGGCCGCACCGGCGTAGACGGCCATCGCCGCAGCCGCCCCGGCAGCCGCCACCAGCAGCTCTTCGATCATCACGGCCCCCTGGATTGAGCCGAACGGTACAGAAAGGGTATTCCCCTACAGCCAGCTCGCGAACTCCAGAAGCAGCTCGGCGTCCTGCCGCCGCCCCGCCGTCAGCGCCCGCGTGCCCGACTCGACCGCGCGGAACAGCGTCCAGCCGCGCAGCCGCTCCCGGTCGAGATCCAGGGAGTCGGCCAGCTTGTTGACCCGCCGCCGGGCCGCCGAGGCGCCCGAGGACGCGGCCACCAGATCCTCGACCCGGTCCCGTACGAGCCGGGCGAGGTCGTACGCCCGCTCGCCGACCAGCGGCTCGGGGCCCACGGCCAGCCAGGGCGCCCGGTCACCGCCGAGCACCTTGCCCTGCCGGAAGTTCCCGTGCAGCAGCATCGTCTCGGAGGAGGCGGCCACCAGCTCCTCGCGCGCCGCGAGCGCCGCCGTCGTCAGCTCGGCGGTCGCCGCCCCGGTCAGATGCGGGACCATCGCCGCCGCCTGCCGGGCGGTCCGCTCGGCCACCGTCTCGAAGCCGTGCTCCGCCGCCGGCTCGACCCACAGCTTGCGTACGGTCCCGGCCGCCTCCAGGAGCGCCTTCGCCTCCGGGAGCGAGCGCAGCGAGACCTCGGGGTGCAGCCGTTCGAGGACGAGCGCGCCCTCCGCGGTCTCGTCGAGGAGCTGGACCGCGCCCCAGCCGTTCCAGTGCGCGAGCGCGTCCCGCTCCAGGTCGGGCCGGGCGAACGCGGGTGCGATCTTGAGCGCGGCGGGGGAGCCGTCGGACCGCCGGACGAGCACGACCAGGCTGCTGCGTCCGCCGGGTGCCATCACCCGTTCGCTGTCCAGGGAGGCGTGGTCGAGCACCTGGGCGGCGAACTCGGGCAGCTTCCCGAGCCACTCGGCCGCCGCGGCGTCCCCGTACGTCTCACCGAGCGTCCTGATCAGTCGCTGCGGCGGTTCGAAACCCATGCGTACGTTGTTCCTTCGGTCGGGGCGGGGCTCACACCCGCTCGGCGAGCCCAGGAAAGGTTACGTCGCTGCCGCGCCAGCGCACCGCGCGTACGGCCGCCTCCCGCAGCGCGGCGGCCGCCTCGCTGCGCCGCGGGCCCTCGGTCGCCCGGACGAGGTCGGAGTAGACCCCCGCCACCCGGTCCTCCAGGACGGCCGCGAGGCGTACGGCGCCGGCCGGGTCCGCGACCCGGAAGGGCAGCTCGTACGCGGCCTCCGCCACCACCGGCGTACCACCGAGGTCGCGCACGCTCCGGCGCAGCGCGTCCCGGCGCGCCCGGTGGGCCTCGTACGCGGAGGTGGCCTCGGCCCGCCGTTCCGTACCGATGCGGCCGCCGACGACCCCGTACCCGTACACCGCCGCGTGTTCGGCGGCCAGTGCGGCCTGGGTCGCGTCGAGGGCGCTCATGCCCGGGCTCCTTCGGTCAGCAGGTAGGCGTGGACGGCTCCGGCGGCGGCCACGGAGGCCAGCAGCCGGGCGTACTCGGGCGGGGCGGTGACGAGGGCGGCGGTGTGGGCGTCGGAGGCCGTGCGCTCGGCCGCCGCGAGCTCCTTCAGCGCCGACCGGGGGTCGGCCGCGACGGGCACGGGGGGCGCGGTGGGCCGCGCGGAGGCGGAGGCACCGGCGGAAGGGGAGGCGGAGGCGGTCGGCGGGGCCGTCGCCGGTCGCACCGTCGTACCGCCCTCGCCGAGCGCCTCGGCGTGCGCCGCCACGGAGCGTCGCAGCGGGGTCAGCAGGGGTGCGAGGGCCGGGTGGGCGCCGAGCACCGCGTCGTGACGTTCCAGCAGGGTCCTGGAGGCGGTCACGGAGCGCAGCCGCAGCGCGGCCTCGGCGCGTGCCACCCGTTCGGCCTCGACCTCGGCCGCATCCGGCTTCCGGGGACCGGGGTCCACGGAGGCGGTGCAGCCCGGGAGCGCCGCCGCGGCGACGGCCGAGACCGCCGCCGTCAGGAGTGCGCGCCTGCCCGTCGTCGTCACGCTCTCTCCCTCAGCTGTGGTACGTCGTCGAAGATCGTCGGGATCACCGCAGGCGAGCGTACCCGCGGGCCCCGGGGCGGTGGACGGCAACACCCTCCCGGACCGGATACCCTTTGGTCTGACACGCGAGGAAGACGCGACGAACCCACAACAGCACACGCGGCCGAGGAGTCACCCGGATGAGCACCACCCAGAGCGACAGGCTGCGCGGACTCGTGGAGCCGCTGGTCCACGCGAAGGACCTGGATCTGGAAGAGATCGAGGTGTCCCGGGCCGGCCGCCGTGGACTGGTGAGGATCGTCGTCGATTCGGACGAGGGCGTGGAACTGGACGCCTGTGCCGAGCTGAGCCGCGCGATCTCCGAGAAGCTCGACGAGACCGACGTGATGGGCGAGGGCGAGTACGTCCTCGAAGTCAGCTCCCCCGGCGCCGACCGCCCGCTGACCGAGCACCGCCACTACGTGCGGGCCGTCGGCCGCCTCGCCAAGCTCCAGCTGACCACCGACGGCGCCGCCGAGGAACTGGTCGCGCGGATCCTGGCCGTGGACGAGGACGGCCTCGACCTCGAAGTGCCGGGCGTGAAGGGGCGCAAGCCCACCGCCCGCCGGGTCGCGTTCGCCGACATCGTCAAGGCGCGTGTCGAGCTCGAGTTCAACCGCAAGGACAAGAAGGAAGAGGAGGCGTAGCCGTGGACATCGACGTGAAGCTGCTCAAGGGCTTGGCGCATGAGAAGGAGATCTCCTTCGACCTGCTGGTCGAGGCGATCGAGTCGGCCCTCCTCATCGCCTACCACCGCACCCCCGACGCCCGCCGCCACGCGCGTGTGGAGCTGGACCGGCTCACCGGTCACGTGACGGTGTGGGCGAAGGAAGACCCCTCCGATCTGGAGGAGGGCCAGGAGCCCAAGGACTTCGACGACACCCCGTCGGACTTCGGCCGGATCGCGGCGAGCACCGCCCGCCAGGTGATCCAGCAGCGTCTGCGGGACGCCGAGAACGACGTGACGTTCGGCGAGTACGCCCGCCGTGAGGGCGACGTCGTCGCCGGTGTCGTGCAGCAGGGCAAGGACCCGAAGAACGTCCTGGTCCGCCTGGACGACAAGCTGGAAGCCATTCTTCCGGTGCAGGAGCAGGTGCCGGGCGAGGACTACACGCACGGTCTGCGGCTGCGGACGTACGTCGTCCGGGTGGCGAAGGGTGTGCGCGGTCCGTCCGTCACTCTTTCGCGCACCCACCCCAATCTGGTGAAGAAGCTCTTCGCCCTCGAGGTGCCGGAGATCGCCGACGGCTCGGTCGAGATCGCGGCCATCGCCCGTGAGGCCGGTCACCGCACCAAGATCGCCGTCCGTTCCACCCGTTCGGGCCTGAACCCCAAGGGCGCCTGCATCGGCCCCATGGGCAGCCGCGTCCGCAACGTGATGGCGGAGCTGCTCGGCGAGAAGATCGACATCGTCGACTGGTCGGACGACCCGGCCGAGATGGTGGCGAACGCGCTCTCCCCGGCGCGGGTGTCCAGGGTCGAGGTCGTCGACATGGCGGCCCGTTCCGCCCGCGTGACGGTGCCGGACTACCAGCTGTCGCTGGCGATCGGCAAGGAGGGCCAGAACGCCCGCCTCGCCGCGCGTCTCACCGGCTGGCGGATCGACATCCGTCCGGACACCGAGCCGAGCGGTCCGGAGGACTGAGACCGTTTTTGGCCAACAACTGTTCGATTCTTGCCCCAAACAGGTGAGGTCGGTACGGGGAGGTAGACTTAATCGTGTCTGGCCGGACGCATGCCCGCGCGTGCCCTGAGCGAACCTGTGTGGGATGCCGGGTGCGAGCGGCCAAGAGCGATCTGCTGCGGATCGTGGTGAACAAGGACGAGTGCGTTCCTGATCATCGCGGTACGCTGCCCGGCCGGGGTGCGTACCTGCATCCCGCCGTGGCTTGTCTCGATCTGGCGGTCCGCCGCCGGGCGTTCCCGAGGGCCTTCAAGGTCCAGGGTCCGCTCGAAACAGCGGAACTGCGTCATCACGTCGAACAGCCGGCACCGCAGTGAACAAGAAGTACGGCACGGAACACCGTGCGGTCAGGTACCTCGCGAGTTGGAAGTAGGTCGAGATTGCGATGAGCACTCGATGAGTACGCGATGAGTACGCCCATGAAGTAGCGACGGTCCGGCGGTAACCCGGACCTCACAAAGGAGCAAAGTGGCTAAGGTCCGGGTATACGAACTCGCCAAGGAGTTCGGTGTGGAGAGCAAGGTCGTCATGGCCAAGCTCCAAGAACTCGGTGAATTCGTCCGTTCGGCGTCCTCGACGATCGAGGCGCCGGTCGTGCGCAAGTTGACTGACGCTTTGCAGGGTCCCGGCGGCAACGCCGGCAAGACCGCTGCCAAGCCCGGCGCGCCCCGCAAGGCGGCGCCCTCCCCCGCGGCGCCGTCTCCGGCCGCCGCGGCTCGTCCCGCTGCCCCCAAGCCCGGCGCCCCGGCCCCCAAGCCGGCCCCCGCCGCGCCTGCGGCGCCGGCCCCGGTCACTCCGGCCGCGCCCGCCGCGAGCAGCACCCCCTCCCCGGCTCCGGCCGCCTCGGGCCCCCGCCCGGGCCCGAAGCCCGCGCCCAAGCCGGTCACGCCGGCTCCGGCCGCCCCCGAGTTCACCGCTCCGCCGTCGGCTCCCGCCGCCGGCCAGCGCCCCGGTGGCGCCGGGCAGGGAGCCCGTCCCACCGGCGACCGCCCCGAGCGTCCGGCCCGTCCGGGTCAGGGCGCGCCGCGTCCGCAGGGCCAGGGTGCCCCGCGTCCGCAGGGTCAGGGCGCTCCGCGTCCGGGCGGTGCCCGTCCGGCCGGTCCGCGTCCGGGCAACAACCCCTTCACCTCGGGTGGCTCCACCGGCATGGCGCGTCCGCAGACGCCCCGTCCCGGTGGCGGCGCTCCCCGTCCCGGCGGCGCCGGTGCCGCTCCGGGCGCCCCGCGTCCGCAGGGTGGCCCCGGCGGCGCTCCGCGTCCGCAGGGTCAGGGCGGCGCTCGTCCGACCCCCGGTGGCATGCCTCGTCCGCAGGCTCCCCGTCCGGGCGGCGCGCCCGGCGGTAACCGTCCCAACCCGGGCATGATGCCGCAGCGTCCCGCTGCCGGCCCGCGTCCCGGTCCTGGCGGCGGTGGCCGTGGTCCCGGCGGCCCCGGCGGCCGTCCGGGTGGTCCCGGCGGTGGCGGCGGCGGTCGTCCCGGCTTCGCCGGTCGTCCGGCCGGTCCCGGCGGTGGCGGCGGCGGCTTCGCCGGTCGTCCCGGTGGTCCCGGTGGCGGCGGCGGTCGTCCGGGTGGTCCCGGCGGCGGTGGCGGCGGCTTCGGCGGTCGTCCCGGTGGCTTCGGTGGCCGTCCCGGTGGTCCCGGTGGCCGTGGTGGCACGCAGGGCGCCTTCGGTCGCCCCGGCGGTCCCGCGCGTCGCGGTCGCAAGTCGAAGCGTCAGAGGCGCCAGGAGTACGAGGCCATGCAGGCCCCGTCCGTGGGCGGCGTGATGCTGCCTCGCGGCCACGGCGAGACCATTCGCCTGTCGCGCGGTGCCTCCCTCACCGACTTCGCCGAGAAGATCGGCGCCAACCCGGCGTCGCTCGTCGCGGTGATGATGAACCTCGGTGAGATGGTCACGGCCACGCAGTCCGTCTCCGACGACACGCTGACGATGCTCGGCGAGGAGATGAACTACACCGTTCAGATCGTCTCGCCGGAGGAAGAGGACCGCGAGCTCCTCGAGTCCTTCGACATCGAGTTCGGCGAGGACGAGGGCGGCGAAGAGGCTCTGGTCTCCCGTCCGCCGGTCGTCACCGTCATGGGTCACGTCGACCACGGTAAGACCCGACTTCTCGACGCGATCCGCAAGACGAACGTCGTCGCGGGCGAGGCCGGTGGCATCACCCAGCACATCGGTGCCTACCAGGTGGGTACCGAGGTCAACGGCGAAGAGCGTCGCATCACCTTCATCGACACCCCGGGTCACGAGGCGTTCACCGCCATGCGTGCCCGTGGTGCGAAGTCGACCGACATCGCGATCCTCGTGGTCGCGGCCAACGACGGCGTCATGCCGCAGACGATCGAGGCGCTCAACCACGCCAAGGCCGCCGGCGTCCCGATCGTCGTCGCGGTCAACAAGATCGACGTCGAGGGTGCGGACCCGACCAAGGTCCGCGGTCAGCTGACCGAGTTCGGTCTGGTGGCCGAGGAGTACGGCGGCGACACGATGTTCGTCGACATCTCCGCCAAGCAGGGTCTGCACATCGACTCCCTGCTGGAGGCCGTCGTCCTCACCGCCGACGCCTCGCTCGACCTGCGGGCCAACCCGAACCAGGACGCGCAGGGTATTGCGATCGAGTCCCACCTCGACCGCGGTCGCGGTGCCGTCTCGACCGTCCTGGTCCAGCGCGGAACGCTGCGCATCGGCGACACCGTGGTGGTCGGCGACGCGTACGGCCGCGTCCGGGCGATGCTCGACGACAAGGGCAACAACGTCGAGGAGGCGACCCCGTCGACTCCCGTCCTGGTCCTGGGTCTCACCAACGTCCCGGGTGCCGGCGACAACCTCCTGGTTGTCGACGAGGACCGTACGGCCCGTCAGATCGCCGAGAAGCGCGCGGCGCGTGAGCGCAACGCCGCCTTCGCCAAGCGCGTCCGCCGGGTGTCCCTCGAGGACCTCGACAAGGTGCTCAAGGCCGGTCTCGTCCAGGAACTCAACCTCATCATCAAGGGCGACGCGTCCGGTGCGGTCGAGGCTCTCGAGGCCTCGCTGCTCCAGCTCGACGTCGGCGAAGAGGTCGACATCCGTGTCCTGCACCGCGGTGTGGGTGCGGTCACCGAGTCGGACATCGACCTGGCCATGGGCTCCGACGCCATCGTCATCGGCTACAACGTCCGTGCGGCCGGCCGTGCCGCGCAGATGGCGGAGCGCGAGGGCGTCGACGTCCGGTACTACTCGGTCATCTACCAGGCGATCGAGGAGATCGAGGCGGCGCTCAAGGGCCTCCTCAAGCCGGAGTACGAAGAGGTCGAGCTCGGCACGGCGGAGATCCGCGAGGTCTTCCGCTCGTCCAAGCTGGGCAACATCGCCGGTGTCCTCATCCGCTCCGGCGAGGTCAAGCGCAACACCAAGGCGCGCCTCGTCCGCGACGGCAAGGTCATCGCCGAGGACCTCACGATCCACGGTCTGCGCCGCTTCAAGGACGACGTCACCGAGATCCGCGAAGGCTTCGAGGGTGGTATCAACCTCGGAAACTTCAACGACATCAAGATCGACGACGTCATCGCGACGTACGAGATGCGCGAGAAGCCGCGCGCCTGATCGCGTCCGATCGCAGCAGTGAGCCGGGGCCGGTCGGCGGAAACTATTCCGTCGATCGGCCCCGGCCGTTGCGTGTACGGTTTCGGATGTCCCCGCCGAGTGGTCGGCGGGCACACCGAACCCGAACCGGCGGGATATCCGGACATACATGTATGTGGGGACACTGTCCTTCGATCTGCTCCTCGGCGACGTTCGTTCGTTGAAGGAGAAACGCTCCGTCGTCAAGCCGATCGTCGCCGAGCTCCAGCGGAAATTCGCGGTGAGCGTGGCGGAGGTCAGCGGCCAGAACCTCCATCGACGGGCCGAGATCGGCGTCGCGATGGTGTCGGGGGACCCGGGACACCTCAGCGACGTACTGGACCGGTGCGAGCGGCTCGTCGCCGCCCGCCCCGAGGTGGAGCTGCTGTCGGTGCGCCGCAGGCTCCACACTGATGAAGACTGATGTTGAGCAAGGCAAAGAAGGAGAAGGACCAGTGGCCGACAACGCGCGGGCGAAGAAGCTGGCAGACCTCATCCGGGAGGTGGTCGCCGAGAAGCTGCAGCGCGGCATCAAGGACCCCCGCCTGGGCACGCACGTGACCATCACGGACACCCGTGTCACCGGCGACCTGCGGGAGGCCACGGTCTTCTACACGGTCTACGGCGACGACGAGGAGCGGGCGAGCGCCGCAGCCGGACTGGAGAGCGCCAAGGGCATCCTCCGTTCGGCCGTGGGCCGCGCGGCGGGGACCAAGTTCACCCCGACCCTGGCCTTCGTGGCGGACGCCCTCCCGGAGAACGCGAAGACGATCGAGGACCTCCTCGACAAGGCGCGGGCCTCGGACGCCCAGGTGCGGGAGGCGTCCTCGGGCGCCCACTTCGCGGGCGACGCCGACCCCTACAAGAAGCCGGGCGAGGACGAAGCCGCCGAATGAGCAACGCAGCAAAGGTGCCCGACGGCCTTGTCATCGTCGACAAGCCGTCGGGCTTCACCTCGCACGACGTCGTGGCCAAGATGCGCGGGATCGCGAAGACCCGCAGGGTCGGCCACGCCGGCACGCTCGACCCCATGGCCACCGGCGTCCTCGTCCTCGGCGTGGAGCGGGCGACGAAGCTCCTCGGTCACCTCGCGCTGACCGAGAAGGAGTACCTGGGCACCATCCGCCTGGGCCAGACGACGATCACCGACGACGCCGAGGGCGAGATCACGGCGTCCGTCGACGCGTCCAAGGTGACCCGAGAGGGCATCGACGCGGGTGTCGCCGAGCTGACCGGCGCCATCATGCAGGTGCCGTCGAAGGTCTCCGCGATCAAGATCGACGGCAAGCGGTCGTACGCGCGCGTGCGTGGTGGCGAGGAGTTCGAGATCCCGGCCCGCCCGGTCACCGTCTCCTCCTTCCAGGTGTACGACGTCCGTGAGGCGACCGCCGAGGACGGCACCCCCGTCGTCGACCTGGTCGTCTCCGTGGTCTGTTCGTCCGGTACGTACATCCGGGCGCTCGCGCGGGACCTCGGCGCCGGACTCGGCGTGGGCGGGCACCTGACCGCGCTGCGCCGCACCCGGGTCGGCCCGTACAAGCTGGACGCCGCGAAGACGCTCGACCAGCTCCAGCAGGAGCTCACGGTCATGCCGGTCGCCGACGCGGCCTCGGCGGCGTTCCCCCGGTGGGACGTCGACGAGAAGCGGGCCAAGCTGCTGCTCAACGGGGTCCGCCTGGAGATGCCCGAGTACCCGGCGGGTCCCGTCGCGGTCTACGGGCCCGGGGGGACGCTGCTGGCGCTCGTGGAGGACCAGCGGGGCAAGGCCAAGAGCCTCGCCGTCTTCGGCTGATCCGAGCGGTTCGGAGCTCATCGTCGGCTCACAGTGAGGGCGGGCACGCGCGCGTGCCCGCCCTCACGTGTCTCCCCCCCCTGTTTCCCCCGCGAGATCCTGTCCGGCGAAACGCCGAAGAATCACCCGATCAGGGAGGCGCTCGGAGTGAAGGGGGGAGTGCCAGGGGGCGCGTTCCCCTCTCGTGGTCCTCCGTGTGATCACCGGCGACCTACCGTCGACCCCATGGGACGCGGGGACCTGGCGACGCTGGTGCGGATCTGCGATCTGGCGGGCCGGCCTCGCGGTACCGGATTCCTCGCCGACCACCACGGAACGGTCGTCACCAGTCACGAAGCCGTCGACGGGCTCAGCCGTGTCGTCCTGCACGCTCCCGGCGACCGGACCTGGCTCGCCGAGGCAGAGGCCGTCACCCCGCTGCCGGAGAACGGCCTCGCGCTCGTACGGACCGAAGGCCTCGGCGTACGGCCGCTGCCGCTCGCGACCCGAACCGAGATCGAACCCGGCACATACGTGCGGATCGCCGCCCACGGCTGGCGCGAGGCGCGCGTGCTCGGCCCCACCGCCGTCACGTACACCGCCACCGACCGCTTCCACGTGCTCGCCGACGCCCTCGAACTCGCCATCGGCACCGAAGGCGCAGAGGCCCTCCGCCTCGGCGGCCAGGCCGCCGGCGGCCCCGTCCTCGACACCACCACCGGCACCGTCCTCGCCGTCCTCGGCACCGCCCTGCACGGCGACCGTCCCGCCGCCGGATACGCGGTGCGACTGCGCCCCGAAGGCCCCTTCGCCGCCCTCCTCCGGCGCAACGCGGCCACCGTCCCCGCCTACGGCCCCGACCTCAACCTCGCCGGAATCCTGGAACTCACCGCCACCTCCACCGGACCCGTGCGGGACCCCGACCCCTGGCCCGAGCCCGTCGAACGCCCCGAGTGCGTCCGCGGGTTCGCCCGCTTCGCGGCGGGCGAGGCGCCGGTCCTCGCCCTCGTCGGAGCCCCCGGCACCGGCCGCACCACCGCCCTGGCCTCCCTCTGCGCCCGCCGCGCCCGGGGCGTCGCACCCGCCCCCACCGTCCGGCTGCGCGGGGCCGACCTGCGCGCCGGGGACCGCTCGCTCGCCGAGGCCGTCGGCCGCGCGCTCCAGCAGGCCGGCCGGATCGCCGCCGCCTCCGGGGCCCTCGGCGACACCACCACCGCCACCCCCGAACGGGCCGCCGCCCTCGCCCACGAGGCGGGCCGCCCGCTCCTCGTCGTCCTCGACGGCCCCGAGGAGATGCCGCCGCACCTGGCCCACCGGCTCGCCGACTGGACGACCGCCACCGAGGACTGGCTCCGCGCCCACCGCGTCCGCCTCGTCACCGCCTGCCGCCCCGAGCACTGGGAACGCGCGGGCGCCCTCTACCGGCCGGGCGCGTTGCACCGGCCGGCGCCGGGCCCCCGCGGCGGAGCACCCGGCGGACCGCAGGCCGCCCTCGTCCTCGGGCCGTACTCCGCGGCCGAGGCCCAGGCCGTACGCGAGGGGTACGGGCTCGGCGAGACGGACCTCGCCGAGGCCGACGCCCGCCACCCGCTGGCCCTGCGGCTGCTCGCCGAGGTGCGGGCCGCGCTGCCGGGCGACGTCCCCGGGCGGCCGGGACGCGAGGAGATCTTCACCGCGTACCTCGACCTGATGTGCCTGCGGATCGCCGTCCGGATCGCCGCGGGCTCCCGGCCCCTGCCCCCGGGGAGCGCCGTACGCCGCCTGGCCGCCCGCGTCACCGGCCAGGTCCACGAGGCGGCCCGCCGCTGCCTCGGCCCGGGGCACGGCGTCCTCGACCGGCCCTCCTTCGAGGAGCTCTTCCCCTGGCGGGCCGGCTGGGCCTCGGCGGTCCTCACCGAAGGCCTCCTCGTCCCGGCCGGCTCCGGCTACCGCTTCGCCCACGAGGAACTCGCGGACTGGGTGCAGGCGGCCCACCTGGACCTGGACGGCGCCCTGGAGGCACTGCTCTCCCCGGGGCTCGGCTCCCTTGCCGGCCCCGGGGCCGCGGCCGTTCCCGCCGCCCTCGCCGACCCCCTCGCGCCGCCCGCCGTCCCCCGGCAGCGGACCCCCGACGAAGCGCCCCCGCCCGTCCCGCGCCATCGCATCGGCCCCGTCCTCCAGGCCCTCCTGCTGCTCCACCGGGAGCGAGGTCCGGCCGGCCTCGCCCCACGGCTCGCCGTGCTCGCCGAGGCCCTCGGGCGGTACGCCGACGAGGCGGACGGAGCCTCCGGGGACGGGCCCTGGTGGGCCGCCCGGCTGTTCGGCGAGAGCGTGCGGAGGCTGCCGGACCTCCGGCCGTACCTCCCCGTCCTGCGGCTGCTCGCCGACCGGATCGGGGGCGGGGCCGAGGCGCACGACGCCGGCGCCGGCCGGATCGGCGCCCGTGGCGGGCGGCACGCGGTGTTCGCCGCGTTCGGGCCGGAGTTCTGGCTGGGGCTGCCGCTCGGGGAGGACGAGCGGATCGACCTGCTGCGGCGGCTCGTCCCCGCCGACCCGCCCCCAGCCGCCCCGCCCGCCGGCGAGGACCGCGGCGGCGACCTGGGCGAGGACCGGGGCGAGGGCCAGGGCGAGGACCTGGGAGAGGACCCGGGCGGCGGCCCCGGCGGCGGCCGGGCCCTCGCCGCCGTCGCAGGGATGCTCGCCGCCGACCCCCGGGGCGTCCAGCCGCTGCTCTGCCGCTGGTTCGTCGACGACCGCGCCCTCCCCGCCGTCCCGGGCGCGACCGTCGCCACCGCCGCCCAGGCCCTTCTGCACACCCATCGGGCGCTCGCCGTCGACGATCTCTGCGAGGCGCTCGTCGCCACCGCCCACCCGCTTGCCGACGGCCTCCTCGCCGCCCTCGCCGAGGACGAGCCCTCCGCCGTCTGCCGGGCCGTCGACCGCTGGGCCCACGACGACGGGCGCCCTGAACGGAGGGTGGCGGCCGCCACGTACGGGCATCTCGTCGCCGGTCACGCCACCAGCCCCACCGACCGGGAACTCCTCCGCTTCGCCGCCCTCGCCCTCCTCGCCCGACCCGGCGACCAGAGCCTCCACGGCGCCGCCCTGGGCCTGCTGATCCGCGACCCGCACACCCGGGACCGCCACCTGCCCCGCGCCCTCGCCGAGCCCCGGGTGCCCGCGAGCGCCCTCGTCGAGGCCCTCGCGGCCGACCCCGGACCGGTCCTCGCCGCCTTCGGGGCCCGGCTGGACGGCACCGGCGAGGTGCCCGCCGCCGCCCTGCGGGCCCTCGCCGACGTCGACACGCCCGCGCTCGCCCGCCGGGTGGCGTCCCTCGTCCGCGGGTACGTCGCCCGCCACCCGGAGGGCGCCGGGCACGTGGCCGACTTCGTCGACCGGCGCTTCGAGTACGGCCCGGCCGCCCGGGCCGTACTCTTCCCGCTGGTCTCCGGCCTGATCCGGGGCCGTCCCGCGCGGGTCCGCGGCGCCCTCGCCCCCGTCCTCGCCGCGCCCGGCACCGGCGCCTCCCGGCATCTGCGCGCCGAACTCCTCGACGTACTCCTGGAGCACGAGCGCTACGAGGCCGAGACCGGGGAGTTCACCGTTCTGGCCGTCCTCCTGGAGGCCGCGGCGGAGGGCGCCGAGCGGCGCAGCGAGCCGCGCAACCGGGCGCTCACCCACCAGGTCGGCGCCCTGTGGGCCCGTACGCCCGAAGGCGCGAGGCAGCTCGACCCGTTCCTCGCGGGACTCGTCCGCGCGCGGCCCGCGTTCGCCACACAGCTCGCCCGCTGGACGGTCGGCGACCCCGCGGCATGGGCGCCGCTGCTCGGTCCGGAGACCCTCCGGGCGCTGCGGAGCCACGGCACTTCCATGCCGATGCGAACCGACGGCCTCGGGCATGGCAGTCTTAGACCTGCGTAATCGGCGAACAGGCGGACGAGGAGCGGTCACAGTGCAGCGCTGGCGTGGCTTGGAGGACATCCCCCAGGACTGGGGGCGCAGCGTCGTCACCATCGGCTCCTACGACGGTGTGCACCGCGGGCACCAGCTGATCATCGGGCGGGCCGTCGAGCGCGCCCGGGAACTCGGCGTCCCCTCCGTGGTGGTCACGTTCGACCCGCACCCCTCCGAGGTCGTGCGGCCCGGCAGCCACCCGCCGCTGCTCGCCCCGCACCACCGGCGTGCCGAGCTGATGGCCGGCCTCGGCGTGGACGCGGTGCTCGTGCTGCCGTTCACCGCCGAGTTCTCCCAGCTGTCACCGGCCGACTTCATCGTCAAGGTGCTCGTCGACAAGCTGCACGCGAAGGCCGTCATCGAGGGCCCCAACTTCCGTTTCGGACACCGGGCCGCCGGCAACGTCGCCTTCCTGTCCGAGCTCGGCGCCACCTACGACTACGAGGTCGAGGTCATCGACCTGTACGTCAGCGGCACCGCGGGCGGCGGCGACCCGTTCTCCTCCACCCTCACCCGCCGGCTCGTCGCCGAGGGCGACATG
Source organism: Streptomyces sp. NPDC029956 (assembly GCF_055574655.1). Taxonomy (NCBI): domain Bacteria; kingdom Bacillati; phylum Actinomycetota; class Actinomycetes; order Kitasatosporales; family Streptomycetaceae; genus Streptomyces; species Streptomyces sp. NPDC029956. The sequence goes on along the minus strand of NZ_JBVHZJ010000017.1, from coordinate 4,472 downwards.
ACCGGCGCCGGTGAGATCCTCGGCCGTCCGCACCGCGTCGAGGGCATCGTGGTCCGCGGCGCGCAGCGCGGCCGCGAACTCGGCTTCCCGACGGCCAACGTCGAGACCCTCCCGCACACCGCGATCCCGGCCGACGGCGTCTACGCCGGCTGGCTGACGGCCGACGGGGAGCGGATGCCGGCGGCCATCTCCGTCGGCACGAACCCGCAGTTCGACGGTACGGAGCGGACGGTGGAGGCCTACGCGATCGACCGTGTGGGCCTCGACCTGTACGGACTGCACGTGGCCGTGGACTTCCTCGCGTACGTCCGAGGGATGCTCAGGTTCGACACCCTGGACGACCTGCTCGAGGCGATGGCCGGCGACGTGAAGCGCTGCCGGGAGCTGACGGAGGCGTACGACCTGGAGAACCCCCAGGCCGGCTAGGGCCTGCCGTCGCCCTCCCGCCTGCCGGGCGACGAGGGGAGTTCGACGACACCCCCTAGCCCCGCGCCACCCAGTGGCAGGCCACCTCCTGCTCCCCGCCGCCGCCCAGGACCGGCAGGCTCTCGCCGCGGCAGCGGTCCGCGACCGCCGCCGCCTCGCCCGAGGCGAGGATCTGGCAGCGGGCGTGGAAGCGGCAGCCGGACGGGATGCGGGACGGGTCCGGGGGCTCGCCGGTCAGCACCACCGGAGCGCCCTCCGATTCCGGAAGCACCGACAGCAGCGCCCGGGTGTAAGGATGCCGGGGCCGGGTCAGGACGGACTCCACCGTGCCGGTCTCCACGACCCGGCCCAGGTACATCACCGCCACCCGGTCCGCGATGTTCCAGGCGAGACCCAGGTCGTGCGTCACCACCAGGGCGGAGAGGCCGAGTTCGTCCCGCAGGCGCAGCAGCAGCGCCAGGATCTCGCCCCGTACGGAGGCGTCAAGTGACGCCACCGGCTCGTCGGCGACGATGAGTTCGGGCTCCAGGACCAGCGCGCCCGCGATGACGACGCGCTGCCGCTGACCACCGGACAGTTCGTGCGGGTAGCGCAGGAAGAAGCGCTCCGGCGGGCGGAGCCCGGCCCGCGCGAGGGCTCCGGCGACGGCCTCCCGCTCGTCACCCGTGTACCCGTGGATCCGCAGTCCCTCCGCCACCGCGTCGTACACCGTGTGCCGGGGGTTCAGCGAGCCGCTCGGGTCCTGGAGGACCAGCTGGGCCCGCTTCCGGTACGCCTTGAGGGCCCCGGCGCCGTACGCGAGCGGCTTCCCGTCGAAGGAGACCGTCCCCGCCGTGGGCCGGACCAGGCCGAGGAGCGAGCGGGCCAGCGTCGTCTTGCCGCAGCCCGACTCCCCGACGAGGGCCACGATCTCGCCCGCGCCGATGTCCAGGTCCACCCCGTCGACCGCCCGTGCGGGCGGCGCGCCGCGCCGCCCGTGGAAGGTGACGTGCAGTCCGCGCGCCGACAGCAGTGACGCCGCCGTCGTCTCCGTACGCACGGCCGTCTCGGTGCTCATGACGCGCTCCCCACATGGACGCAGGCGGCCCGGTGATCCGCGCCCGCCTCCCGTAGTTCCAGATCGATCTCTCCGCACGCGTCCACCGCCACCGGGCAGCGCGGACGGAAGGTGCAGCCGCCCGGCAGGTCCGCCGGGTCCGGCGGGTCGCCCGGCAGTCCGCGCGGCGCACGCCGGGACGCGAGGTCCCCGACGCGCGGGAACGCCGAGGACAGTGCCCGGCCGTAGGGGTGCCGGGCGGCCTCGTACACCGCCCGGGCCGGACCCTCCTCGACGACCCGGCCCGCGTACATCACGGCCAGCCGGTCACAGGTGTCGGCGAGGACCGCGAGGTCGTGGCTGATCATCAGGAGGCTGATGGACTGCTCGGCGACGAGTCGCTCGATCAGCCGCAGGATCTGCGCCTGGATCATCACGTCGAGCGCGGTCGTCGGCTCGTCCGCGACGATCAGCTGCGGATCGCAGGCCAGCGCCATCGCGATCATCACGCGCTGCCGCTGTCCGCCGGACAGTTCGTGCGGGTAGGCGGCCGCGCGCGCGGCGGGCAGACCGACGTGTTCGAGTAGTTCGCCGGCCTTTCTGCGGGCCGCCGCCGGGGTCGCCCGGCCGTGGACGAGCAGCGGTTCGGCGATCTGGTCCCCGATCCGGTGCACGGCGTTGAGCGAGTGCATCGCGCCCTGGAAGACGATCGACGCCCCCGCCCACCGCACGGCCCGGAGCCGGCCCCACTTCATGGTGAGGACGTCGTCGCCGTCGAGCAGGATCCGCCCCTCGATCCGCGCCGACGCCGGAAGCAGGCGCAGCAGCGCGAGGGCGAGTGTGGACTTGCCGCAGCCGGACTCGCCCGCGACACCCAGTTTGCGGCCCGGTTCCAGGGTCAGGTCGACCCCGCGCACGGCGGGCACGGCGGCCGCGCCCGATCCGTACGTCACCCTGAGGCCCCGTACCTCCAGGAGGCTCCGCGTACTCATCGGCTCACCCCCAGCTTCGGGTTGAGCACGGACTCGACGGCCCGGCCGCACAGGGTGAACGCCAGCGCGACCAGGGCGATGGCGATGCCGGGCGGGGCCAGGTACCACCAGTGCCCGGAGGAGACCGCGCCGGCCTCGCGGGCGTCCTGGAGCATGCCGCCCCAGGAGACGACCGTCGGGTCGCCGAGCCCGAGGAAGGCGAGCGTCGCCTCGGTGAGGATGGCGGTCGAGATGCCGAGCGTGGTCTGCGCGAGCACCAGCGGCATGACGTTCGGCAGCACGTGCCTGCTCATGACGTGCCCGTGGCCGCCGCCGAGCGCGGTCGCCCGTTCGATGTACGGGCGGGACTCGACGGCGATCGTCTGGGCCCGCACCAGGCGGGCCGTGGTCGGCCAGGAGGTCACTCCGATGGCGATGACGACCGTCCACATCGACCGGGACATGACGGTGGCGAGCACGATCGCGAGGACCAGGGTCGGCATCACCAGGAACCAGTCGGTGATCCGCATGACGACGGTCGAGAACCAGCCGCCGTAGTGCCCGGCGATGATTCCCACGAGGGTGCCGATGGCGACCGAGAGCGCTGCCGCCAGCAGTCCGACGAGCAGCGAGATCCGCGCTCCCCAGATCAGCAGACCGAGCAGCGAGCGGCCGAACTGGTCGGTGCCCAGCGGGAATTCGGCGCTCGGCGACTCCAGGGCGGTGCCCGGGGCCTGCGTCACGGACTGCACGTCGGCACCGACGGTCCACGGGGCGGTGAGTGCGAGCAGCGCGATGAGGGCGAGCCCGGCGAGGCCGTAGAGCCCGGCGCGGTGGGTGCGGTACGCCTTCCAGAAGCGGGACACCGAGCTGCGGCGGCGTTCCCACCGCAGCGAGGAGGCCGACGGCAGCGCCGGCTCGGTCGAGGTCATCGGCCCACCCTGGGGTCGAGCAGCGGATACAGCAGGTCGGCGATCAGGTTCATCAGGATCATCGCCCCGGCGAAGACGACGAAGAGGCCCTGCACGAGCGGCAGGTCGGGCACGCTCAGGGCCTGGTAGAACAGTCCGCCGAGCCCCGGCCAGGAGAACACCGTCTCCACCAGGATCGACCCGGCCGCCACATGGCCCAGATTGATGAAGATCATGGTCACGGTCGGCAGGAGCGCGTTCGGCACGGCGTGCCGGCGCCGCACGTCGTCGTCGCGCAGGCCCTTCGCCCGCGCCGTCGTCAGGTAGTCGCCGCCCATCTCGTCGAGGAGCGAGGAGCGCATCACGAGCAGGGTCTGCGCGTATCCGACGGCCACCAGCGTGACGACCGGCAGGACGAGGTGGTGGGCGACGTCGAGGACGTACGCGAAGCCGGTCTCGCCCGTGCCCGACTCCATGCCGCCGGTCGGGAAGAGCCCCGGGACCGGGCCGATGCCGACGGAGAACACGATGATGAGCAGCAGCCCGAGCCAGAAGGAGGGCACCGACCACAGCGTCAGCGCGATCCCGGTGTTGAGCTTGTCACCGAGCCCGCCGTGGCGCCAGGCCGAGCGGGTGCCGAGCCAGAGGCCGAGCGCCGAGTAGATCACCACGGCGACGCCGGTGAGCAGCAGCGTCGCGGGCAGTTTCTCCGCGATGAGGTCGCCGACCGGGGCGCGGAACTGGAACGAGGTGCCGAGGTCGCCGCTCAGCGCCTTCGCGCAGTAGTCGGTGAACTGCTGCCAGAGCGGCAGGTCGAGTCCGAACTGGCGCCGCAGTGTGGCGAGTTGTTCGGCGGAGGTGGGCACGCCGTGCGTCATCGCCTTGACCGGGTCGCCGGGGATGATCCGGAACAGGAAGAAGCTGGTGACGAGGACGGCGAAGAGGGAGACGAGTGCGCCGCCCAGCTTGCCCGCCGCGTGGCGGAGGTAGCCGGGGGAGAGACCGGTGCGGGGTGCGCCGTCCGTGGGGGGGGGGGGGGTTGGCCCGCCCCCCCCCCCCGGGGGGGTCCTTTTTTTTCCTGCCCCCCCCCCCCCCGTCCCGGGGGTGTGGCAAGGGGCGGGGGAACCA